>JAMCQN010000011.1:61338-89026 GCA_023382055.1 Chloroflexota bacterium
GTGGGGGGGGGGGGGGGGGGGACCCCCGCCCCATTTCGTGGGAATTGTGTTGATTGCCGATGACTCCAGGCGAGTCGCCAGGCATTTTTAAGACAGTTTGTTTCTCTCAGCCCTGTCCCTGATTCCGTTGGCGAATGCTATTGGACCGCCGATGATTGCGTCCAGACTCCCGGAATCTCCGAGATTCCGGGAGTCTGGGTTCTCGGAACCAGTTTGCCCACCGAACCATCCGTGCGCGTCCCCGAGGATATGGCGACTCGCATAGACCAGCCTAGAGGTACTGCGCAATCGCCATTGCGGCTGCTTCATCTTCCGGCTTTGAGATATTCGCGCGCAACTGCCATGTTTCCACATGGCTGGCTATCGCCCCCGGCTTGAGCGGCGCCAGTGCGCCAAGTGTCTCTACTTCGACAAAGCGATCGTTGCAGTAGCATTCGCAATTGCAGCCGAAGTCGGGATGATTGGCAGCCGGTTGCGGGTCGAAGTGTTTGGTGAACAGCGTGCCATCCAGCCAGTAGCCGGCCCAGCCGCGTGTGTTGCGATACCCAAGCTTGGTGGGAGGGGCGGCTTTGGCGTTGAGCAGTGTGATTGAGTGGCCAAAGGTGATGCGCCCGTCCGTAAAGCTTGTGTATGGCCAGAAGCTGTAGCGCTGGTTGGGCAGCAGGTTCTCCGAATCCGCCGGCTCAGTGGTCTGCGGCAGGATCACAATACCACCCAGACGGCACTGGGTGATCGCCCAGGGCGCCAGCTCAACAGGCCACAAGCCGGTATTGTGCAGCGTATGAGTGACCTTCACGACGGGCCTGTCAGGATCCATTTCTAAGGACATGGACTTTTCGATCTGCGCCCCGTCGCTGGCTAACGTTACTTTTACGCCATTCGCCTTTGTTTCGACGGTAATTGGCTGTACCTCCGGCCAGTAGGTGCGTTTACTCCATTCCGGGGCGTGCCACAGCCGATGTCCACCGAGTAAGAGATAGGGTCCGGTTTCGGAGGGGATGGTCACGTCGGGAATCTCCGCAAACAGGTTCTGCCCATTTTGCCATCCGAAAAACATCGCGCGCGGTCCGTGCTCCGTCGTGACGGCCAGACGTATCTGCCCATTGCTGATCCACTTGCACGCCAGGCCGATATACTCGCCATTTTCTATCGTGATCATATTTACACTCCTGCGCTATACGTCCTAACACACGGTATCCAATGGGGATCGTGATAGGATATCTCGTGCCTTTAACTTTAAGGGTAATCCGTTTTTTGGGCAAGGCTGTATGGGTGTGTCTGCAGCGCAACTATACGCTTTGAAACATGTACGACTCGGCAGCGATCAGGTAATGCCGTTCGTTGCAGGGAAGAGATAGCGTGATGCTGGCAAAACGTTTGAGTCATTTAGGCACGGAGACGGCTTTTGCTGTGTCGGAAGCAGCGGCTGCCTGGTCGGCGCAGGGACATAAGGTTTATCCGTTTCATCTGGGCGATATAAACCTGCCGACGCCCTCGAATATCGTGCAGGCGCAACAGCGCGCGATTGAGAATCAGAAGACCGGATACGCGCCTGCGGCGGGTATCCCGCAATTGCGCGAAGCGCTCGCCGCTGATATCGGTGCGCGACGCGGGATTCACTGCAAAGCTGAAAACGTGGTGGTGCAACCGGGTGGCAAACCGGTTGTCACCAAGTTCATCCAGGCCATCATGAACCCTGGCGATGAAGTCCTTTACCCGAATCCCGGTTACCCGATTTATGAATCACAGATCGAGTACTTCGACGGCGTCGCGCGTCCATACCGATTTGTCGAGAGCCCGACCGGCTTTCAGATCGACGTCGGCTATCTGGAATCGCTGATAACACCCAAGACCCGTGCGCTCATCTACAACAATCAACAGAACCCATTGGGCACAGAGTCCGGTCGCGCCGAAATGGAGCACCTGGCTGAACTGGCGATTCGCAATAATCTGATCGTGCTGTCGGATGAAGCCTATTTCGAAATGCGCTATTCCGGCATCAGCGAAAGTATCGCGAGCATCCCCGGCATGCAGGAACGCACCGTTATCCTGTACACGTTCTCCAAGAAGTATGCGATGACTGGCTGGCGGCTGGGCGCAGCGATTGCGCCTCGGGAAATCGCGCAGGCCATCGCGCGATTGAATACCAATGATGAATCGTGTACGGCGCACTTCGTGCAGTGGGCGGGTGTCGAGGCTTTACAGGGCGATCATACGGAATCGCGCGCCATTCTTAGCGAACTGCGCCGGCGACGGGATGCAGCAGTCGAGATGCTGCAGTCCATCGAAGGCTTCTCATTGCATAAACCGGAGACGACCTTCTACCTTTTCCCGAATGTGACTCGCGCGATGCAGAGCATGGGATATACCGATGTCAGCGATTTTGCCGACGCAGCGTTGAAGCAGGCGTGCGTTTCGTTTTGCACTCGCAAGCATTTCGGCAGGCCGCAACCCGGCGAGCGCGAACAGTATATCCGGTTGGCTTACTCCGGCATCAGCGTCGAGGATATTCGCGCCGGGCTGGGCCAGTTGAAGGCGTGGATCGAACGACGTTAAGTTCGTGATCCTACAGGCATGATGTGTGGCCTGAAGTATCGATTTACTGGAACCATATAAGGGAAGTGTCACGATGTCTAAACCGAAAGTATTTGTTACGCGTATTATTCCTGAACGCGGACTGACAAGAATACTGCAACACACGGATGCGACGGTATGGCAGGATGAATTACCGCCTCCTCGCGACGTGTTGCTGGAGCGCGCTCACGACTGCGACGGCCTGGTAACGCTGTTGACTGACAAGGTGGACGGCGAACTCTTTGATGCCGCACCGCGTCTTAAGGTCGTGGCGAATTACGCCGTCGGCTTCGACAACATCGATATACCAGCCGCCACGAAGCGCGGTATCCCGGTCACGAATACGCCGGGTGTGCTGACCGAAACGACGGCCGACCTTGCCTTCACGCTGATCATGGCGTGCGGTCGCCGCATTGCCGAGGGGCGCGATTATGCGAAAAGCGGCAAGTGGCGCACGTGGGGCCCTTTGTTGTTGCTGGGCCAGGATATCTACGGCGCAACAATCGGAATCGCTGGGATCGGCCGCATCGGTTATGCGGTTGCGCGGCGCGCCAAAGCCTTCAATATGACCATCCTGTACAACGACGCTGTTCGCAGTGACATGGCGGAAAAGGAACTTGGCGCTCAGTATGTGTCGAAGCAGGAATTGCTGGCGCGCTCGGATTTTCTGTCGCTGCACGTGCCTCTGACTCCTGAAACGCGGCACTACATCAATACAGATGCGCTGGCGTTGATGAAGCCGAACGCCGTGCTGGTCAATACTTCGCGCGGCCCCGTAGTCGATACGATGGCGTTGTTTGAGGCGCTGAAGGCTCATCGCATCTTCGCGGCCGGCCTCGACGTGACGGATCCGGAACCCCTGCCGGCGGATCATCCGCTTTACACGCTTGATAACGCCCTGATCGTACCGCACATCGCCAGCGCCAGTTTCGAGACGCGCAATCGCATGGCCGATTTGGCAGCCGATAACCTCATAGCCGGTCTCGAAGGTCGATTACCGCCCAATTGCTTGAATCCTGATGTGATGAGGAAATAGCGGTCTTACATTTGGGAATGCACTGAAGTCCGCAGGCCGGCGCATCATTATGTGATGGCTGTGCTGCGGACTTCCTGTTTTTCTGGTGAGTCGGTGTCATAATTGCCTGTGTTGTAAGAATTGGTTAATAATGCGCTTAACGTTCGCTTATTTGTGTTGGTTAGACTGTGGTTTGTAGGAGTTGTGAGATGGTAAAAATACGGTCGTCTGAAATCACCCCCGAGCAGGTCTATCTTTCCCGGCGTAAGTTCATGAAAGGAATCGGTGCGATTGCACTGGGTTCGTTAGCTTTGAGCGCATGCGGTTCGCTCGCGACACCGGACACGCAGCCGACATCCACCGCCGGACCGGACTCCTTCCTGGCACAACCCACTGCGCACGCGAATGCAACGGCTGACAAACTGACATCACTCGATGACATCACGCATTACAACAACTATTATGAGTTCTCGCAGCTCAAAGATCCTGTCGCAGACCTGGCGCAGCATTTCAAAACACGCCCCTGGTCGGTCGAAGTCGGCGGATTAGTCAATAATCCAAAGACCTATGACATCGACGCCATGCTGAAGCGCTTCCCTCAGCAGGAACGGGTATATCGCCTGCGGTGTGTAGAAGGCTGGTCGATGGTCATCCCGTGGACGGGTTTTCCGCTTGCGGCGCTCCTGAAAGAAGCCGATCCGACATCCAGGGCCAAGTACGTACGTTTTGAGTCGATCATGTCGCCCCAACAGATGCCCGGTCAGCAGGACAATTACTTCAAATGGCCGTATATCGAAGGGCTGCGTCTGGACGAGGCCATGAATGATCTCACGCTGATGGTAACCGGCCTGTATGGTAAACCTCTGCCCAACCAGGATGGCGCGCCGTTGCGCGTGGCGGTTCCGTGGAAATATGGATTCAAGAGCGCCAAAGCCATTGTGAAGATTGACCTCGTCGAGGAGCAGCCAGTGTCGCTTTGGATGAACGCCGCGCCGGATGAGTACGGTTTCTACTCAAATGTGAACCCGGAACGCCCGCACCCGCGCTGGTCGCAGACTACCGAGCGGCGGATTGGCGAGGCTGGACGCATCAAGACGATCAAGTTCAACGGATATGCTGACGAGGTCGCGCATCTTTATGATGGGATGGACCTGATCGCAAACTACTGATCAACCATGGAAGCAGTGCGAGTTCAGGACCGCGCCAGACTCAATCCTCGATTTACACCGTTGCAGTTGCTGGCACACATTGGCGCATGGATTCCCCTGTTTGTGCTGTTGTGGGATGCATCGCACCACCAGCTTACCGCCAACCCGATTCTGGAGGCCACGCACCGTACAGGCACAACAGCGCTGGTACTGCTGGTGTTTTCTCTCGCCTGCACACCGTTGAATGTATTGTTCGGTTTCAGGCAGGCGATTAAGCTGCGCCGTCCCCTCGGCGTTTACGGACTGATGTATATCGGCGTCCACCTGTTCATCTTCGCGGTGCTGGATTATGGCCTCGATCTCGATATGATACGCGATACCGTAGTAGAGCAACGCTTCGTGCTGGTCGGCCTGGCGTCATTTCTGATGTTGTTGCCCCTTGGCGTTACTTCGACCAGGGGTTGGATGAAGCGTCTGGGCAAGCGTTGGATCAAACTGCACAGGCTGGTTTACCTGGCCGTTCCGCTTGCGGTTGTGCACTATGTGTGGTTGGTTAAAGCCGATATTCGCGTGCCATTGCAGTATGGCGCCGTGGTAGCCATCCTGTTGTTTCTCAGGATACCGCGAGTCCGCCACTTCTTCAGCAGTCTCAGATACAGGCTGGCGCCGAGGTTCGATTCAAATCTCGCGCGACCATCAAAGGTATGAAGCACCCCTGCACATCGTGCAGGGCTGTTTCTTCAAACCGATTCGATGGGAAGATGCCCGTCGATAAACTCGACGCAGGTATGCGCCAGGTCGGCGACTTTGCCCAGCAGTTCCCCCAGATCCGCTTCGCTGGCAATGATGCGGCCGCCTTTCACGGCGATCCAGTGATCGGCGAATTGTTCCACCAGGACTGCAATATGCTCGTCGATCCATGCGCGGTCGGCTTCGAAGGCAATTGTCTCGTCAATCATTTCCAAGTTGTCCTCTGCCATCATACTGTGTCACCTGAGGTTATTTTATGAGTTATCTCTGTTTAGCGCCATTCACACAAGTCCTCAACATACCCCGCTGAACCATCGCGCAGCCATCCATCCAACTGCGCCTGGTCCTTGAGTTGCTGGCCGCGCATGCGCGATACCGCCATGAACCGGCTGTCCACCTCTGGCAGCGCGGTCATATCTCCCCACAGCTTCTCAAATTGTGTCACGGGGAATACATCCTCCTGTCCATGCCCCCAGCGTTTCTTGACGTCCTTCACCGTGATATAGGTCGGCATCCTCGCTGCTACCGTGCGGATTGCAGCAGTGACCAGATCGTCGTTTGCGAGGTCGTTGCGTGTCAGCCCGAATGATGCCAGCAGCTTGTCAATCTCGATCCAGGTGGTCATCGTGTTGTAATACGACAGGCCGAACTCATCGGTCTCATTTGGCATTGCCAGCCCTTCGACCAGTCGCACCCGCCCGTCCACCCGCGCCAGGCCGCCGCCCCTGTCTTCGATACGCCGCGTGATAACCTCATAGGTCAGGCTGGCGCCGGAGAGAATATGCTGTCCCAGCAGCGCCGGATCGACATTAGCGCCCAGCGTGTCGATGTTATGCAGCATCAGATACCGCAGTTGCGGTCGCTCTTCCAGGAGGCGCAGCAGCACGCCATTTCGCAGCAGGTTGGGGATTTCATACCAGTGGCCCACCGGGTGCAGGCACTGCAGCGGGAGATTGTCGGTGTAGTCGGACCCTTCACCTGCATGGGTGGCCCAGTCGATCAACGCATGGTGCAGACTTTCACGCACCTTCTGCGCCTGAACGTCCAGGAGTTGCTGCGGCATCTCCTCCCATGCAAACCGGAGATCGCGAACCATGGGGATCATGCGTAATCCGATCGCGCGTCCGGGCGATAAGAGAAGCGCTCCTTCATATCCATAGTTCTCTTGCGCCTCAAGATACTTTGCGATGGGCGCATGAGTCAGATAACTGGTCGTGATGATGTGGGGCAGGGGAGCGCCGAATCGCTTCGCCGCTCGCCGGCTCTTGGCCAGATGTACTTCGATAAAGCTGCGATGCTTTCCACCCAGCTTACAGAAGGGGTGCAAGGCCTTAACCACGCCGGCACCCTGTGTCCACCGGCTGCCAACACCGGCGGCCAGCGATACGACGGCGACGGCGCCGGATTCAATCGCTGCGATGCCGGCGTCGCGACATTCATTGGGAAGGCTGCCGTGTGAAGCGTCAAACACGTCGTTACCAGCCACGTCCACAATGGTGGCGTTGGCCGGCAAGCGATTTTGTGCGAGACCGATTCTCCCGCTGCGCAATTCCTCGCGGATCTGTTCGTGCTGTGTGCGGTCAAAGCCCGACTGCGCCAGCATGGCATCGAGACTTTGCGAACTGTCCTTGCTGGCCTTCAGGCGCGGCAACATCCTTTCGAACAGTAATTGCGCTATTCCGTTCAGTTCAGGCCGGCTGCGACTGGCCGACGAAAATTGGTCCAACTCATCGCGCTGCGAGCGCGATAGCTGGCGTTGATCGATGCGCAGGAGGACCGGGATGATCATGCCGTAATAGCCCTGCGGCAGTATGGCGTTGTCGCCCTCCAGCAATTCGGCGTAAGTCCCGCGCTCATTGATGGCAAAGTCGTATACGACCGGGTCCATGGCGAAGGGGAGCGCATCATCCAACTGCTCTTTGGTTGACTGCATGATATCCAGCAGCATGGATTGCGCCGTATGCTTCACATCGGGCGCGACCATGAACCCCATGCCGCCGCCGGACATGCCGCCGAGCATCCAGAAGCCCCAGAACCTGCTGCCCAGTTGCGCCTTCGCGCGTTCAATGATCGTCTCGGTATACAGGTTTGTCGTCCAGGGAATGATCGTCTGGATCGGCCCGAAGAAATTCCGTGTCGTCGCAGCGCCAATAGTCTGGACCGGGTTGGTGGCTTCGCCGTCAGCGCTCAGTAGTGTGGGCTTCCGCAACGCCGCGACAATCTCATCAAATATACCGAGCGCCTTTTGACGGGCCAGCCATTCCGCTTCTGAGCGCAGCAGGTACTTTTCGGTAACCATCTCGAGGATCGGGCCGACATTCTGCGCCATACCGCCATGAACGAGGACGAGACTGTCCTGCAGTTTCTGCCGTACTTCAACGGGCGCGTCTGTGTCGTCCAGGATGTGATGGGATGGCAACAGCCGACCGCGACTGACGCCGTATTCGGGATCATCTTCACCCGCTAGAACGCCCTGGATCAGTTTCATGCCGGGCCACAGACCGCCGGAATCCTGCCACCCGCCGCCTGACCCACCCAGCCATTCGCCCAGTATGGCCCTGGCGGCAACCAACCGGCGTTCGTGTTCCTGGAGCGGGCCTGTGAGCGATTTGGCCTGACCGGTGGCGCGCATGCAAACCGAGATAAGCGACCCTAGCAGGCTTGTGGATACGGCAAGCCGGGATCCTTTAGGGATATTGTTGACATTGCTGACGATTTCCAGCCCGAGCCCCGGTCCGACTATGCGTTCAAGCAAGTGGGCCAGGCTCTGGCCTGAACCCTCGATCCCAGGCGGGATGATACCCGCGGCAATGATGGCGGCTTTCAGCAAGCCAAGATAGTCCTTGGCAAAATCAAAAACCTCGGATAGATCCGTGATGGTTACGGATGCGCCCAGATCGACACTGGCGAGTTTGAGCACGGGTTGGTCGATGACGCGCAGGTATGCCTCAACCGGGGGCGTGGGCGCTGTATCGCGTCCAACCACCGCCAGATCTATAGAGACATTCAACACGCGAGCCCCTTCCGGATAATCCATGCCCAGAAAGAAGATATCGCTCCAACCGCTATGCGAGAGATCCATCCTCACCGGCGTGCGTTCGCGCAGTATCGGGAAATTCGATGCATTTGCACTGGCGCCGGTCGTGCTTTGCGGGTAATTCAGTTCCGGCCGAATGCGCAACGGATGATCGGCGGGATGTCCTATTCTGAACATCCACTGGTCGCCACGTACCGTCCGGACGCTGCGCCGGACCTGGTTGGCCAGCGTCTGAAAACCCAGGCCGTGGTAGGCCGCGGCCAGAGCGCTGCAGATGGCATCATTGGGCCCATCCTTGGCCTGTGCGGTCAGGAAAACGTCAATGGCTTCTTCAAAACGGCGATTGAGCAGATGCTCGTAACCCATAAATGGCGTCAAGCCGCGCGCCTGCATGCCGGCCTGGTTGGGCAGATGAAAGCGATTGATGGCGTACAGGAAAAAAAGAGCGCGAACGCGCTCGTACAGGTTAGTGCTCCGGCGCCTGAAATCCTCAAGGTCTGCGCATTCGTCCAGCAGTTCCTGCAGCGATGCCGCGCGACAGAAGGTGTCCAGCGACTGGTTCCTCCTGGCAGGGTCGCTAGCTGTGATGATCGAAACGAGGCTGCTCATTCGTTGCTTCCCGTCAACTCACGGGTTGCCAGCAACTCGACAAGTTGTGCCAGTACATCGTCGCGCGCGCGTCCGCTCAGTGCAAGCGCCAGTTGTGCGATCAGCGTGCCATAATGCACACCGATATCATATCGGCGCCCTTGAACCTCGCAAGCCAGATAGCGTTCCCGTGTGGCGAGTTGCGCCAATGCCGGCGACAACTGCAATTTGGCAGCTTCATCACTCTTCTCTACCTGTTCGGTCAGAATCGCCATTACTCCGGGTGTCAACACGTGCAGCCCGAAGAAACTGAGGTAGTATCCGGCGCGCAAACCGGGAACGATGAGCTGCTGTTCTGCTTCCGTGGGCGTGGGTTTTTCGATGACATTTTCGACCGTGTAGAGGGAAGAGCGGCCCGTGACGCGCCTGCCCCCCACAATGCCATAGTACGGCAGCATGTTTTCGCGCGTGGGTTGCACTGCGGATATAGAGCAATTTTCAGTTTCAGCCACTTCGATCAGTTGCTGGGCGCATGTTTTCGTGTGACCGTCGGCTTGAGCGCTACTGATGTAGAGGTGGTCGCTGACGAGGTGCAGGAAAGGTTCGCCGCCCGTAAAGTCGCGAGCGCAGTAGACCGCATACCCATAACCGCGTTGGGCGGGCTGCTCGATGAGTTGCAGGCGAGACGCGTAATTGCTTATGGCTGCCAGGTAGGTGTTCTCATCGCCGGGATAGATGATGATGGCGATCTCCTCTACACCCGCGCTGATGGCTTCCTCGACAATGACCTTCAGTGCGGATTTCTGGACGCCGTCGCGGTCGACCATGGTCTGCAGTGGCAAATCTCGCTGAAACTGGCTGGCCGCAGTGATCACGGCTTTCCTGATTTTCATGTATCCTCCCTCCGCTCTATGACCACTGTTTGTTTAGCTGGTTTTGTCGCCGTCGTCAGCGCTGTCAGATGCAGCCATACCGACATACGCCCGTCTGTTTATGATGATCTGGTTGACTTCGGCGATGATGGACGCGCTTGTGCGTCCCGTTGAGTCGATGATGACTGCATCCAGCGCAGGCTGCAGCGGCGACGACTCCCGGGAGGAATCGAGTAGATCGCGCTGGCGCATTGCGGAAAGCACCGACAGATAGTCGCTGATCTCGCCGCGCCTCAGCGACTCCTGGTGACGACGCATCGCGCGTTCCTCCACGGTTGCATCAAGATAGATCTTCAGGTCTGCATCGGGCAAGACTACTGTGCCGATATCGCGGCCGACCATCACGACGTTACCTTTGTCGGCGATCCAGCGTTGCTGGCGCACCATCTCCTCTCTGACACCGGGATAGGTTGACGGGATTGAGACATTGACGTCGATGCGCGGTTCGCGCAACAGCCATGTCACGTCTACGCCGTCCAACCAAACGGTATATTGTCGACCGTCATTGACACTGGGCGGTGTCACTTCAATGGTTGCCTGTTGTGCGAGTGCGGTCAATGCGATTTCATCATGCAAGTCTATTTGTCGTTGAATGGCTGCCAGGGTGATGGCTCGATACATCACGCCGGTATCGAAGTAAAGATAGTTAAGCTGCCTGGCGAGAGCTTCACCCAGCGTGCTTTTCCCTGAGGCGGCCGGACCATCTATGGCGATTTTCATGTGTGAGTGGTTGATATGATTTGGCTCTGTATCGAGGTTACTGGCTTTCACGCGCTGACTCGCCCATCATGCCTATCACTTCCTGCGCCGATAAACGTCGCCATTGGCCGGGCGCAAGTTCGCCTAAAGTGATATTCCCAATCCTCACTCGTATCAAAGCCTTTACAGGATGTCCCAGCAATTTTGCCACACGTTTGATCTGTCGTTTGCGCCCTTCGTGCAGGACGACTTTCAACCACGTTCCGGTTTCATCGGGTTCATCTGCGGATGCTCCGTCTGCGACGTTGTGTCGCTTTGCTTTGTCGTGAGGTTGAACGGCCTCTTTCTCGACTTGCGCAGGCGCCGTCATTTCTCCATTTAACATGACCCCGGCGCTCCACCGTTGCAGCGTTTCGCGTCCCGGCTGTCCGTCAACCAGAACGCGATATTCTTTCTGGTGTTCGAAGCGAGGGTGGGTCAGTCGATACGCAAGCTCGCCATCATTGGTCAACAGCAGCAATCCCGTGGCGTCTTTATCGAGACGGCCGACGGCAAACACCCTCTGCGGTATGTCGACCAGATCGAGCGCGCTTTTCTCATGCGCAGTGCCGCGGTCAGAGATGAAACCGGGCGGTTTGTTCATGGCGATGTATACCAGTTCCTCGTTCGCAGAAACGCGGCGCCCGTCTACACGGACGTCGTCGTTGTCGTTAACGTCCATATTGAAGGTCAGAACCTGGCCGTTGATGGCGACGCGCCCCTGCAGGATGAGTTGCTCACAAGCGCGGCGCGACCCAAACCCGGCGGCAGCAAGGAAGCGTTGTGGCTTCATCGACACCTAGACGTCAATCCATTGCCGGCGAGTTTTCATCTGTCTGCTCCAGGGTTGAGCCCGGGGCCGCCACAGTGTCTGTAAGATTGGCTGCATCCTCACTCGCCGGTTCCGCACCGGCGGACAAGACTTCCAGTTTCTCCACTTTGGGCAATTCATGCACGCCGCGCAAACCAAAGTGCTGCAGGAACTCGAAAGACACGCCATACCGTATAGGGTGCCCTACTGTTTCCGAGCGTCCCAACTCGCGGATCAGGTTGTGCATTTCCAGCGTCTTCATGACGCCATCGCAATTGACGCCGCGGATCATCTCTATCTGAGGTTTAGTGATCGGCTGTTTATACGCGATGATAGCCAATGTTTCCAGCGCGGCTGTGGAAAGGCGGTTGTTCGCCGCCAGGCCCAGGAATTTCTGAATTTTCCCGGCGATTTCGGGCGCGGTAACGAGTTGAACTTCATTGCCGTGCCTTTGCACGCGTATGCCTCGCGCCTGACACTGGTCGCTCAGTTCTTCCAGTGCGGTCTCCACATCCTGTTGACTGGCATCCAGCGCAGTGGCGATGGCCGAGATCGACGCTGGTTCGCCAGCCGCGTATAAAAGACTCTCGACCTGCGCAACGAGCGTTGTGTTGATGGCGGGTTCTGCGAATGAACTCATGCTTTGTTATTGGGCGGCAGCACACTCGTCTTGTCTGCTGCTGAGGGACGCGCGCGTGTCTCAGCGACTGGCTTGAGCTTGCCCGATTTTATAGTGACCAGCGGCCTGTCCTTTAGCTTCAGGCCCAGTTGATCCTGCACCGCGATGCGAGTGACCGCAGCTACTTCCTCGCCTTTGGCGACAAGATCGGCGCCGGGAGCAGCCAGCACATCGAGCTTGGCGATCACGGCGCGGTCTTTTTCATCCACATGGACGCGCGCGGAGATGATGCCGCCGACGGCATCGACCTGCTGCTGGATGCGCGCTTCGACGTCAGCGGTGTGTATCCGTATCTGGCCGCCGGAGGTCTTGGCTACTTCCACATGTCGGGAGCTTGGTCTGCGAATCTCCAACCATACCAGCGCCAGAATCACGGCGATATAAATCAGCGCGATCACGATACGGATCGCGATGCGGGCCGCGTCCGTTACGCTGCCCAGCAGCCCGCCGTGAATCGTGTTTGCAGTGTTGGTAATAAACAGCAGGACCTGGTCCGGGGTAATGAGTGTAGCTGTGCCAACGATGGCAAGCACCACGAGCGCCACAAAGGTAAAAATGCGATTGAACAGGTTCATGGTGACTCCTGAGTTTAACATTCGCGATGATTACTGTGCGGGCCGTAATTTTTATGCCTCAGCAATGACGGACAACCTTGCTGATGCATAAAGACCCTATCGCGATCGACCTTGATACGATTGTACAATCACATCGTTAATGCTGTAGCTCCTATAACGTAACGCCGAATTCTTGCGTCTCAGCTTTTGGCGTGAGACAGTTGCGCAGGCGCTTTGAGAATGTACATGGGAATGGCGTGTCAGAGCAGGATTATGCCGGATGGATGGTTCACAAAAGATGAGGTGTTGGGATGAAAGCGAATGAATCGCGCGGCACGCGGGTAGTCATCGTGGGAGCGGGGAATGTGGGAGCAACCTGCGCGTATGCATTATTGCTCAGCGGCCTGGCCGCGGAGATTGTGTTAATCGATTCCAATCAGGCCAAAGCGGAAGGCGAGGTGATGGATTTGAATCACGCGGTTCCGCTGACCCATCCGACCAGGATTTGGGCTGGTGATTATGCTGATTGCGCAGGCGCTTCGGTTATTGTTATTGCGGCCGGTACTGCACAAAGGCCTGGCGAGACGAGGCTCGATCTGCTGGGAAGGAACGCGGCAATTTTCAAGCAGATCGTCAGCCGGATCGTTGAATGCACTCGCGATGCGATACTGCTTGTGGCTACAAATCCGGTCGATGTGTTGAGCCATCTTACCTGGAAGTTGTCGGGTTTCCCTCCCAGTCGTGTGATCGGCTCAGGAACTATCCTGGATACCGCGCGGTTCCGGTACCTGCTGAGCCGGTATTTCGGCGTCGATGCGCGCAGCATTCACGCTTACATCATCGGCGAGCACGGCGACAGCGAAGTGCCGGTTTGGTCTTTAGCCAATATTGCAGGCATGCGCTTTGCAGACTACTGTGCGGCAAATGGGCTGGGGTGCGAGCAGGCTGAGCTGGACGAGATTTACCGCCAGACCCGAGATGCGGCGTATCGGATCATCGAGACAAAGGGCGCAACCTATTACGCGGTAGCGGCCGGGTTGGTGCGTATTGTCGAAGCCATCGTGCGCAATCAACGCACGGTACTCTCCGTATCGAGCCTGGTTCAGGATTACTATGACATCGACGACGTTTACCTCAGCCTGCCGACTATTGTCAGCGGGTCAGGGGTTGACCGTCTGCTGCGTTTGAAACTCAGCGACGGCGAAGTGAGTGGCTTGCGTCAGTCTGCCGAAGTGCTGAAGACAACCGCTGCGTCTTTGCAATCCATTGGAGGTTAGCCTGGCCAGATTCAACCGTCTCCTGATGCTGTTCGTTGCAGTTGCAGGCCTGTTATGGACATGGGCTACACGTCCGGGTAACACAGGCAGGGACGATGTGATGCAGGCCTCCACGCGCATTGGGGCTCCGGCGCCCGACATCACACTCGGAACACCTGACGGTAAAACCATATCCGTCGCCAGTCTGAAGGGCAGGGCAGTCGTATTGAACTTCTGGGCAAGTTGGTGCCCGCCATGCCGGGCGGAAATGGCCGCGCTGAATCAGGTTGACCGCGATTACCGTGCGCGAGGTGTGATGGTTCTGGGTATCAACCAGATGGAGTCCGCGCCAGTAGCTGCGGCATTCATGCGGGAACAGCAACTGCAATTCACTGTCGCGCTGGACACGGATGGCCAGGCGACGCGTCTATACCGCGTGTCAGCCCTGCCGACAACCTATTTCATCGATAAAACCGGCGTCATACGCGACATCATCTATGGCGGACCGATGACGCGACCGCTGATCGAAAGCAAGGTCACGGCGCTGCTCAGTCATTGAGCCGTCGAGACTAAATTCGGTAAATACCTTCAATATGCTCCCGACTTTACGCGTATTCGGTCTGTCCATCCAGGCTCCGTTGTTGGCCATAATGGTCGGATTCATGCTCGGGTTATGGCTGACGGCGCGTCTTGCCAACGAGCGTAATCTGAATGGCAACCTATTGTTTGATGCCGGCTTCTACGGGCTGCTTGCCGGCGTGATCGGCGCACGCATCGGGTATGTGTTTCTCAATTTTCAGGCTTATGCGCGAGAACCACTGTCAGCCTTAATGCCGTCCATCACCGCTTTGCAGCCTGAAGCAGGCTGGTTTTGTGGCGTCGTATTCGCCGTTATCTTTTTATGGCGAAATAAGATGCTGCGGCGGGACGTGCCTGACATCATGATGCCGGGAGTCGTTATTTTCGCCACGGGTCTGGCGCTGGGCGCATTCTTTAACGGCGACGCATTCGGCATACCGGCTCAGTTACCCTGGTCTATCTATCTGTGGGGAGAATGGCGTCATCCGGTTCAACTGTATGAGTTGGCTGGGCTGGTGCTCATCCTGGCCGCATTGCTGATAATGATGCATCGGCGGTTACCCGCAGGCGCGGTTGTTCTGGCGGGGATCGCCCTGGTTGCATGCCTGCGCGTTTTTGTCGATGGATTCCGCGCTGATGTGGCAACCGTCTTTGGATTACGCGTAACACAACTGGCAGGTGTTGTCATTGCCGTCACCGCACTATGGTTGCTGGGTGAGCGACTGAGTACAGACAGTTCAGGTTCAACGGCACAGGCTGGTGTCGATGAACCTGCATTGCCGAAGAAGGCGGATCCTGGTTCCTCTCCTCTGTGATTATGTTTCGCGTAGATGGGAGCATACGCGCGGCAACAAAAACCATCTGGTGTTCGTAATAAATCAGTGGCACAATAATCATGTGTCATGAGCACCTGGGGAAGGGTGCGCTCCAATGGTTAGCTTGTTCATTCGCAGCCTGAACAAATTGTCTGTGATGTCGTATCTCTCAGGGCGCAGTCGCCTTGTGAAGACCATCGTTATGGGTGTATTTGTCGCTGCGTTTGCTGCACTGTTTACCTTGCGCGGCGCAATCGACGCGGATACAACCATTTACCCTTTACCGCCCATGAACTTGCGATCGACCATGGTGGACCGGTACGTGCGCGCATCGGGGACACTCCTCGCCAATGGCGCCATTGAAGTGAAGACGCAGTTGCTGGGCGTGATTGATCGGGTTATGCGATTTATTCCCTTAATGGCCCCGGCTGCGGCTGAACCCTTGATGGTGCTGGATGATAACCTGCCCAGTGCTAGAGCTGGTTCGAATACAGTCACCCTGGTGGGCAAAATCCTGAAAGGGGAAACACGCCAACCCGATCTATACCTTAGCATCATGTCGCCGCCTTCAAAAGATCCTTACAGGGTTGCTGGCGCGGTCAGTGTGGCGGTCATAGGCGGTATTGTCATTGCCATACTGCTAAACTGGCTGGTCCGAAACGCAGATTATGCGATCACAATACCGCAAATACTGGTTGACTGGATCGCGAAGGCAAAGCAACCCGCCCAGACCCCTTTCCTGCTGTGGTTCGGCAGCCTGGGTGCAGCCTACGGCGGCGTGGTTTTACGAGAAATATCGGTATCGTTCAAGGCTATTCCCGCAGAAGCGAAGATCGTGCCGGTTTATCAAAGAGATCTGTGGTCGGTGATTATTCACCGCACGCGCACCGTGCGACTGATGACCATCGCGACATCACAGGGCGCTTTGCCAGCCGCGCAATTGGAATTTGAGGATGAGCGCGGCATCACACGTAAAGGGCTTGTGGCTGCCAGTGACCGCAGCGTCCTCGACGCGATGTTAGCTGTGCTGCGTTATGTGGGCCAGTAATAGGTACTCAGATGTCTAACTTCTCGCAGAAGTCAGACATCTCCAGAGATGGTTTTTAGTACTTCCGGACCGTGCTGCGATAGCTTAAAGGCTGGCGGGTCTGGAATATCTGGGTTTCCTCGCGCAATCGGCGATTCTCGTCAACATCGAGCTTCGCCACTATGTAGCCCTCGGTCGTCTCGTCCAGATCGACAATGACCTCGCCGCGCGGACCCACAATCATGCTCTCGCCGCAGAAGGTCGTGGCCGGTTCTTCGCCGATCCGATTGGCAGCGCAGATAAAGCAGGCATTTTCCGCGGCGCGCGCCGAGATGAACGTGCGCCATTCGGCGGCTCTCGTGTTGTCCCACGCCGCACTGACCAGGATGATCTCAGCGCCGTCCAGGCATAAACAGCGCGCGCCCTCGGGGAACATCATGTCCCAGCCAACCTGCAATCCCAGCATACCGATTGGAGTCTCTACGGGATCGAGTCTGAAGCCGGGGCGAAACAGCATCTGTTCTTCCCCGTGCAGGTGTATCTTGCGATAATGGTGGACGATATCGCCCTCTGGTCCTACCAGCACCGCTGAGTTGAAAAGAATGCTTTCCACGCGTTCTTTGCTGGCAATGCCGAACGCAATGTGCGTAGCGGTCTCGTTGGCGCGCTGCGCCATGACATTGGCTGCCGGACCAGGCACTCGCTGGGTCAATTGAGTAAAGCGAACACCGCACTCGTATCCGGTGGTTGCCAGTTCCGGGAAGACGATCAAATCAACCTTTTGCTCGCTTGTGATTTTGCGCACGAACTCAGACATCTTAGCCAGGTTGACTTCCGGTTCCCCCAGCCTGGTGTCCATTTGTACGACGGCCACAGTGATCTCACGCATGTTGTCTCCTTAAATCCTTTACGTTGGCCTAGTTTACATCAAACACAGTGGCCCCAGCCCCTCATAACTGGAAACAAAACCGAAAACTGATAAAATACGCCCCATGAATCAAGCTCCTGTATTGTCTAGTGCAAAGGTTAGTGCGCATTCTGAAAGCCACATAAACCGTAAATTTGGTTTCTGGCTGTTTTTGAGCTCTGAATTATTGATATTCTGTGGATTGATTGGAGGGTTTTTAGTCACAAAACACTACGCAGCGACCTGGCCGACGCAACAACAGCTCAGCCTTTGGCTGGCCAGTTTGAATACGTTCTTATTGCTGACCAGTAGTCTCACGGTTGTACTGGGTATCGAGAACATCCAGACGAACAAACAGCGGAGTTTAGCATTATTTCTGCTGGTCAGCGCTCTGCTGGGGTTTCTATTCCTGTGCGGGCAGGCTTATGAATATCAACACCTGATCTTCACTGAGAAATTCGGCTTCGGCGACCCATTCGGCACTGCCTTTTTCATTCTGACAGGTTTGCATGGCTTGCATGTTTTTGTTGGAGTGCTGTGGGCAATCACGGTTGCGTTGAGGGCGAGACGCGGAACTTACTCATCGACCAACTATACGACAGTTGAGATGTTTGGTTTGTACTGGCACTTTGTAGACCTGGTCTGGATATTGATTTTTACTATTGTTTACCTGATCTAAGATGCAACAGTCAATTGATACACACGCGGGCAACGCGATAGCACACACTCATGCCAGGACGAATCCCGTACTGGTTTATGCCATCCTGGCGATATTCACCCTGCTCGAAGTAACAATAACCGTAACTGGCGGACTGCCGCGCCAGACGCTGATTCCGCTGCTTCTTGCCATATCATTTGTCAAGGCAAGCCTGGTTGCCCTGTATTACATGCACTTGCGTTATGAAAAGGCAATCTATGGCATAGTCTTCATCATTCCGGCTGCCTTTGCGGTATTTCTGATCACCGTTCTGCTATCCGGTTGACGCGGATGCCTCTGCCGCAAGTGAATCAAGCAAGCAGGCTCATGTAGAGCCTGTTTTTTTGCGGGAGATGCGTATTGGCGCAAACCACTATTGAAGTTAAAATTTGGTTGCGGGTCTGCCATGATGCAGATTCGATAACAGAATGGCGTTGGAGGATGATCGTATGGCGACTATAAGCGTCGCACCTCCTGAGATGTCTCTGAAGACATCCAATGGCAATAGCGCTGTGATGGAACAGCCTGTTATTGCTCAGGAGAGTGCCTATGTAACGGCGAACACTCAGTTTGATTACGCCGTGCAGTTCCTCAACCTCGACCCCGGTTACGCTCAATTACTAAGGACCTGTAAACGCGAATTGACTGTTGCATTCCCGGTCAAAATGGATAATGGGGAAGTGCGGATATTTACAGGTTATCGCGTGCATCACAATACGGCGCGCGGACCGTCCAAAGGCGGTATCCGCTATAGCATGAATGTGACGCTCGACGAGGTGCGCGCCCTGGCGATGTGGATGACCTGGAAGTGCGCTGTCGTTAATATTCCCTATGGCGGCGCAAAGGGGGGTGTGCTCTGCGAACCTAAGAAACTCTCCATGCACGAACTGGAGGGCATAACCCGCCGCTATACTACTGAGATAGCGCCGTTATTAAGTCCAGAGGGCGACATTCCTGCGCCCGATATGGGCACCAATCCGCAGATCATGGCATGGATGATGGACACCTACTCCATGCATCGGGGTTACTCAGTGCCTGCGGTAGTCACCGGCAAGCCGGTGAACATTGGCGGGTCCGCAGGCCGTCTGGAGGCTACTGGACGCGGCGTGATGTATACCGTGCGCGAGGCGTTCAAGACCTATGGCTGGAAGCTGGAAGGTTCTACGGTAGCCGTGCAGGGATTTGGTAATGTAGGCTCGATCTCCGCTATGACTGCGTATGAGATGGGCTGCAAGGTGATTGCGTTGAGCGATATCGACGGCGGATTGTATAACGCCAACGGCATCGATTTGCCGCGTCTGCGGCAGTACCGCAAAGAGCACGGCAGAATCAAGGGCTTCAGCGGCGCTGAACCGATCACCAATGCCGACCTGATCGCGATGCCCTGCGATGTGTTGATCCCGGCGGCGATGGAAGATCAGATCAACCGGTCAAACGCGGCAACCGTGCGCGCGCGCATGGTTGCCGAGGGCGCTAATGGCCCAACCACACCCGATGCAGACCGCATTCTCAACTCGAATGGAATTATCGTTATCCCGGACATCCTCTGTAATGCGGGCGGCGTTGTCGTGTCCTACTTTGAGTGGGTTCAGGACATGCAGCAGTTGTTCTGGGAGGAAGATGATGTCAATCATCGGCTGGAGCGGATTATGCTGCGAAGTTTCCATGATATATACGACACGGCGCGCGGCATGAATATCAACCTTCGCACGGCTGCGCTGGTGCTCGCGATTGGGAGAGTGGCTGATGCGACGAAGACGCGCGGGCTATATCCATAAGCCAGGAGCAGCGAAGCCGGCCCGCTAACGTCGCGGAGTCGAGTAGACAGGAAACGGGGTTGCATCAAC
Organism: Chloroflexota bacterium; assembly: GCA_023382055.1. Lineage (GTDB taxonomy): Bacteria > Chloroflexota > Anaerolineae > J036 > Brachytrichaceae > CAIXPS01. The sequence goes on from JAMCQN010000011.1 coordinate 81,293, forward strand.
AACCCCGTTTTAATATTGTGGCATTGGAGGCTTATCGAGATGCGGATTCTACCCATATAATCCGCCCTGATGAATGAGCGAACTGACCGCATTACTATCAAAGACTGGTTGATCGACGACTCCCTTCTAGAAAAGAAGCCTATCATGCGCTGCGAGATCGGCGAGTGTAAGGGCGGCTGCTGTTCTGACGGCGTATGGGTGGATATGGGTCAGGCTCAGGCGATCCTGGAGCATGCCGAAATGATTGCGCCGTACATGCCCCCTGAGCGGCGCAACAAAGAAACGTGGTTTGCAGAGCATTACAACGACGACAAGTCTTTCCCTTCCGGCGAGTACATCGGCACGACAACGGTAGTCGATGAGACTCACCCGGGCGGCACGACCTGTGTGTTCCTGCGGCCGGAAGATCGCTACTGCGCCATCCAGGCCGCTTCACTGGCTGACGGCATGCCGGGTTGGGAACTCAAGCCCCATTACTGCTGCATGTTTCCGCTGGTTGATGAATACGATGAATCCGGCATTGCAAAGCGGCTGATGCTGGACAGTGAGAACTCCCTGTTTGAGCACGGCGGCGGTTGCTACAAGGATGCTACGACGCTGCAACCGGTCTTCCAGGTGTATGCAGAGGAAACCAGCATGGTCCTGGGTGTGGATGGCTATCGCGATCTGTGCCGGCGCACAGGGGTAACACCGCGCCTCTAAATACATCAATTCGAGATCGGAGATTCAAACCTGCTGCCGTCCCAGACGTCGTTTCAGGCTATCTCCCACAACCTGCTGGATGCGTGTTGTGACTGTTGCGAATGGCTGATCTGCCGGAATGACAACCCAGCGCCTGTGGTCTTCAGCAGCAAGCGTCAGATAACCCGAACGGACGCGTCTGTGGAATTGCACCTCTTCGGCATCCAACCTGTTCCACTCCGTCTTGTCCGTTTTGCGGTGCAGGCCAGTGTCTACATCGATGTCGAGCAGCAGCGTTAGGTCAGGGGTGACGCCGTCTGTGGCAAACCGAAGTAACGCTTTCAGGAAGTCGATGTCCAGCCCCCTGCCGTAGCCCTGGTAGGCCAGGGTGCTGTCCGCAAACCGGTCGCAGACGACTATGCCGCCCCTGGACAGGTGTGGTTTGATTCTGTCGCTGACCAGTTGCGCGCGCGAGGCGCAGAACAACAACAACTCGGTTCGCGCATTGATGCTGCCGGCGGTGAAGTCGAGCAGGATGTGGCGTATAGCGTCGCTGACGTCGGTTCCGCCCGGCTCGCGAACAGAGAGCACATCATAGCCCTGTTGTCGCAGCCATACGACAAGCTGCAGGGCCTGAGTTGTTTTACCGCTGCCTTCCGGCCCTTCCAGTGTAATAAACAAGGCAACCCCCGGCGTTAGTCGCGGAAAATGCGCACGCGCCTGCCCGGCTCTTTGCCATACGAGTGTGAAATGACGTTGGCGGCGCGGGCGAGTTCGTGCTGTTGCCGCCGCACAAACGCGTTCTGGGGCGACAGGTCCACCATGCGTTCACCCGACATGACGCGTTTCACGGCGTCCTCCGCTTCGCGCATGGCATCTTCAAACGGGGTGGTGTCGCTCGATCCCAGGCTGAACAACTCGACCAGGCAATTCTCCATCTGGGTAACGGAATTCGACCGTAATACATAGATAGGTATGTTGAGATGTTCGGCTTCGGAGATAGCTTTGGGCCGTTGCCGGTAATAGGCTTTAGCGGTGATCATGACGTCTGCAGCATCCAGGCTATCGACCAGTTCCGCAGGCACGCCGAGTTCCCGCACAGCCTGTTGCAGTCGGTTACGAGGTATGCCAAACGGATACAACTGCATGGTTTTCTGTGAAGGATGGAGGTTTTCCACGAAGTCCAGACTGGGTTCTTCGCCGGACTCACGCCGGAGTTCATACTCAGCCAGTGAGCCATCGGGTGGAGGGATTGGCTCGCTGTCGCGCTCATACGTGCTTTGCAGGCGAGGCAGGCGTGAATTGCCGTAGGCCACACGCGGGAATTCCCCGCTGGTGCTGACAGGCGCTGATGCGCGCGGTTTCTCCTTTTCGACCCTGGCTTTCTCGATTTGTACGGACCCTTCGGCGTTGTAAGAGCGCAGTTCGGTCTGCGTCTGTTTCCCGCGCAGCAGGCGGTCAACTGCATCGCTGACATCGCCATGAACGAGCAGGCGCTGGCGATCCTGGATTTCGATCAAAACGTCGAATGTCGGTGGCGCGCGTCGTTCCAGTACGGTCTTCTGCGTGCCGCGGCGGCGCGCTTCCTCGTCGGATAGGGTAACGCTCTCGATTCCTCCGATCAGATCGCTGAGGGTCGGGTTCGCCATCAGATTTTCCAGCGTCTGTCCGTGGGCGGTTCCGATCAGTTGCACGCCGCGCTCGGCAATCGTGCGCGCGGCCTCAGCCTCCTGCAGCCGTCCGATTTCGTCGATGACGATCACCTGCGGGTTATGGTTCTCAACCGCCTCGATCATCACTTCATGCTGGCGGCTGGGCGTTGTGACCTGCATGCGCCTGGCGCGGCCTATCGCCGGATGCGGTATGTCCCCATCGCCGCCTATCTCATTGGAGGTGTCCACGATGACAACACGCATGCTTTCCGCCAGAACCCGGGCTGCCTCACGCAGCATGGTGGTTTTGCCGATGCCGGGCCGGCCCAGCAACAGGATGCTTTTGCCGCTGGTGATGATGTCTTCAATGATGCCGATAGTTCCGTATACGGCGCGACCGACACGGCATGTCAGCCCAACGACAGTGCCACGACGGTTCTTGATGCCCGAAATACGATGCAGCGTGCGGGCGATGCCGGCGCGATTGTCGTCGTCAAACGCGCTGACGCGCTGCAAGACGTACTCGATATCCTGCTGCGTCACCTCATCCGTGCGCAGAATCTGCTCTGGATTCTGGAGCGCTGCGTAACGGGATTCAGGCGAACGGCCCAGGTCCATGACGATCTCGATCAGTTCATTGAAACGCCCGATCTGTTTGATCGATGTGACGATAGTTGGGGGCAGTACGCTGAAAAGAGCATCGAGATCGTCGGTAATTCTTAGCTCGTTTTTATTCATAGGACGATCGGATATTGGCTAGTCGGCGCCCCTCGTCGGCGGTTGAGTGGTGCTGGAGTTTCGTGTCGCCTTTGATCAATTGGTTGTGTGCATGACGAGGCTGGACCGTCCACACCGGCTGGCGTATATGCGATGTGGTGTGCTTTACCATGATGTTATTCGATGTAAGGTGAGTGAAACCGATGGTGTCAAGTATCGGCAACAGCCAGCTTTGATAGGATGGGACCATGCAATAAACTGGACGCCGGCTGCGATGGTCGCATAGATTTGACAAAGCGTAGAGTATCGTCGGCTCCGCCATTTCCTCGGCATCGTGGCGGAACAGTAGCTGCATTCCTATGCCGCGCTTGCCCTGATGAAGCGATATGTGCGCCATAGGCTCCTGATCGCGCATCAGGATGAAACCACAATCAGAATGGTGCGTCAGGCGGGTCAGATCGGTAGTGCCTTCTGCCTTCTGTAATAGTCTGGGAACAACGCGCATACTCAACAGTTTGATATAGACTTCATCGCGATCTTCCTGCGCGCGCAGACCGATAACGTCCGGCACGTCCATCTGTTCCGGCAGGGCACCCAGCTTCATGATGTCCTGGTGCAGCAGGGGCGAGAATCCCACTCGGCGCAGAGCATCAGCCTCATTGCCGGATTCGGGGGTTTCGGCGACGATACTCTCCACACCGTGTTCACCTCCGTAAGAGACAAAGGCTTCCGTCAGTTCCGCCCAGGCGCCGACCAGTTCCTCGTTTTGAGGGTAGGGCGACATCCCAACCATGACGGCAAAGCGTGTCTCGGTTTGCGCCGATCCACGCCCAGGTACAAAGTACATCAGGCCAAATGCGTCCAGTTGGTGTGCTTCCTGATCTCTGCGTACCAGCGTTACTGCGTGATCCAGTCCCCCGGAGACGTATGCGCGCATGGCATCGCGTAATGGGTACAACCCATCCACAGCAACGGGCTCATAGGCCAGTGGCCGTACAAATGGACTATACCGTTGTACGATGCCGACATCCCGTATGTCAAAGACCCGTATCATAAAACTCGATCCATGCGCCGGCCAGGTGGAAACCGCCCATCAACTACGTCCGATGGCGCTAAACGATTATGCAGCTTTCGGCCTGCACGATTCCGCTAAGGCTACGAAGTACTCATGCACGCGTGTATCATCGGTCAACTCCGGATGGAATGAGGTAACGAACATATTCCCCTGGCGCGCCGCCACAATCGTGCCGTCGTCCAGTGTGCATAACACTTCGACATTTCCCGCAACTTGCTCAATGATGGGCGCGCGGATAAACACGCCGGGAAATGGCGGTCCTTCGATAGAATCAATCTGTAGACCGGCAGTAAATGAATCAATCTGCCGCCCAAAGGCGTTGCGCTTCACCCTGATATCCATTAATCCCAGAGTCGGTTGATCGCGTCCGATATCCTTGGACAGGAAGATCAGCCCGGCGCAGGTTCCCCAGGTTGCTTTGCCCTGGTTGACGAAACTGCGCAGCGGTTCCATCAAACCGAAACGAACGGCTAATTTCGCGAAAGTCGTACTCTCACCGCCGGGCATGATCACAGCATCAAGGCCTTCCAGATCCTTTGGAAGGCGGACTTCTGTCACTTCGATCCCCAGACGCTGCAGCATCTGCTCATGCTCGACGAAATCACCTTGTAATGCAAGAACGCCTATCTTCATTCATTCAGCCAGTTGCCAGTGTGACTCTGAGCCATTACAAAAGGACCCTGCTGCAAATGGTTTACCAACCGCGTCCGGCAAGCAATTCCTCTTTTGGCAATGAACTGACATTGATGCCAACCATCGGTTCGCCAAGATTCTTGCTGACTTCCGCCACGATTTTCCAATCGTTGTAGTGCGTGGTGGCTTCAACAATTGCCTTTGCCCGCACAGCCGGATTTCCCGATTTGAATATGCCGCTGCCTACGAAAATACCGTCAACTCCCAACTGCATCATCAGAGCGGCATCGGCCGGCGTAGCCAGACCGCCTGCGGCAAACAGTACAACCGGCAACCTTCCCAGGTCGGCTGTTTCCTCAACCAGAGCAATGGGCGCCTGAATTTCCTTGGCAAATGTGGACATCTCGTCGCGGCGCATCGACTTCAAACGGCGGATATCGCCCAGGATCGCGCGCGCGTGGCGCACCGCTTCAACCACGTCGCCCGTGCCGGCCTCTCCCTTTGAACGGATCATAGCCGCGCCTTCCGAAATGCGCCGCAGCGCTTCGCCAAGGTTGCGCGCGCCGCAAACAAACGGCACGGCAAAGTCGTGTTTTTCGACGTGGTGCTCCTCGTCTGCAGGCGTTAGAACCTCGCTCTCATCGATATAGTCGATACCGATCGCCTCAAGAATGCGCGCCTCGCCAAAGTGGCCGATGCGGCACTTTGCCATAACGGGTATCGTCACCGATTCCATGATTTGAAGGATCAGTGCGGGATCGCTCATGCGGGCAACGCCGCCTTGTTTACGTATGTCGGCTGGTACGCGTTCAAGCGCCATCACCGAACAAGCTCCGGCGTCTTCAGCGATTCTTGCATGTTCCGGTGTAACGACGTCCATAATAACGCCGCCTTTCAACATCTGGGCCAGACCCCGTTTGAGTGCATCGGTGCCGACTTCTTTATGGCGCCCGTCAGCTGCCGCGCCATTTGTACCGCCTAGTTGTGACTCTTGCTGCATCATCTCTTGTACCTTACCTGTAGCCCTGTTGTTGTAACCTGCCCCGGGCTTATTAACTATTCCGACATTTCATTGTACCATTCCGCCTGCGCAAACGATGAGTATAAAGTCCCTCATGAACGCGACAAAGCGCCTGACTAAGTGGCACTGAACTCTTCACGGTAGAATGCTCATGATGGGAACAGGTAAACAGATTCGCTTGACATCGCTTGCTTCGTGCGCGGGTTGAGCGAGCAAGCTTGACCCTGTAGCACTGCTGCACGTGTTGCAGCCGCTGCAGGAACTGTTCAAGCCTGCGCAGTTCCCCAACTTGCTGGTCGGGTTGGGTCACCCGGATGATGCCGCCGTGTATCGTCTGTCGGAGGATCGCGCCCTGGTGCAGACCGTTGACTTCTTCCCGCCGATTGTGGACGATGCCTACAGCTTCGGCGCTATCGCTGCAGCCAATGCCTTAAGCGACATATATGCTATGGGTGGCGACCCTGTCTTTGCGCTGAATATCTGTGCGTTCCCCGATGACCTGCCCGTCGAAATCGTCAGCGAGATCATACGCGGCGGGGCTGAAAAAGTGACCGAAGCCGGCGCGGCCATCGCCGGCGGGCATTCGATACGCGACAAAGAACCCAAGTACGGCCTGTGCGTTACCGGCATGCTGAATCCTGCGGCGTTGATGAGCAAGGGCGGGGCGGTTCCCGGCGACGCGCTGGTGCTGACAAAACCGCTTGGTATCGGCGTCATCACCACAGCTATCAAGCGCGAGCAGGCGCTGCCGGCGCATATCGATGCGGCAGTAGCAAGCATGACGAGACTCAATCGGGCGGCCGGGCATGCGGCGCGCGACCTGGGTGTGCGGGCGGCCACTGACATCACCGGTTACGGCTTGATAGGGCATGGTCTGGAGATGGCAAACCAGGCTGGCGTGCGATTCCGTTTTGTCTGGAATGCTCTGCCATTCCTGCCCGGCGCGCTTCAATATGGTGAGCAGTGGATCTTTGCCGGCGGCGCTGAGGCTAATGAACGCGCCGGAGGCGACCAGGTTGAGTTTGACGACACATTGAGTGACTGGCAGCGCATGCTCCTGTTTGACCCGCAGACGAGCGGTGGATTGCTTGTAGCGATAGCATCCGATAAAGCCGCAAAGTATATCGCCATGATGCAGAGTCAGAATGAAAACGCCTGGGTTATCGGTGATGTCGTCGCCGGACGCGGCATACAAGTCAACGCGGGACGAGTATGTCAGGGATAACCGACAATGAATGCCGACGACTTACATCAAGACAATGGCTAAGGACAGTGTTGGATTGGGACAAGACGGATAAGCAAATACTTGCATGTGCGGTAATTATCTGGTTAACTACGCGTCCACTTCCATAAAATAAAGGGTTCTAACATTTCGGTCCCTTCCCGAGGTCGCAAAGTGTGAACCCAAACTTCTTCTAAGCCAGGACTTCGAGCATCAAATAAGGCTTGAGGTGGCTTGGGGCAGGGGCGCCACAGCATTTGAGGGATCACTTGGCTCTCCGACTTGAGCAAGCAGAGTAATACCCCGGTAGACGTAAGCAAACCTGTGTCAACTGCTTCTTTGAACTTTTTCTTGTATTTATGCTGGGCTCGTTTTGAAAGCTCAGCAACTACTTGCTTAACTGTTGGGTGTTGATAGAACAATTTGCGGAGTTCACGCGGATCATCAGGGTCGGGCAAATCTTTAAGATAAGTGATGGGAAAGCGATCGCTTAAGTCAACGGTGACAATATCCAACCAAAGCTCTTTACCTGGCAGCGTTAACACGATGTCAGCGTTCTTCCACATAGGCCTTTGTGGGTCAAGCGGCCACTCGAGTTTAACGGTTCCTTCTGTGCCACAATGTGATGCGACCACTTACAGGGTTATATTAAGCTCGTTTTGGAAGGTGGTTAATGCCAGTGACGCAGTGGTTGGCAGATGGAACTGAGAGACAGAAATGGAACATAAGAGCG
>JAMCQN010000141.1 GCA_023382055.1 Chloroflexota bacterium
GTCGGTCGTTCCACTGGCCGACCGCTTTCGCAGAACCTCATACCGACGGAAAATGGACACGATGTTGTGAGACATATGTCAAATTAACATTGTCGGAAAATGGGACACGATGTCGTGAGACATGACAATTACGTGGTGCGCGCCCAACTCCTCTGCGACCTCCATGCGGTGTTTATCCGCATCGGTGCCCAGCACAACCAGCGTGCCGGCGCCGCGCAGGCGGGCGATCTGCAGCGCCATGGCGCCGATAGGACCCGGCCCTTGAATGACGACCAGTTCACCTGGTTTTATGGTTGTCTTTTCCACCAGCGCGTTATATGCGACGCAGATCGGCTCCGTCAGCGCGGCATGCTCAAACGGCACATTAGCCGGGATGCGATGCAGGATCTGCGGCCTTGCTGCCACGTAGCGTGTGAATGCGCCGTCGGCCAGGGCGCCGTAGCCCTGCCGGTGCGGGCACAGGTTGTAGTTGCCGCTGAGGCAATAGACGCATTCTCCGCATACCGCCGCTGCTGTTTCACAGGCGACGCGCTCGCCGACTTTGAAGCTGCTGACGCGCTCGCCGACCTGCGCCACCACGCCGCAGAACTCATGCCCAAGGACAAGCGGCAGCTTGATCTCCCAGCTCTGATGTTCGCGCCACATGTGGATATCGCTGCCGCAAACGCTGGCTGCCTTCACGTCAAGCAGCACCTGCTCCGGGCCGATCGCAGGTTCAGCGACATCGCGCACTTCCACATCGCCATCCGTTCGTCCGTATTTCACAATCGCTTTCATAATTCAGTTATTAGAGATTGGAGATTGGAGATTGGTGATTGGAGAATAAGTTACACTGCAGTAACTCCGTTCGAAATCACCCATCTGTGCTAAAAGTACCTGCTGCGCATTTTCTTCAGGAATTCGATGGATTCACGCATCTCATCCATGCCATTCATACCGTCTTCAATACTCACCCAGCCTGTGTAACCCACACCGGACAGTATACTGAATATGGTGTCGTAATCATTCAATCCTTTGCCCGTAACGCCATGCCGCAGGTTGGGCGAGTACCCCAGCGTGCCGTCGGATTGTTTCAGATCGGCCAGAGACGTTCCCTCCGCCAGATAGCGGTCGCTGGCGTGCACGGTGACCACGCGATCCGCCACTTCGCGCAGCAGCGCGATGGGATCGTCACCCGCGACGATGGCGTTGGAGGGATCGTACTGCACGCCGAAGTGCGTGCGGTCAGGGATGGCATCGACGATCTTGAGGAAAACATCCTGCTTCTGCGCGAACTCGGGGTACTTCCAGAAGCCGTCCTTGTAGTGATTCTCCATCGCCAGCACGATGTCATACTCATGCGCCACCGGGAGCAACTGGGTGATCGCATCGATGACCCATTCCACGCCCTGTGCCATGCTCACCTGCGGGTAACGCTGTCCGCTCAACACACGGCAGGCTGCGCGGGGGCCGCCCAGACGGCGGGTCACTCGGATCAGTTCTATTTCTCGTTCGAGCGCGCGTTTGCGGCCGTCCGGGTCGGGGTTGGTGAAGTCAGGAGAACAGCACAACATGGGCATAGCGAAGCCGGCGCGGCTGAGCGCGTCGCCGATCGTATCGAGGTAGTCATTGTCCAGGCTGGTCAAGAACCCATCGTACATCTCCAGCCCTTCGGCTCCCAGCGCGCCGGCCATTGTGATCCAGTCAAACAAGGTCATAGTGCGGTGCAGGGCGATGTCGTCGATATAACACTTCGGGAATGCGGAGATTTTCATAGCCTTGTCCTCGTTGTTAGAATCACACCTCCGAGTTCTCAAGCCGAACGAAGTTCGGCCCGAACTCGGAGGTGTCATAGGTGGCGCTTACACCAGCCGTTTAGAAAACACCCGGTGTGTTTTGTATGGCACACCGCCCAGGTTGATCAGGTCGCGCCTCATCTGTATGGCGGTATCCGCCACCTGAGTCAGATCGGCATCATGAAAACCGAACTCGCGGATCGTCTTTTCCATCTCGGAGTAGAGCAGGGCATTCCCGCCGCGCCCCTGGTACTCGCTCAGGATGCCGGCGCCATTAAGAGCCACCCACCGGGTGCGGCGCATATCGAGCAGCAGGTCGGGTATGGCGAACGGGAAAAGACGGCCGTGCGATCGCTGCAGCGCCCCGGATACATCGGGGAAGGCCAACAGGAAACCGACTACATCCTCGTCATGCACGATCAGTTTGACCAGGCGCGGATTGACCAGCATCAGCACATTCTCCATCAGAAAGTCGATCTCGCGCTGCGTCAGCGGGTAATACTCCCAGTTGTTCTTGAACGCTTCGTTGTAAGCTTTGCCGAGTTTCGGCGCCCAGGCGATCACCTCGCGTTTGGTGCGAAACCGCAACACGTTGAGATTGCTGCGTTCCATGGCGCGCCGGGCGATGCTGTGAACGCGCTCCGGCAGCTTGAAAGTATCAATGTCGAGGCGGCAGGAGATGAAGTCCACTGCCATGCTGTAACCGGCGGATTCAACCAGCTTTACGTAGTATGGATAGTTGTAATTCATCATCGTCATCATCTGGCGATGCTCATAGCCGTCAACCAGCAAACCGTATCCATCGAGCGCCCCGAAGCCCTTCGGCCCGACAACCGTATCGAGATTGCGCGCCCTGGCCCACTCATCAACCTGTGTAAAAAGTGCGGCGGCAACCTCCGGCTCATCTTCGCATTCAAAGAGATAGAACTGCGCCTGGCGCGTATTATGATTTTCGTTATAACGGCGGTTCTCCAGCGCGGCAATGCGGCCAACCGGGCGCCCATCGCGCAAGGCCACGAAGAAATCCGCATCGGAGTGCTCGTAAAACGGGTGCTTCCTGCGGTTCAGTTGCATATTGGCGTCAACGAAGAGAGCCGGCACCCATTGCGGACAGTTGGCGTACAAACGGTAGGGGATGCTGACGAAGCGGCGTACCTGGGAAGCGTTCTGGGTGTCGACCTTTTCAATACTTAACATGACCCTCCCGAGTGACTGGATTGTAGCGGCATATGGCGCAACTCATTTTATCCGGTTGCGCAGTAACAATACCGGCCTGGGGCGCCGCATGATTATGCTGAATACGGTACGCAGTGGCAGCGCTTCGTCGTCGCGCATGCGGTGCGCGATGTACGCGCCGACAATCAGCGTCAGCGCATTGAATACGAATAGCGGTGTGTATGCGTCTATCGTGAAACCCAGCATGCTGCTGTGCATTCCAGACAACAGCCGCAGCAACCAGCCGGCAATCAGAGGCCCCGCACCGCCGATGATGGCATTCCAGGCATACCAGACGGCCATGTAACCGGTCTTCTGATCGGGCGGAACGGCGTTGACGAAGAAGTAACGACCTGAACCCGTAGCCCAGGCCGTCCCGGCCAGGGCGCCCAGGAACGACAGGATCATGGCGAAGGGCAGGCTCACCAGGCTGTGGCGCGGCATGATCAACCAGCCAACCGGCCCCACCAGGCTCGTAATCAATCCCAGCACCATCAGCGGGCGGCTGCCGTAGCGGTCGGAAGCCCAACCCAGGGGGTAAGAAGATATCAGCGCGCCGATGGAAGAACCGATGGTCAGGAGCACGACATTGCCAGAGGACAAACCGACTTGTTCGTTAGCGTATAGCGCAACGAATGACCCGCCGATCGATCCGCCCAGCGTGATCAGCGCCAGGATCAGGAGGAAGCGGATGAAGTTGGTATCGCGCAGCGCATGGCGCATTTCTTCGGATCGGCTCGCACTTTCATCGCTGGTCTGCACCGGAGCGCCGCCCGGCAGCATGGCATAGGAAAGAACCGCCAGCACGCCGAAGACGATGCCGACGGCAAACAGAATCATGAAGCGCTCGATGCCAACCATATGATCGATGACATAGCTGGATGCCGCGGTAGTTGCCAGCGTGACCAGTGTAGCCACAATGCCGTTGACGGCGCTGAATTTGCCGCGGATGGCATTGGGGATCAGTTCCTGCAGCCAGGGATAAAACCCGGTTTCGGCGATAGCACGGCAGAGTGAAAACGCCAGGATGATCCCCGCTACCCAGGCGAATGCCGTGTCCGTACCCAGTTGGCGCAGGACTAAAGGCACCAACAGGATGAACGCAAACGCGGCCTTGCGAATCCCCCAGAACAGCACAAAGGTGCGTTTCAGCCCGAACTTCCCGACTGCCGAGGCCGCCGCCGGCGCGACGATACCGGCAAATGGAATCAGCGCCAGCAGCACACCGATGCGCGCCTTGTCCAGGCCCATGTCATCCAGGAAAAAGATAAACGCCGGCCCAAACACGGTCAGCGACGTAAACGTGCTGTTGAATAACGTGGCAGCCACGTACCAGGATAAACCGCCGAACTTTCTCAGGGGGTCACCTATTTTCACTGCGACGAACGGATTGCGCTGTACTGTAAACGTTCGCCAATAAAAGTCAAGACAACTGCGATGAATCGTGTTTCGTACTAAACTTCAAACGGATGGCATGGGTGCGGGCTTTGAGACGCTCTTATTGCATATCCAGTTATCTCTAATCAGGAGTTTGATCATGTCAAACGATACTGCATGGTGGCGACAGGGACGGGACTTCAGCCAGATCCCGCACATGGTCACAGACAGCCCGGGGCCGGAATCAGCAAAACTGCATGGGCGGGCCTCCAAAATTATCAAGGGCCTTTCATCGCAGGTCAAACTGCACCCGGTCTGTTTCAAAGAGGGTTACGGCGTCACGCTGACCGACGTCGATGGCAACACGTACATCGACTTCTCTTCCGGCATCTATGTTACGACGCTGGGCCACTGCCATCCCAGGATATCCGAGGCAGTCGCCAGGGCGGCGCATACCTTGATGAACTGCCACGACTTTACGACGCCCGTTAAGACCGAGTTGCTGGAGAAGATGGTTGAGGTCTTACCCAACGGTCTGAATGGTGTGCAACTGTATGATTCCGGCACGACTGCGGTGGAGGCGGCGATTCGAGCGGCGCGCGCCTATACCGGCAAGCAGGAGTTTCTCGGCTTCATGATGGATTTCCACGGCAAAAGCGGGCACTCGGTCAGCGTCGCGAAGATGAACAGCACAAACGGGGCGGGCAGGGCGCAGGGCTTTTACATGCTGCCCAAGCCGTACCCGTATCGGCCGCTATTCAAACGGGTCGATGGCGCGGTCGATACCGATGCATTCATCGACTACTACGAATACTTCCTTGAAAATGCCACCACCAACCAGGTAGCCGCGTTAATCGCCGAGCCGATCCAGGGGTGGGGCGGTTCCGTCATCCCGCCTGATGACTTTTACCCGAAGCTGAAAGCGTTCTGCGAGCGACACAAGATACTCCTGATCGCCGACGAGGTATTGACCAGCATGGGCAGGACGGGCAAATATCTGTGTATGGAACACTGGGGTGTCACGCCGGATATCGTCACAATCGGTAAGGGCTTTGGCAATGGCTTCCCGGTGACAGCCATGGTTGCGAAGGAGGAGATCAAGGAATCGTTTGAGAAGATATCCGCTTCGACGAGTTACGGCGGTAACCCGATGGCATGTGCAGCGGCTCTGGCGTCGATCCAGGTGATCGAGGAAGAGCGCCTGCTGGAGAATGCGATGCGGCTGGGCGAGTTTTTCGCACGACGCATGGCGAAAATGAAGGCAGAGCACAAGATCATCGGCGACGTGCGCGTTAAAGGCTGCCTGTTGGGCATCGAGCTGGTGAAAAACCTCGAGACCAAAGAGCCATTCGACGAAGCCGGCAAGCGTGTCTATCGCAAAGCCTTCAAGAAGGGATTGGCCTGGATCCCGGCTGGCCACATCCTGCGCCTGTCGCCTCCGATTATCATGGACGAGGAAATCGCCTCGAAGGGCATGGATATCGTTGATGAAGCGATCTTCGAGACGGAACGCGAGCTGGGTTATTAGCGAGGTGACTGATGAGCCGAACGGACGCGCAGTGGGTGCTTGATTTCGAACTGCAGGGTGCTGAACGGGAAGAAGCGCTGGCTAAGGCAGCCAGCGTGTTCGAAGACTGGGGACTGGTGATGCCTGCCGGCGACGTGCTCACTCCCCACTTCGGATTGCGCGATTTTTACCGCATCGGCGAGATCGAGTACTGGATCGTGAATGACCGCGTGAACCAGTATTGCGGCAAGTTCCTGTTCATGTTCGAAAACCAGCGTTGCCCGTTGCACCACCACAACATCAAGGATGAGACCTTCCTTATCGTGAAGGGCAACGTCAGCATGGAGGCGGGCGACCGGACGTTTCTGATGAGGCCTGGCGACACCTACAAGATGCGTCCGGGCGTCGATCATACATTTGCCGCCGTGGATGGACCCGCCCTGGTGTTGGAAGTGTCACTCCCGTCTGTCGAGCACGATAATGTTTTTGACGATAAGGCGATAGGCGACAATGGCATCATATGACGACAGACATTCGAAACCCGGCATAAACCCTGGCCAAGCGCTCAGGACGGAATAATGGAAACATATCGAATTGGCGTGATCGGCGCGGGTTTTATGGGCCACGTGCATTCCTATTGCTGGACGGTCATCCCGTTCTTCTATAAGAATCCTGGATTTAAGGTTGCGCTGAAGGCTGTGTGCACGTCGCGGCAGGAAACCGCCGATGCGGCGCGCGAAGAACTGGGATTTGAGAAATCCTATAGCGATATGCTGGCGTTGATCGACGACCCCGAGGTTGACATCATCGATATCGCGACGCCCAATCACCTGCACAAGAATGCGTTGCTTGCCGCGCACAGCGCTGGAAAGAGGGTTTATTGCGACAAACCGCTGACCGGTAACCTGGAACAGGCCCTCGAACTTGAGCGGCAGATACCGTCCCTGGCGTCGCTCGGACAGATGACCCTGCAATACAGGTTTTTCCCTGCGACGATGCGTGCTCAGCGCATGATCGACAACGGCGTACTCGGCGATGTCATCAGTTTCCGTGTAGCGTATCTGCACTCCGGTAACGTGGCCGCGGGCAAACGCATGAATTGGAAGGACTCGCGCGAATCCGGCGCCGGCGTCTTGTACGATCTGGGATCGCACGCCATAGACCTGCTGACATGGTTATGCGGCAGTGAGTTGGCGGAAGTGTTCGCACACCAGAAGACGTTGCACAGGTTGCGTCCCTCGGCGCAGGATCCCACCATCATGGCCGAGCAGGACAGCGACGATATGACGGCGATTGTCGCGGCGCTGGCAAACGGCGCGCTGGGAACCGTTGAAGTATCCAAAATCGCGACCGGCGCCCAGGACGAATTGCGTTTTGAGATCCACGGCACGAAAGGCGCATTGCGCTTCAACCTGATGCAGCCGAACTATCTGGATCACTTCGACCTGGCTGACCCGGAACTGCCGCTGGGCGGTACATCCGGGTTCAAGCGCATCCATTGCTTGCAGCGTTATGAGGCTCCGGCGGGATTCCCGGGACCGAAGTTCTCGGTTGGCTGGCTGCGCGGCCATTTGCACTGCCTCTATACGTTTATAGATGCCGTACATACGGGTAAGCCGTTTGACCCATCAATCGCGCGCGGCATCGAACTGGAAAAGTGGCTGGCGCAGATCGATCAGTCGGCATCCAGCGGACAACCGGTGCGCATCGCCCCATGATGGTTCATTAACACCGATGGCACACTCCTGTGTGATCGCGCTCGATCTTGGCACCACGGCGTTTAAATGCGCGCCTGTGGGTGTTGAGGGATTATTGGCTGAACCGACCTCGGTCAACTACGATCTGGAGTATCACGCCGGCGAGGTCACTTTCAAACCGGACGGCTATCTGAACGTTGCGACGGCGGCGCTGGCAGGCGCAATGAAAGCGGCGCACAGCGAGGGACTGGTTGTATCCGCTATCGGCATTTCATCGCAGGCGCAAACCTATATACCCCTGAACCATCAGGGCAAACCCCTGCAGGATGCAGTCGTTTGGACGGACGATCGTGCAACCGATGAAGCCAGGGAAGCCGCTGCAGCCATACCGGATTTCATCCGGCATTCCGGTTTCAGACAGCCATTGCCGGCCATGTTCATGCCCAAGATAAAGCATTTTGCGCGCCATTCCGGCGTCAACATGAAGACGGTCTGGAAGTTCGCCCTGCTCAATGAGTACATCATCTACAGGTTAACGGGCAGTGTATACGGCGATACCACCAATCAGGGTATGAGTGGTTTTTATCATATTGCAGACAGGCATTGGTCGCCACAGGCATTGACCTTCGCGGGCATAACCGAGGGCCAACTGGCCGATACGGGTCCGGCTGCTGTATTGAGCCATCAACTTGCGGGCGAGTGGTGCCACGGGTTGGGATTGCCGCCCGTGCCGGTTTATTCCTGCGGGAATGACCAGAGCTGCTCCGCTGCCGGCGCGGGCTTATCGACTGGCGGCGAAGTGCTGTGCAACTTTGGCGCCGCCATGGTGATATACGCTCTCAAGGATGAACTGCCGGCTGACCTGAGCGACAAACAGATTGCCGGCATCAATCCACTCACGGATCGCTATTTTCTCCTGGGGCTTGAGAATGAATGCGGTAACGTGCTGGACTGGGCTAATCGCGTGTTTTACGCCGGGCAGCCATTCGGGCATATGATGACCGATGCGTTGCGAGACATGCCGGACCCAGCGGCCCTCCCGCGCGTTTCACTGCCCGGCGGCGGGCGGATTAACATCCAGAGCCTGACGGTCGGCAGCGAGCGGCGGCACTTAGTGCGAGCTTTGCTCGAGTTGTATGCGGACACGTTCGGCGAGTTGCTTTCAGGCGTCACGGATAAACAGGAACTGAAGTCGCTCTATGTCGCCGGCGGCCTTTCACGCAGCGAGGACTGGTTGAAGTTTCTTAAGCGCAGGTTCAACATTGAGTTCGCGCCAACCGGCACTGAACAAGCCGCTCTTGCTGGAGTCGCGAAGATTATCGACTGGAGGAACAGGGCTAATGGAGCATCGCTTTGAGTATTTAACGTCTGAAGAACTGAAGCCATTCATCGCTCAGAAGGCGCTGATCATCATGGGCATCGGCACTATCGAGGAACACGGCGCGCATTTGCCCACCGGCACCGATTGGTTCATAACGCAGCGTTTTACCGACGACCTGGCAGCATACCTGGATCAAAACAGCCAGGCGCCATTCTTGACACTACCGGCCATCTGGACCGGATACTCGGCCACCCTGATGCAGGCCTGGCCGGGAACCATCCGCATGGCGACCCGCACGGTGATGGATATGATGCGCCAGATCATCGGGTCGTTGTGCGAAATGGGATTCGACAAGTTCCTGATTCTGAATGGCCACGGCCATCACACCGAACTGTTGCGCGTCGTAGCGCGTGAAATCGCCGATGACTACGGCGTCTTTCCAGCGGTGACGAACTTTTTCACACTGGGTGCGAAGGAATACAACGCAGCGCGGACCGGCCCGGCCGGCACCAGCATCCACGGCGGCGAGGACGAGACTTCCGTGATGCTGCATTATGGCTACAAAATCGACCTCAGCCGTTATACGACTGTCGATCACGTCAGCTACCACACCGAGTTCATGGCCGGTGATAACTTCCTGGGCTCATCCAAACTATTCTGGTCCACATGGGACTACAACCCCAGCCAGACCGGACTGCTGGGCGACCCGACGCCGTCCACGCCCGAACTCGGTAAGGTGCTCATCGACGCGTGTGTGAAGAATCTGGCGCGCTTTGTCGAAGAATACTGGCATCACCGGCATGATTGAATGCTCGCGTTAGCAACAAATCGCACGCGATTGACAATAACGGAGAACCACGATGACACAGAAGGTAAGAGTAGGCGTATTCGGCGGCCGGCGCGGCGGCACGATGATCGATGTGATGTCGCGCCATCCGGATGCGCAACTGGTCGCGATCTGCGATTTCGATCCTGCGGCATTACAACAGGCAAGGATATTGGCCGAGAAAAACGGTTCGCAGGTCAGCCTGTACCAGGATTTCGACCAGTTCATCAACCACGATATGGACGCCGTCGTTCTGGCCAACTACGCGACCGAACACGCTCCGTATGCCGTTCGATTGCTCGATTCCGGCCGGCACGTCACCAGCGAAGTGCTGGCCTGCCAGACGCTGGCTGAGGCCGTGGCGCTGGTGGAGGCGGTGGAACGCAGCGGTAAAGTGTATACGTACGCGGAGAACTACTGCTATTTCCGCGGTACCATGGAGATGCAACGGCTGTTCCGCCAGGGCGATCTCGGCGAGTTTCTGCACGGTGAAGGCGAATATGTCCACGACTGCGAAAGCATCTGGGTGGATATCACGCGCGGCCAGAGAGATCACTGGCGCAACTGGATACCCGCAACGTACTATTGCACCCATGCGATCGGGCCGATCCTGACCATTACCGGCGCGCGGCCCACGCGCGTCAGCGCCTACGAAACGCCCAATGTCAACAAACGGCGTTTCGGCTGCCGCAGCGGCGATGGTTCGGTCATCGTCTGCCAGATGGATAATGGCGCAACCGCCAAGTTCCTGCCCTGGGCCAACTTCAAACGCCACCCGGAATCGATCTGGTACGCCGTGTATGGCAGTAAAGGCATGATGGAAACCGACCGTTGGGGCGCTACGTTCAACAGGTTGAATGTATTCATCGAGGATGACAGCGGCGCAGTCATGGAGCGGAGTTATCACCCTAAGCCGCGTCTGGAAACCGACCTGGCGCGCAGCATCGGCGGGCACGGCGGATCTGATTTTTTCACGATGCACTTCTTCCTGGATAGCATCCTGGATCGTCCGGGAAAGGAATATGCTATCGACGTGTATCAGGCGCTGGATATGACGCTACCGGGAATCCTGGGTTACCGTTCCATCTGGGAGGGGAACATCCCGATGGTGGTGCCTGACCTGCGCAACGCGGCTTTGCGCGACAAGTATCGCGGCGATCGCTGGTGTTGTGATCCGAAGATGCGGGATGAGAGCCAACCCACCGCCAGTTGCTCGCACGGCGCTGTAGAGATACCGGAATCGATCTACGAACATCAGGCCGTATCTGTGAAGAGGTAGATGCTCAAGTTCTAGTAGAATAACTACGCACGCTTGACCGTACGGCTGCATCCGAAGATAAGTGCATGATCAAACAACAAGAGGATTACTACAAAATATTACAGGTTGATCCTGCTGCTGACCCTGAGGTCATCACGGCAGCGTATCGCCGCCTGGCGGTGAAATATCACCCTGACACCAACCCATCGCCGGATGCACTGCCGCGGATGCAACGGATCAATGAAGCTTATGCAATCCTGTCCGATCCAGCGCAACGTGCAATCTACGATCGCAATCATCGCAATGGCGTTTCGTACGAATATCACAATGGTCAGGAACCTGTGAGCCGGCGCAACGAACAGCGCACCGTGCAGGAAGCTGAGGCGGACTGGATGCGCCAGAAGCGCGCTGCTGAGGATACATGGAAGCGCGCCCAGCGCGACGCTGAGATCGAGCGCGACCGCGTCCTGCGTGAAGCCGAGGATGCCTGGAATCGCGCCAAACGACTTGCTGAAGAGACATTCAAACGCGCGGCGCGTGAAGCGGATATTGAGCGCGATAAAACCCTTCGCGAGGCTGAAGACGCCTGGAACCGCGTCAAACGCACCACGCAGATGCCACAGACACGCAATTGATCCCTCGTGTGCTCCGACAACAATGGCGATCCGGCATCCCACAAGTCTGCTGGACCAGTGCAAGATGGCATTGCACCTGGGTGGGTATGTCTATTTCGGCGTCCCGGCAACTGCGTGTTGTTACCGCAGAAAAGCATAATAAAACCGCATTTTCGACAAGCCGTTCGCCGGCTGGTCAGCCTATGATACCCAGATGCGTTATCCGATTGCGTTCTGTTGAAGTAAGCCGGCAGCGCCGCCCATTTTCGCAATCTGGTTAATAATTAACAGCGGTGCCTGGGCGCCGCGTGAAAAATGAAGCTCCATCAATGCATCCACAGGAGTACAGCATGAATAATCGAGAAAGAATCCTCGCAGTATTGAACTATGAGCATTATGACCGACTGCCTCTCGTACATTTCGGTTTCCTCGATGAAACACTGGAACGCTGGGAGAAGGAGGGCCATATCAAGCGATCCGAGTTGCCGCACATTGGCGACGGCAGCCCCAGTGAAGAGAAGCTGACGCGCATGCTGGGATTTGACTGCAACTACCACAATGTATTCAGCCCATCGGTGCGGCTTCAACCGCCGTTTGAACCCAAAGTTCTGGAACAGTTGCCGGGTGGTTATCGCAAAGTGCTCAACCAGGACGGAGCGATCGTCCTCGACAGCGACGACAATTCCAGCATCCCGGGAGAAGTTGACCATATCCTGAAAGGGCGCAAGGAATGGGATGACATCTTCCTGGCCAAGCTACAGTACTTCGATGATCGCGTGAATCGCGCCAGGGTGAATTGCGGCGGCGAGTACAAGCGGTACGATCAGGGCGGCAAGGACTACTTGCTGGACCCAAAGCGCCAGACCCATATCCTGCTGCATTCCGGCAGCCTGATGGGCGTGTTGCGCGATTACGTAGGGTTGGAACACCTGTCCTACCTGCAGGCTGATGACGAAGACCTGTTTGATGAGATGATCGAGGTGAATGCCGACTTGTGTTATCGCTGCACCGAAACCGCGCTTGCCAGCGGTGTGCATTTTGATATCGGGCATTTCTGGGAGGACATCTGTTACAAGAGCGGCCCGCTCGTGAATCCTCGCATGTTCTACAACAAAGTCGGCCCGCACTACAGGCGCATCACCGATCTGCATCATAAGTACGGCGTCAATCTGATCTCGCTGGACTGCGACGGCCAGATCGACCGGCTGATCCCGACGTTTTTCGAGAACGGCGTCAACGTCATGTTCCCGATCGAGGTCGGCACATGGGGCGCCAACATCAAACCCTGGCGTGAGAAATATGGCAGGGAAATCCGCGGCGTAGGCGGCATGGCAAAACGGATGCTCGGCTTCGATTACGCGGCAGTGGATGCCGAGATCGAGCGGTTGAAGAAACTGGTCGACCTGGGCGGTTATCTGCCATGCCCCGATCACCGTATCGCTCCCGATGCCAAGTGGGAGAACGTCCAGTATTACTGCGATCGCATGCGCAAAGTCTTTGGCGGCTGAGAGGTTTGCAGCGTGAATGCAGTCGAGCTTAAAACGAGTAAGCTGATGGGGTCAGGTCGCGCCGTGATTGTCGCATGCGATCACGGTGAATTTGACGGCCCTATTCCTGGCATGATTGATCTGAGCGAGACGATCCAGCGTATCAACCCGGCTGTGGACGGCGTACTGCTCAGCCCCGGCATGATCCGGCACACCGGCAGCTATTTCACGGCCAGGAGCGCGCCGCTGGTAATAGGCCGGTTGAACTGGGATACGGTTTACTGCTTCCACTGGAACTACAACGAAGCGCCGGCCGTCGAGGCGTTCGCGCCCGAGGAAGCCCTGTCGCTGGGAGTGGAGGTCGCACTCGTGTCGCTCACGTTGAAAACGGGCAGCGAGGAACGCGACGCCCGCAATGTCGAAGTGTTCCGCCGCCTGACAATGCAGTGCCATCGTCTGGGCCTGCCGGTGATCGGCGAGTACTTCCCTGCCCGCAGCGACACGCTGGCGCCGGATGAGCTGCATCGGCAGGTGAAGATTGGCTGCCGGATTCTAGCCGAGCTTGGCGCCGATATGATCAAGACGTTTTACACGAACAGCTTCCCTGAAGTGGTGGCCGGTTGCCCTGCGCCTGTCTTCGCGCTGGGCGCCGCGAAGCTCCCGACGCCGCTGGATGCATTGCGGCTCGCTCATAACGAAGTGGCTGATGGCGCACAGGGCGTTGTGTTCGGACGCAACGCACTGCAGGTGGATGACCCCATCCGCTTCCAGGCAGCGCTGATTCAAGTGGTGAAGCACGGCGCGTCGCCGGAAAGCGTGTGGAACTGAACGGGTGAGATGGTCTGATGGGGCAACTATTCGAGGTCAAACCGGTTGATCGCCAGTTCTACGAGCAAAACCTGCGCGAATTTCTGCCGGACCGGATCATCGATGTGCACACGCACGTCTGGCTGGATCGCTTCAAAAACAGGCAGCGGGATGCGCCGGTGCGCACGGTCAGTTGGCCGATGCGAGTGGCTCTCGATAACTCGCTGGAGGATCTGCAGGAAACATACTGCCTGATGTTTCCCGGCAAGCGTGTCACGCCGCAATTTTTCAGCAGCTTATCGTCTGGCGATGATGTTGACGGCGCTAACGCCTATGTGAGCGAATGCGCAGCCCGTAGCGGCTACCCGGCTCTGATTTATGCCGCGCCGCAGTGGTCGGCGGAGTCGTTCGAGAACCGCATCCTGGCCGGTGGATTCAGCGGCGCCAAGGTCTACATGACGATGGCTGACGCCTGCATACCCGCGAAAGAGATGCGCATCTTCGACTATCTCCCACATCACCAGTTGGAAGTGTTGAACCGCCACGGCTGGATCGTCATGCTGCACATCCCGCGCGATGGGCGATTGAAGGACCCCGTGAATATCGCGCAACTGCTGGAGATTGAGCGGCGCTATCCCAATGTTCAGGTCATCCTGGCCCACGTCGGGCGAGCCTACTGCATCGAGGATGTCGGCGACGCCTTTACAGCCCTGGCCGAAACCCGCCGTATGCGGTTCGATTTCAGCGCCAACACGAACTCGCAGGTGTTTGAGGCGCTGATACGCGCGGTGGGCCCTGGGCGAATCCTGTTCGGCAGTGATATGCCCATCCTGCGGATGCGCATGCGCCGCATCTGTGAAGGCGGGATTTATATCAACCTGGCGCCGAGAGGGTTATATGGCGATGTCGCCGGAGACAAAAATATGCGCGAGGTGGACGGCGCCGAAGCAGAACAACTGACCTTCTTCATGTATGAGGAGCTGGATGCATTCCGACGCGCCTCTGAAACCTGCGGTCTCCATCAGAGCGACATCGAAGACATTTTCTTCAATAACGCAGAGCAAATGCTGCGATCTGCCGGATGGTCTGGTAATCCGGCGTAAGTGACTCGCGCTGCCCGCCATCATCGCAGGCAGCGTTCTCGTATATTAAACGATCTGACACTGGTTTGCATGACTGTCTGAGCCTCAGGAGGGTGCAAGTCGATATGAAACCAATGGTCATTGGATTGCTGCCGCTGTATCTCAAGCTGTACGACGACACTTCCCCGCAGCACCGCGCGGGCGTTGAGCGTTTCCGCGACGAGATCGCGACGGAGTTGGGTAAACGCGGCCTCATGGTCGTCGGCGCGCCAGTGTGTCGCATCGCATCGGAGTTTACTGGCGCGCTGCGATTATTCGAAGAACACCGAGTGGAAGCCATTGTGACATTACATCTGGCGTACTCGCCCTCCGAAGAATCGACGCCTGTCCTGGCTGCGAGTACGTTGCCGATCATTGTTCTGGATACCACCCCCGCCTATGATTTCAGCCCGAGCCAGAGCCCGGATGAGATCATGTATAACCACGGCATCCACGGCGTGCAGGACTTCTGCAATCTGTTGATCCGGCATGGGAAACCTTTCCAGATTGAAGCCGGCCACTGGCAGCATTCCGATGTGCTGGATCGAGTGGTGAGGAAAGCCCAGGCTGCTCATCTGGCGGCTGCCATGCGGACAGCGCGTGTGGGTAGGATCGGCCGGCCATTTGCCGGCATGGGAGACTTCGTGGTGCCCGAAGCGAAACTTCTGGAAACAATTGGCGTCACTACCGTGCCGGCGACGCCCGCTGCCATCGGCGAACTCGTCTCGCAAGTCACCGACATGGATGTGGCAGCCGAAGTCGCCGCCGACCACACACTGTTCGATACCGACCGGGTAAGCGCCGATGCGCATGAACGCACGGCGCGCGTGTCCCTGGCCGTGCGCCGCTGGCTGGAGCAACAGCACTTGACTGCCTTCACAGTGAACTTCATGGAAGCGACGCGCGCCGCCGGTGTGCCGGCGATGCCGTTCCTCGAGGCCAGTAAAGCCATGGCGCGCGGTATCGGGTATGCAGGCGAAGGCGACGTGTTGACGGCGGCTCTCGTCGGCGCACTCGCAGCAACATTCTCGGAGGTTTCCTTTTCCGAGATGTTCTGCCCGGACTGGGTCAACGATACGATTTTCCTCAGCCATATGGGCGAGATGAGCGTTAATTGCATTGCTGGAAAACCGCGCCTGGTACAGAAGTCATTCTCCTTTATCGACACAAATGACCCCGTACTCGCAATTGGCCGCTTCAAACCCGGCAATGCAACATGGGTGAACCTGGCGCCTGGCCCGCGGGATACATATACCCTGATCGTTGCGCCTGTAACGGTTCTGGAGGCGCCCGGACACGATGCGATGGGCGACAGCATCCACGGTTGGATGAAACCCAGGCAACCCATCGCTGATTTTCTAACTGCTTACAGCAAGTTAGGCGGAACTCATCACGCCGGGCTTGTTTATGGCGATTTCACGGAACAACTCGTTGCCTTCGGCGACATGATGGGCTGGAAGACAGCCGTCGTCGAATGATGTTGAAACGGCAACGAACTATGACGATCCGATATATTTAACAGCTTGACTTTTCTCGAATTAAAGGCATAACATCACCTTAACCTAAGGAGAATAAACATGACGCTAAAGGTCGGTATCGTCGGTGTCGGGAATATTGGCAGCATCCACGCCGGTGTTTATAAGGAGAATCCCAAAGTCGAGATAGTCGCTGTCTGTGACATCATCAAAGAGAAAGCCGACAAGGCGGCCGCCAAATTTGGTGGTAAAGCGTTTTACAGCGTCAAAGAGATGCTGGCGAGCGGCATCAAGATTGATGCCTGCAGCATGGCGACGCGCGGCGAAGAAAACGGCGGCGAGCACTTCCAGCCTACGATGGAGCTGCTGGAAGCCGGCATCCCGGTGCTGGGTGAGAAACCGATATCCAATAATCTGGAAGAAGCGAAGCAGATGGTCGCGTTGGCGAAGAGCAGGAAAATCCCATATGCCATCGATCTGAACCACCGCTTCACGCCGGCGGCATTGCGCGCCAAAGAGTGGGTTTCGGGCGGGCGTCTGGGCAAGCTGGCGTTGCTGAATATGCGCATGTGGATCAACAACCCTGTTGAAACCGCGCCATACTTTCACATGCGCGCGCTGCACCCGCACTCCTTTGACGTGATCCGCTACTTCTGCGGCGAGGTTAAGAGCGTCGCCGCATTCATGATGAAGGGCGAAGGGCGCAAAATCTGGTCTAATGCACAGGTTCTGATGCACTTCGAAAATGGCATGTCCGGCACGCTTACGGGCAGCTACGACGCCGGCGGCTCATACGGCTTGGAGCGCTGCGAAGTCGTCGGCTCCAAGGGGCGTTTCGTGCTCGATGACGCCTGCGAACATCTATATTTCTACCCGCGCAACTCTATCGAGTTCGAGCATTACGCCTATATCGGCGGTATGCGCTCTTTTGGTGAGACATTCAAAAGCCGCATCAATGCCTGGGTAGATCAACTCATTGCGAATACTCCCTACGATCAGATCGATGGTTCCGGCGAGGAAGGCCTGAAGGCGCAAGCCATTATCGAAGCCGCGATCAAGTCGTGGGAAACACATACGATCGTCGATCTCTGAGGTGAAACCATGATCAAGTTAGGCGTAAATTCCGTATTATTCGGCGGGTTTGACTTCGCCACTGCGGCGAAGCACATCAAGATGGCGGGTTATGACGGCGTCGAGATCTCGGCCATTAAGGGAATGTGCGAGCACCTTGTGCTGGATAACTGGCGGGCTCAGGCCAATGAACTCAAGCAGATCGTGGCCGACAACGGGCTGGAATTCCTTTCGACCGAAGTCGCATCGCTGGATGAGGACCGGTTGATGAAAGCCTTCGAGGCCGGCGCCGAAATCGGCATCCCGTTGATCAATGTCGGCCCGGGCGGTAAAAGCAATGCGGAAGAGGATTTCCAGCGCACGACGGACATGCTCGTAAAAATGGCGGAGAAGGCTGAGCCGTTCGGTGTGACGCTCTGTTGTAAGGCGCATGTCGGCGGTTCTATCTATAACACGCCGACGACGTTGCGAGCCATGCAGAAGGTCGTCCATCCGGCCTTTGGCGTCGATATGGACCCCAGCCATATTTATCGCGCCGGCGAGAATCCTGCGGAGGCGCTCGCACCGGTTCTCAGCCGCACCCGCCACATTCATATCCGCGACTGTAAGGGTCCTGGGCCGAATCCCGGCACGCCGCCCAATCAGGCTTGCGGACGCGGCGACATCGATCTGTTTGCTTACTGCAAGGTCATGGTCGATGGCGGCTACAAAGGCCCGGTATGCCTGGAAGTCATCGGTGCGAACCAGTTGGACCTGGCTCAGGTGTCGGTCATCGCCGCCGAGAGCTACGGTTATCTGAATGCCTGTCTGCGGATACTGGGTGCAAGGTAGTGCTGTTGCAGGCCGGCGGACGCCTATGTCCAGTCGCCTCTCTTATTCACGGTGAAGTTGTATAAATGAGCGAGAGTGCAATATGAAAAAGAAACCCAACCTGATATTTTTTGGCATTGACAGTCTGCGCGCGGACCATATGAGCCTGTTTGGATATGACCGCCTGACCAGCCCGCATATTGGCGAATATGCCGCAGGGGGCGCGTCATTCAGCAGCGTCACCAGCCCGTCCATCCCGACAACCCCCGGTTACACGTCCATGTTCACGGGGATGGATTGCTTCAGCACCGACGTTGTTGCGCTGCGCCATGAGGGCGGACTCGGTTCGCATAACAGGACGCTGGCCGAAATCCTGGGAGAGCAGGGCTATAACACCACCTGCGTGGGCTTCAGCGGCAACCCGGCCTCGCGCGGTTTCCAGAAATACCTGGATTTCGAAGGCTGGGGATCATGGGAGACTGGACGCAGCCCCAAGGCCGAGAATCTGAACGCAGTCGCGATACCGGAACTGCAGCGCCTGTCAAAGGAAGAGCAGCCATTCTTCCTTTTCCTGCGCCATATGGATCCGCATGCGCCCTACCTGCCGCCCCGGCCATTTGAGCGTATGTTCTATGCCGGCGACGAGACTGACCCGGACAATCACTCGCTCGATCCGGTTTATAGCTTTAAGCCATTCCGCGATTTTCATGCCAGTTGGTTCCCGCCGAATTGCACCGACGCGGAATATGTCATCGCCCAGTATGACGCCGAGATCGCCTATATGGATGCCTGTATCGCCAATATCTTCAGCCAGATCAGCCAGTTAAGGCTCGAAGAGGATACCCTGGTCGTCATCGACTCAGACCACGGCGAAACCCTGGCGGACCATGGTCTCTACTTCGACCATCACGGTTTGTATGAATGCACCCTGCACATCCCATTGATTTTCGTGTGGCCGGGCCATGTGCCATCCGGGCTGATGTTTGACGATATGTGCTACATGAAGGACATCACGCCGACGATCCTCGACCTGATGGGCGTCGCCCCTAAGCCAAGAATCAAGTTTGACGGGAGAAGCCTGCGGCCGTTGATGTTAGGCGAACCGCGCGTCGTGGAGCCCGAAACCTACATTACTGAGGCGACATGGATGCGCAAGCATGGTTGGCGCACCCCGCAGTGGAAGCTGATCCATGCGCTCGAGCCCGACTTCCATTTCAAGCCCGAAGTTGAGCTGTACGATCTCATCGCCGATCCCGGCGAAAGCCGCAATCTGGCGGAAGAGCAGCCGGATGTGGTGAAGATGCTCGAGGAGCGCATGCTGGCGCACATCGAGCGCCGCACCAAGGCAACCGGACGCCCTAATCCGATGTACACAAACCTGAACTGGCATGGTCACGGCGGCGGTCCGTTCAAGACATCGCAGCAAGCCTACGACACCATGTACATCGGCTCTCCCAAACAGGCGCGCGCATTGCAGGCCAAGGAATTGCGCACGCAGCGCGGTGCAAAGAAACTGTAAGTCCTCCGAACCGGAAGGCCAGGGCGATTGCTGCCCGGTCTTCCGGTTTCTGGCTCTCTCCTCGTAAACTTAACCACACATGATGATCACAATAATCGGCCGGGGTCATTCCGGCACGCGCGCCATCTCGCATACTTTAATGACCAGCAACGTTTTCATGGGAGCGCTGCTGAACGCATCCGGCGACATGCTGCCGCCGGATAATTTGTATGAAGCCTGCCGTGTGATGGCGAAGTACGTCGTCTATAAGGGCGGGCTGGAGTGGGACTTCTCGCAACTCCACACCATGCCCATCGACCCTGAGTTCACTCGCCTGGTCGAGGCCTATCTGGCGCGTGTTCTCAGAGATCGCTCTGAGAATAAGGGTTGGAAGCTGCCCGAAACGACGCTCATTTACCCGTGGATGGTGCGCATGTTCCCCGATATTCGCTATATCCACTGGGTGCGCGACCCGCGCGACAGCATCCTGGGCGCTCATCTGACCGATGACCTGGCCGACTTTGGCGTTCCTTACGATAAAACGGATGATGTGCGGTTGCGGCGGGCAATCAGTTGGAAATACCAGCGTGAGATTGTGAAAGCCACACCCGCCCCAAAGTACACAATCTCCGTGCGCTTTGAGGACTTCGTGCTAAAACAGGATGAGACGCTGGCGCGACTGGAACAGTTCCTGGACATACCGCTGGCGAAGGTCATCGTACGGCCGGATTCGGTTGGGCGCTGGCAGACCGACACCGGCACACACTATTTTGATTTCTTTCGGGAAGATATGACCGAACTGGGATACCAGTAGTCATCAGGAGAGCATCTATGTTGCGTGTATGCGTGATCGGCATGGGCCATATTGGTAACCTCCATGCCCGCATTTATAAGGACGATCCGCTGGTCGAATTGGTCGGAGTGTGCGATATCAAGGCGGATCGCGCCAGGGCCGCCGGCGAAAGCCTGGGCGTGCCATATTTCCTGAGCGCGCCCGAGATGCTGGCGGCCTTGAAGCCGGACCTGTGCAGCGTCGCAACAGGCGGATTCGAATACAGCAGCGACCATTATGAGCCGACCATCCAGGCGCTTGAGGCAGGCTGCCACGTCTTATGCGAGAAACCGATCAGCAATGACATCGCCAAAGCCGAAGAAATGGTGCGCGTGGCGCGCGAGCGCAAGCGCTGCTTCGGCCTCGACTTCAATCATCGCTTTACTCCGGCGGCGCGCATCGCCAAAAAGTGGCTCGATGAGGGTCGGCTGGGCAGCCTGTTGTTTGTCAACATGGCTTTATGGATTGGGCGTCCCGAAGATCTCGACTCGCCTTTCTACCACATGAAGGCGCTGAACCCGCATTCGGTGGATATGATGCGCTACTTCTGCGGCGACATTGAGAAAGTCCAGTGCTTCGCTATGAAGTCGCCCGGCCGCTGGATGTGGTCGACGGCGTCCTGGAACATGCAGTTCAAGAACGGAATGGTCGGTCACCTGACCAGCAGTTACGATATCGCGCGCGGCCATCCCATGGAGCGTTGCGAAGTTGCAGGCGTCAAAGGACGCTTTATCGTGGATGATATGTGGCGCGAGGCCACATTGTATCCAGCCGGCGATCCGATCAAACAGGCCTACACCAATCCCGTATTTGGCGGATACCGCGACTTCGATGACACGTTCCGCGAGCGTATCCATTGCTTCGCCCAGCAGGTGGCGGATGGCGTCGCGCCGGAGGATATCGACGGCTCCGGTGCGGCAGGTCTGGCGGCGCAGAAGGTGATCCAGGCTGGAATCGATTCTTTGACCACAGGCCAGATCATCACAGTTAATTAGACCTGATGAATTGGATGGCGGCGCTTTAGCGCCGCCATCCAGTGTGTCCAAATGGCAACCGCTGGTTACCTCGGCCTGGACATTGGCGGCGCCGGCGCGAAGGCTGCTGTTTACGACCGCGCAGGTCGGATGCTGGGTCACGCGTCTGCGCCATATTCTCCTCTGATTTCCTCCGACGGGCACGCCGAGATCGCTATTGAGGCGATCTATGCCGCCGCTCGCGACGCAGTGGGCAGCGCGGTAAGGCAATCCGCTGCGTATGTCGTCGCGCTCTCGATCGCAACTCAAGGCCAAACCTTCGTCGCACTGGATTCGATCGATTTACCAATCTTCCCGGCTATCCTGTGGTATGACAGTCGCGCAGCCGACGAGGCCGCACAGTTGAAAGATGCGCTGGCTTCAACCCCTCCGTCTCGCGATAAGCCTTATGTCGAAGCAATCGCCGCTGCGCCGAAGGTCATGTGGTTGCGCCGCCATTACCCCGATAAGATAGCTCGCGCACGACGCTATCTGTTGCTGCCGGACTATCTCAACTACCGGCTGACAGGCCAGCCGGTAACCGACCCCTGTACCGCATCGACCACTGGGCTGTACGCCGATGGCGCGCCGGATTATCACGCGGGTGCGCTGGCAGCGGCTGGCATAGAACGGTCCGCGCTGGCGCGCATCCAACCTCCGGGTAGCGTCGTAGGGCGCGTGCGGGCGGATTTGGCGGTGGAGTGGGGCTTGTCAACACAGGCGCTGGTCATTACCGGCACGAATGACCAGTATGCAGGCGCATTAGGCGCAGGCAACTGCCGCCCTGGAATACTCACCGAGACGACCGGCACCTGCCTCGCGCTGGTCACACTCACCCAACGCGCTGCGGCTGGATCACCGCCGGGGCAGGGTTATGCTTATACGCCCGGATTGCTCAGCGGGCATTTCCCGGTCGAGGATTGCGATTACGTCCTGGCTTACGCCAAAACCGCCGGGTTGGTCGTCGACTGGTTCAGGCGGCAGTTCGCGCGCGACCGCAGTTTGGCTGACCTGGGGAAAGACGCGGCTTCCGTCCCGATAGGGAGCAGGGGGTTGAATGTTCTGCCGCATTTCGACGGCATGGTGTCGCCGGCGCCGAATGCAGCGGCTAGAGGCGCTATTCTCAACCTTGGGCTGTCGCACACGCGCGCCGATATGTACCGCGCCGTCCTCGAGTCCATTGCATTCTGTCTGCGCGAGAACATCGAACTGATGCATCGTTGCGGATTATCGTTCTCCATCCTGCGTTCCATCGGCGGCGGCGCGAAGAGCGATTTATGGATGCAGATCAAGGCGGACATCACCGGGTTGCCGCTGGAACGTCCGGCGGTCACCGAGTCGGCTACGTTGGGCGCTGCCGTACTGGCGGCTGTAGGCGCAGGCTGGTTTTCGTCGATCGTAGATTGCAGCACCGCTTTCTATCGAGTTGGGCGTGTCTTTACGCCCGACGATAAAGCGCATGCTCTCTACGAGAAACCCTACCAGACTTATCTTGATCTGTATCGTAGACTGTACGGATAATCCTTTCGTTAATACGAGGTGATCAATGGCAGGCGCGTCGGTAAAACTCGGTTTCTGTCCGATCGGCAAATTCGTCTTCAGCCATGAGGATGCGTTGCGCTACAAGGCGCTGATCGAGGAGAAGTTGCGCCAGTGGCAAGTGGATTACGTCACCATTGACGGCGTTCTGCCCGATGGCATCGTGCGCGACCAGACACACGTCGACCCGGTCGTGGATCACTTCAAACGCGCCGGTGTGGACGCTGTTTTCATGCCGCACTGTAACTTTGGCACCGAGGGTGCGGTGGGCATGATCGGCGCGAAGCTGGGCCGGCCTGTCCTGCTGTGGGGGCCGCGCGATGAAGCGCCGTTGCCCGACGGCCGCCGGCTGCGCGACACATTATGCGGGTTGTTTGCGTCCAGTAAAGTCCTGCACAAGTTGAATGTGCCGTTCACGTACATCGAGAACTGCCGCGTTGATGATCCGGTGTTCCAGAAGGGCGTCGATACATTCCTGCGCGCCGTCAACGTGGCCGACGCGTTGCGCAGCGGTGTTCGCATCGGCCACATCGGGCAGCGTATCGACTTCTTCTGGACGACTATCGTGAATGAAAGCGAGTTGCTTGAGCGCTTCCATGTCGAAGTGCTTCCGCTCGATATGGTCGAATTTATCCGGCGGACTAAACAGCGCGCCAGCGGTCATCGCACGGCTTACCAGAAAGAGTTGAATGAGCTCAAAGCGAGCGCCGAGATTGTCGGCTTTGACGACGACGCACCCATGATCAACGTGCTGGCGACGCGCGATGAGATGCTGGAGCTGGGTGACCGGCATAACCTGGCTGGATTCGCTATCCAGGATTTCAACTCGTTGATCGACGAGATGGGCGCGTATTGTTTCTATGCCGACAGCGCGGTTGCCGACCGTTATCCGGTCGGTTATGAGTCTGATATCCACGGCGCGCTGACCGGTGTGCTGCTCAGCCGCGCCGCCTATAACCGCGCGCCGACCTACCTGGTTGACTTGACGATTCGGCATCCCGCCAACGACAACGGAATACTGCTGTGGCATGCCGGCGCGCCGTTGAGCATGCGCGACCCGGCGGACAAGGTGAAAATCGGCCATCACTGGATATTGCCCAGCCCACTCTCCGGGATGACTCATTTCCGGCTGCACGGCGGAGCGCTCACGACGGCGCGTTTCGACGGCGACCGCGGTGAGTATCAGTTAGCCATCGGGCAGGGCAGATCCATCGATGGACCTTACACGCAGAACAACTATGTGTGGATGGAGGTAGACGACTGGCCGCACTGGGAGCGTACGATCATGCAGGGGCCGTTTATCCATCACACCGGCATGCTGTACGGGCATTATGGCGATGCGCTGGTCGAAGCGTGCAAGTACGTGCCCGGCCTGCAACCGGTACGCCTTGATAAGAGCGCGAATCCACTCATTCGGTAGTACATTACATTCTGACAAGGGATGCAGCTATGCAACTCGACCTCTTTGATGTGAATCTGTATATCGGCAGGCCGACGCGCGAACTCTATGCGCCCGTGTCGACTATCGATGAACTGCTGGTCCAGCTTGATCGCCAGCGTATCTCGCGAGCGCTGGTGTGGCATGTGGCGCAGCGCGATGCATCGCCTGTCACGGGCAACGCGATGTTATCGGCTGCTATTGCGGGTCAGGATCGATTGTGGGGTTGTTGGACTATCCTGCCGCCGCAGACTGGCGAGGTCATTCGCGGCGACCACGACTTCTTCGGCGACATGAGGGCGAATCGCATCGTCGCACTGCGCGCGTTTCC
Organism: Chloroflexota bacterium; assembly: GCA_023382055.1. Classification (GTDB taxonomy): domain Bacteria; phylum Chloroflexota; class Anaerolineae; order J036; family Brachytrichaceae; genus CAIXPS01. Next base: position 25,013 of record JAMCQN010000141.1, read on the forward strand.
CGAATTACACCGCTACTTGCTGAACTGCGTGGTGTTTGGGCGCTGGATGGATCAGATCGTCGAGCGGCGCATCCCGCTGCTGCTTTCCATGGAACACGGCGTGACATGGCCGGCTGTCTACGGCCTGCTGGAAGCATATCCAGCGCTGACCTGCATTCTGTGCGATGTGGGCATCTGGGGCGTAGACCGTTACACCTGGCCGTTGCTTGAAAACTACCCCAGCGTCCATTTGGAGACGAGCCTGGTCGCGCTGGAAGACGGCGGCATGGAGGCCACCGTGGCGCGTTACGGCGCAAAACGTCTGGTGTTTGGCACTGGTTTTCCAGAACGATATCCGGAGAGCGCCATCCTGCAGCTTCTGCATGCCGAGATCTCCGACGACGACAAACAGAAGATTGCTTCCGGCAATCTTCAGGATTTGCTGGCAAGAGTTGTTCTTTAAGGCAGTGAACCATGTCCCACTCTAACCTGAAGGAAGCGTTTTACGCAGAGGGCAAGCTGCCGGACTGCCCGGTGTATGACCTGCACGCGCACATGGGGCCGTACTACGGGATCGGTTTCCCGCGCCCGGATGCCGATGGGATGATCCACGCGATGGACCGCGCGGGTGTGAGACTCCTGGTGTTCTGCCACCACGGTACGCTGTTCACGCCGGATATCGGCAACTGGGCCAACATCGCAGCGGTGCAGCGTTACCCGGCGCGATTGCGCGCCTACTGCGGCATCAACCCGAACTATCCAGAGGTCATCGCGTACGACATCGCGCACTTCGACGAGCACCCCGATGTGTTCGTCGGTTTGAAGATGCTGGCAGACTATCACGGTTTTGCGTTGACCGATCAGCGCTACCGCGCCGCCTGGGAATTGGCCGACCGCAGGAAACTGCTTGTGCTGATCCACACTTGGGGCGGCAGCCGCCTGGATGGCCCAGAGGTCGTGCGCGAAATTGCCGAACGCTACCCGCAGGCGTCTATTCTGATGGGTCACTCCTGCCATGGCGAATGGGATAAGGCGATCGCGCTGGTGCGAGAGTTCCCCAATCTCTACTTCGAACTCTGCGCGGTTCTTGATGAACGCGGCATGCTTGAGCGGTTTGTCGGCGAGATGGGATCGCGGCGCATTCTGTTCGGAACCGACTTGCCCTGGTTCAATCATCACTATTACATTGGTTCCGTCCTTGGCGCAGACATTACCGATGAGGATCGCCATGACATCCTGCATCGTAACGCGGAAGCGCTTTTGTCTCGATTCGGCGTTTAGCGCGGATGGTTACGATTCATAAGACTTCATCGTAGCCAGTTCGCGCGGGAGGTGGACTTCCGGCGGTTCCCAGCCGATCCACTCACCGCTCAGGTAGCCGTCATATCCCGCCTGCTGGAGCAGCTCCACCGCGCGGCGGTGATCGATTTCACCGCTGCCAACCGGTTTTAGTTCAACGTCGTCCAAACGCAGCATGCCGTCATGGAAGTGTACGTGGCGAATCCACGGGCTGAGCGTCTGATACGCCGCATCCATCGTGGAGCCGGCTTGGCGCACCGGATGCATGATGTCCCAGTTCACAGCGATCGCAGGGTGGTCGACGCGCCGCATCACCTCCGCCATGTGCCGTGGGTCGCACCAATCATCGTGCGTCTCAACACAAATCACGACATGGCGCTCCAAGGCGTAAGCGGCGACTTCCGCTAGAGACCTGGCGACTGTATCAATGGCTTGCTCCCGGCTGATGCCGGCCGGCAGCCTTCCGCCGAACACGCGCAGGCGGGGCGCGCCGATGTCGGCGGCGAGGTCGAGACAACGACGGGTCAGATCCAGTTGCGCGGCGGTGGCCGCCGGGTCGGCGTACTGGCAGGACGTGGCAACGCAGCAGATGGGGATGCCAGACTGCGCTATCTTGTGGCGGATCTCACGTCGCAACGCGGCCGGCATATTGGGTTCGATGCCATGTGCATGTCCGGCGTCGACACGGGGTTCGATACCATCATAGCCATATCGACTTGCCATCGCCAGCATATCGTCCAGGCTGGCCTGCGGGCATGAGAAACTCATAAAGGCGTACTTTAAGCTCACATCAACCTCCTCCCTATTTACTCAGATGATTGTATGCCCGTCGTGAGATGTTTATCTGCCGTATGTCGCTATACTTCATCCAGCCATGACAACAGTCCAGACTCCCGCTGCAACGTCAGCACGGAATGCCGGCGCGCCGCTTGACCGCCCCAGCGACCCGATCACCGTCGCCACCATTGCCGGTGGGCACTTCGTACACGATGCGTTTTCCAGCTTCCTCTCGCCGTTGCTGCCGTTAATCATCGATAAGTTGAGCCTGTCGCTGACACTGGCCGGCTCGCTCTCGGCGCTGCAAAGCTTCCCGTCCATCGTCAACCCGCTGCTTGGCATGATCGGCGATCGCGTCAGTCTGCGCTGGCTGGCGGTGATCGCGCCCACCACAACCGCCATCACCATGAGCCTCATCGGCGTGGCGCCGACATACACCCTGCTGGCGATTCTGCTGCTGGTGGCGGGCATCAGCAATGCGTGCTGGCACACGCCGACGCCGGTGCTGGTCGCGCGCAGCGCAGGTCGGCGTGTAGGTTTGGGAATGAGCGTGCTGATGATGGGCGGCGAGATGGCTCGCACACTGGGCCCGCTGATTGTTGTCGGCGCCGTATCACTCTGGGGACTGGAAGGTATCTGGCGCTTGATTCCATTCGGTGTATGTGCGTCCGCGGTGTTGCTCTGGCGCACGCGCAATCTCGAAACGCGCCCGTCTATAAGAACCGGCGGATCATGGGCGCAGACATGGATTGAATTGCGGCGCGTGCTGTTGCCAATCGCCGGCATCATCCTGACGCGCACCTTCGTATCGGCGACACTGTCAACCTATCTACCCACGCTGCTCACTCGCGAAGGTGACAGCCTGTTGCAGGCTGGCGGGGCATTATCGGTGTTGATGCTGGCCGGTGCAATCGGCTCGCTGGTCACCGGAACCGTCAGCGACCGCTTTGGCCGCAGGTTGGTGCTCAGCACAGTGCTGATTCTGTCGCCATTGTGTATGGTCGTATTCCTGAATGTGCACGGCTGGATCATGCTGCCTGTATTGTTCGTGCTGGGTTTTATGGCGAATAGCACGTCGCCGGTGCTTCTGGCGTTGGTGCAGGAAAATGGGCGCGACCATCCTGCCACCGCTAACGGCATGTATATGGCGTTGGAGTTTGTAGGCGGTTCACTGATTACGGTGGTCGTCGGGGTGATTGCAGATGCGCTGGGACTGCGAACAGCCTTCGGCATCTGCGCCGGCATCGCCATTTTCGCAGCGCTGTTTGTGTTTATGCTTCCTCAGCAGAAAAAAGCGTGAGGGCGATTCCCGCAGCCCTGGAAATCGCCCCCCGCGATAAAATGAATCCTGATGTGTATCTTTACTTGTGAGGAATACCAACGTGGCTAAGAAATCGAAAAACGACTACACCATCGGCGTAGACCTGGGTGGAACAAAGATTCTGGCTGCTGTTGTCGCAGAAGATGGCAGCGTGATCGGCTCGGCCAAGAAGCGCACGCAAGCGGAGGAAGGTCCGGAAGCGGTTCTGAAGCGGATCACGAAAACGATGCAGGAGGCTGTTGATGCAGCGGGGGCGTCGTTGACCGATATCACCGCGATCGGGTTGGGCGCCCCGGGCGTCATCGATACGGCGCGCGGCGTTGTTGTCAGCGGAACCAATATGCCGGGGTGGGTCGATATCGACGTCGGCAAAGCCTTGCGGCTGTGGAATGATGTGCCAGTCATGATATCCAATGATGTTCGTGTCGCGACATTCGGCGAACAATTGGCGGGGATCGGGAAAGGGGTGAAGCATTTCGCCGCGGTCTTCGTGGGCACCGGCATCGGCGGCGGCATCGTCATCGACGGTCAGATCTACATCGGGAGCCGGGGCAGCGCCGGTGAAATCGGCCATATGGTCGTCATGGCCGACGGTCCCTATGCAGTGGGCGGAGGCGTTCGCGGCAGTATCGAGGCCATAGCCAGCCGCGCCGCGATTGAACGCGATCTGCGCGAAGCGATGGCCGCCGGACGCGACAGCGTTCTGCCTCAGATTGTGACGGATATCAACGCCAAGTTCACCAGCAGCATACTGGCCAAGGCCGTCGATAAAGGCGACGCCCTGACCATTGAGGTCTTGCTGCGCGCGGCGCATTACCTCGGTCTGCATGCAGCAACGCTGCTCAACTCCCTCGATCCGGAGATGTTGATCTACGGGGGCGGCGTGTTCGAAGCGTTGGGCGAATGGATGCTTGCGCCGGTGCGCACAGTTGCCAGGCAATACATGTTGAACAAGACGCGCATCGAGCAGGTCAGGATCGTCGAATCGAAACTGGGCGGGTCGGCAGGCATTGTCGGCGCGGCGTTGATGGCCCGCCGGGGCAGCCTGTCTGCGGCCTGACCACAGGCGCAGATGACCCTCCGTCGCCGCCTACTTGGCGCCCACGTGGATGGCGACGGTTCCAAACATCAGTCGCCTGTATGTCACGTCGCGCAGCCCGGCGCGCAGCATGACCGCCTTTAACTCCTCCGGGGATAGGAACTCATTGACCGATTGCGGCAGGTAGGCATACGCGTCTCTCTCACCGCTGATGATGCCGCCGGCAAGCGGCACCAGCCGGTTGAAGTAGAGCAGGAAGAGTGGCCGCAGGGCGTTGCGCGGCGGTTTACTGATCTCCAGACAGACCACGCGCCCGCCGCTTTTCAAAACCCGCCGCTGCTCACTGAAGGCCGACTCGCGATCGATGAAGTTGCGCACGCCGAAACCGCTGGTAACGGCGTCGAACGAATCATCGCGGAACGGCAGCCGGTGTGCGTCCGCTGCGCACCACCTTATACGATGTGTGGCGGGTTTGGATTTTCCCGCCCGCATCATCTCAAATGTGAAATCGCTGCCGACGGCGAGGGCGTCGGGATGCTGTCTGAGAGCCTCGGCCATCATGTCGCCCGTGCCGGTCGCCACGTCGAGAATGCGTGCGCCGGGCGGCAACTGCGCTAATGAGATCACGGTACGGCGCCACGCGCCATCCCGACCTGCGCTCATCAGACGGTTCATCAGATCGTAGCGCTTCGAGATGCGCGCAAACATATCGCGGACGTAGCGGGCGCGTTCATTACCCTGAAGATGTGTCATGAGAGTTGCCTGATTTGTTGGAGTATGTTGGCGTTAACCGGCGAATTTCCATGGGCATACACGCCGTTCCAGCCAGTCTATGAAAAAGTAGAGCAGCAGGCCCAGCACACCCATCGCGACTGCGCCGGCATAGGTTGCCGGATAGTCGAACAGCGTGCTTGCATTCAGGTAGATGTAGTAGCCCAGACCGAGCAAGGTGGCGGCGGTCTCCGTGATATAAAGCACCGCAACAGCCGTCCCGATACTGAGACGCACCGCCGTCAGGACGGCCGGCAACGATGCCGGCAGATAGACGAATCTGAAAAGCGCGCGCCTTCCCGCGCCCAGTGACTTTACCGAGTTGAGCAGTTCGGGTCGTATTCCGGCGGCATCATCGCGCACCGGCACCAGGATTTGAAAGAACAGGATCAGAACGATCATCAGCACTTTGCTGAAGTCCGTCGCGCCGAAAAAGAGCAGCACGATCGGCAGAAAGACGATCTTCGGAATCGGGTAGAGGATATAGGCAATGGGCGAGAAAATCCGGTTGAGCCGCGGCATCTGTCCCATCGCCAGGCCGGCCGGAACCGCCAGCACAATCGCGATGATCACGCTGACGATGACGCGCAACGCGCTGGCAATGAAGTGCCGCGCCAAGACGCCGAATTGAGTCACTATAGCCGCCGCCACCTGGAGCGGGGAAGGCAGAATGTCCCGCTGCACGATCATCGCAAATAGTTGCCAGGCCAGCAGGAATATAACCGTTGTAATGATGATATCGCGTCGCTGCATGCGCCCATTATCGCTTGACCGCTTGACACAATGCCGGGAAATGTCTACATTAATACCCATACGGCGTCGGGACCACGACAATGTCTCGAGCCAGGTTGCTGCAGACCATGACGTTTGCAGCAGAGAGGTACGTAGAATGGTGTGCAAAAACTGTAAGATGGAACTGCCCGTGTATGCCGGTTACTGCCCCAGTTGTGGCATGAAAGTGCACAAGCCCCACGTGCACCACGAGATTGACACAACCAGAGGCCCCCGGCACGAAGCCCACGCCAGGCATGTCGATTGGCTGTTTGAGCCGGTTTATCGCGAGATAGAGCGGCGGCTGGAAGAGCCCACAGTCGACAAATCGGAACTTTTCGATACGGCGCGCCGGATTGAGGCCGAAGTGCTGAAGGGGAATGAAGCCAACCCCGGCAAGATCGTCCGCTGGTTGAAACTCTATGAGGAAGTCGCCCCCGATATTCTCGGGCTGACGACGACCGCATTACTCGGCCCGGATGTGGATGTTACACCTGCGGTGCGCGATGCGATCCTGGCGTTTGCGCCGGAGCCGGCATAACCAGTCCGGCAGTCGTCCTTGCCTGACAATTGAATAACACTCGGTGCCAGGCAGCGCCTGCCCGTCTGGATATCAGGCTGGCTGAAGGCGATGCGCGGGCATGCGTCGCCGCACATCCGAACACTTTTCGTAGAAGGCAGTCAAGGTCCGGTAGCCGGTATCACCGGAAAGCGGGTTGTCAATAACCGCCGGCGTGGTATGCGGCGGCGCTCCCAGCACGAGGATATGCTGGCCCAGGAAAACGGCATCCTCGATATTGTGCGTCACGATCACCAGCGTCAGGTGATGCTCGCGCTGCAGCTCTATAGTGAGGTTCTGCAGATCCTCGCGGGTGGGCGCATCCAGCGCAGCGAATGGTTCATCCATCAGCAGAACATCGGGTTCGAGCGCCAGGGTGCGGGCTATCGCTGCGCGCTGGCGCTGGCCGCCCGATATCTGCCCGGGATAGCGGTTGCGGATCGCGCTGATGCCCAATCGCTTCAACCAGTAGTCGACGCGCTCTTTCTCAGGCGCGACCGTATGGTCTTCCGGCGCGTGTCGTCCATCCGGGCCGTAATAATTCCGCAGCTTCAGTCCCAGCGCCGCATTCTCGGCGACGGTAGCCCACGGCAGCAGGCCATATTCCTGCAACACCAGACCGGTGCGCGGGCGCGGCCGTTCGATGATCTGGCTATCGATTAGTACCTGTCCGGATGTGGGCAGGCGCAAGCCGGCCAGCATCATCAGCAATGTCGTCTTGCCGTCTCCAGACGCGCCCACAACCGCCCACGTTTCAGCGCGCTCCGCCGTCCAGTTGAAATGCTCGAATACGGCCTTACCGGCGGCATAGGCAAAAGTGACGTCGCGTAACTCAATCATGGCGCGTAAGATAGCTCGATTTGGCTTGCTCAAACGCCAAATGCTTTATCTGATGCCGTTTGGCGTTTGAGACTCGATTTGCTTATTTCGGCAGGTAACTGGCATCCACCAGCTTATCGTATGCCAGCGGGCTGCTGATCAATCCTTTCCCCTGCATCCAGTCCTGCACGTCCTTGAATTGCGCTTCGGTTGGAACCGAGGCGCCGGGGAATTTCGGCAATGTGTACTTGCCTTGCAGCGGGGCAGGGATCAACTTTTTATCGGATAACACGCTACCGTACTTATCCGGCGACGCGTTAATATCGTTGACTGCCTTTTCCAGCGCAGAAAGAAATTTCTTCACCGTATTGGGCTTCGCTTTCAACGTGGCGGAACTGAATGACCATACACTGTTGCCGATTTCGTTATGAGTTCTGTCATCGGCTATCAGCACGGCGCCGGCCTGTGCGGCCAGCGACGAGAACGGATCGGGCAATGTGGCTGCCTTCAGTTTGCCTTGCTCGAGCAACTGCATGCGGTCGGTGATCTTTACGACCGGCGTGGTTTTGATATCGGATGGGCTCAACCCCTCGAGCTGCAGCAGCCGGTCGGTTACATACGCGATCACCGTGCCATCGGAGATGCCGATTTCGACGCCTTTCAGATCGGCGGGCTTGGTGATGCCGCTGTCCTTGGCGGCATAGATCGAGTACTGTGCCGAGTCCGGCGTGGCCGTGCGGGCGAATCGCACCACGGCGATCTTCTGGGTGTTCTTGTTGTACAGCACGGTCGAAACCAGGTCGTTGATCATCCCGTCAATCTGCCCGGCCTGCATCAACTGGTCGCGCTCGGCAGCCGATGCAACCGGCACGTACTCCACAGTGATGCCCTCGTTCTTGAAGTAGCCCTGCGAGTCAGCCACATACATCGGCAGCGCTTCCAGCACGGGCAGCAGTCCGATTTTCAGCGTAGGTGTTTCCGCCGAAGTCTGCGCGCAGGCGCCCAGCAAGGCGCTGAGTACGACCATTGTAACCAGCCATTTCTTAACCATTATGTGAGTCCTTTGAATAGATAAAATTTGAAACATCAGCCGCCGCATAGTAACACAGTAATCCGCTTGTCCGCTCATTCAGTGAACGACCACCGCCAGGAAAGTCGCCACGAAAATCGTCATGCTGATGTAGCCGTTGATATTGAAAAAGGCGACATTCAACTTTGTCAAATCGTCCGGCTTTACCAGTGAATGCTCGTAAACGAGCAGCGCGACTACCGCCAGTATGCCCAGCCAGTAGATGAGTCCCAGCCCCATAACGATCCCGATGCCAAGAAGCATCCCAACGGTTATAACATGGCTGATTTTGGCAAGACCCAGCGCGACGGCGTTGCCCCAGCGCGCCGGGATACTATGCAGGCGCTCGACTCGGTCGAACTCGGTATCCTGGCAGGCGTAAATCAGGTCGAAACCGCCGATCCAGAAGGTGACTGCGAACAGCAGCAGCCACGCGGGCAGGTCCTGCGGCGTGAATACCGATCCTTTGATGGCGGCCCATGCGCCGATCGGCGCCAGCCCATCCGTAAAGCCCAGGATGAAATGCGATAACCAGGTGAAGCGTTTGGCGTACGCATAACCGAGCAGGAACACGATGGCGCCTGGCAACAATGCCAATGTCAGCGGGTTGAGCTGCCACGCAGCCAGGGCCAGTATCAGCAGCGAGATAACCACGCCGATCACCACCGTCCGTAAGCTGATCTTGCCGGTCTGGATGGGCCGGCTCGCTGTCCGTGGATTGCGCGCATCGATATGCCGGTCTGCCAGGCGGTTGAAGCCCATGCCCAGCGTGCGGGCGGACGCCATGGCGACTGTGATCCAGAAGAACTGCGAAAGGGTGGGTAGACCATGCGCGGCCAGCACCATGCCCAGGTAGGCAAACGGGAGCGCGAAAACAGTATGCTCGAATTTAATCAGGTCGAGAAAAGCAAGCAGTTGTTTCATGGTTTACAGGACATCACTCCGGCAGTGCAATGGCTATTCTACAGTCTTGCGAGTTACAAGCCATACTCTTTCCATCGCCGGGTTACCAGCTCTTTTACAGCAGCATCCATGACGACCTGTTGAGGCCAGCCGCGCGGATGATTATCCTCCGCGCCCTTGGCGGTGGCATCGATGCCGATCTTGCCGCCGAATGAGTTGCGAATGGCGGAATGATCCAGTTGGTCAACGGCGCCCTCGACCACCGTGACATCGCGCTTCCAGTCTATGTTGCCCAGCACACGCCACGCTACTTCACTGAGATCATGCACGTTCACACTTTCATCGACTACGATGATGGCTTTGCTGAGCATCAACATACCCAGCCCCCAGATGCCGAACATCACTTTCTGTGGGTGGCCGGGAAAGCGTTTCTTGATCGACACGATGACGAGATTGTGGAACACGCCTTCAGCAGGCATGTTGTAGTCGACTACTTCGCCGAGGAACAAACGCAGCAACGGCAGGAACAGGCGCTCTGTGGCCTTGCCCATCCAGTAATCTTCCATGGGCGGTATGCCGACGATAGTGGCCGGGTAAATCGCATTCTTGCGGTGCGTAATCGCGGTGACGTGAAAGACCGGGAACAGGTCGGCCGGCGTGTAGTAACCGGTATGGTCGCCGAAAGGCCCTTCCATCTCATGCTCGTTTGGTTCAACGTAACCTTCAATCACAATCTCGGCTTCAGCAGGCGCCTCGATGGGTTGCGTCACGCACTTGACGAACTCGATCGGCTTGCCGCGCAGATAGCCCGCCAGCAGGTACTCGTCGATATTCGGCGGCAGCGGCGCCGAAGCGCACCACATCGATGCCGGATCGCCTCCCAGGGCGATGGCGCAGGGGATCTGTGGCTTGCGCGCTTCCTGCGCAACGCGTTCGTGCTCTGCGCCGCCCTTGTGGCGCTGCCAGTGCATCATCAATGAAGACTCGTCGCGCACCTGCAGCCGGTACATGCCGACGTTGCGCACATTCGTCACGGGGTCTCGTGTGATGACCTGCATCAACGTGATGTACCGGCCTCCGTCAAGAGGCCAGCACTTCAGAATCGGCAACGACGATAAAGCCGGCGCATCCGTAATGACGACTTCCTGGGACGGCGCCTTGCTGACCAGTTTTGGCTTGAGGCCGACCGAGCGCAGCACGTCGAACAAATCGCCGGCGCGACTCAGCGTAGCGCCCAGGCCGCGCGGCAGGCGCATGTCGATTACCTTTGCCAGGTTCTTATTAAGGTCGTCGAGATCAGCTACGTTCAAGGCGGTCGCCATGCGAGAGGCGCTGCCGAAGGCGTTGATCAGCACGCGCATATCCGAGCCTTTGACATTCTCAAATAGCAGGGCCTTGTTAGCGGATAACGGCCCTTTGGAGACGCGGTCGGTGATTTCGCTGATCTCCAGTTCGGGATCGACCTGCGCATCAATGCGAACCAGTTCGCCATCGTCTTCCAGCGCCCGTATGAAGTCACGCAGATTGCGGAATGTCATAGTGTCCAGTTCATACTCCAATGAATGGGGCTGCCAGAATTGCAAGCACACGCGCCGCGAACGCCGCGATAAGCGCGATGACCACGGTCAGGCCGGCGATGCTGAACATTGCCCGCGTCCCAAGCTCGCGCCGCAGCACGCTTAACGTGGCCAGGCAAGGGATATAAAACACGACGAACACGCTGAACGTGATCATCTGTTCCGGGCTGAGCACCCTTGCGAAGTTGGTGCTGCCCAGTGCCTGTCCCAGCATGACCAGGGAGAGCTCCTTGCGCAGGATGCCGAATATCAGTGGAACACCCACCGATTGCGGGAGTCCCAGCGTCCAGGTCACCGGCCTGGCCAGCAGATCGAAGTAGGACGACAGTTTGAAATAAACCAGCAAAGAAAGTACGATGCTGCCGCCGATGAGCACGGGCCAAGCCTCAACGACGAATTCATTCACCCGGTAACGCGCCTTTTGCAGAACGGTGCGCAACGTGGGCAGGCGATAGACCGGTATCTCCATGATCAACCCGGGACTGTCCTCCGGCAGGGCGCGCGAAAGCAGCTTGCCGGTAACGGCAATGACGAACAGGTTGAACAGATATATCGCCAACGCCAGCACCGGGCCGAGATAGAATGCCACCAGCCCGAAAACGACGGCGAGGCGCGCCGCACACGGCACCAGTGTGGCCAGCGCCGCCGCCAGGTAACGGTCGCGCTTCTCTTCCAGGATGCGCGTGGACATGACGGCCGGGACATTACAACCATAACCCAGGATAAAAGGCACTACCGCTTTACCGTGCAACCCAAGTTTGTGCATGAGTGCATCCATCAAAAATGCAATGCGCGGTAAATAGCCGATATCTTCCAGAACGCCCATGCCAACCAGAAACGGCAGCAGATAGGGCAATACGATCGCGATGCCGCCGGTGATACCCTGTATTAACCCGGTGACGATTTGAGCAAACAGCGTCCCTGGGGCGATGAAACCCAGAATATATTGTGACAGGATGTCCAGTACGGCCAGGACAGGCGGTTCGACCAGCCGTCCGAAGCCATATACGCCTTCGAAAAACAACAGCATGATCACGACCAAACAGACATACCCGAGCACGGGGTGCAACAGGATATCATCGAGGCGGTCGCGCAGACTCAGATATCGCTCGCCCTGGCGCATCACGCTGCTGACGATGCGGGATGCCTGGTTGCGCCGTTCGGTGTTGACGACCCATGCAGCCGGTTGACCGTGCGAGTGCTCAATCACATGTTGCAACGCCTGGACATTCGGCAGCAAGCCGGGAACTATGCTGCGCGCCTGCTCAACCAGTTGTGGGGTTCCTTCCAGCAGTTTGATCGCCACCAGTTCGGCTTGCAATGGCGCAAACTGACCGTCGATGCCGGCCATCGTCGCATGAATAGCATCTTCAAGGTCTTTGCTGTACCGTAATCGCTTAGGGGGCGCAGCGGCGCGCGCTGTTTCGAGCGCTGTGGTGAAAAGCAGCTTTATGCCGCGACCTTTGCTGGCTATGAGGGGGAGTACCGGCACGCCCAGCAGTTCTGCCAGTCGCGCTCCGTCGATCTGCATGCCCAGGCGAGCCGCCTCATCCATCATGTTCAGCGTGACAACCAGCGGGCGATTGAGTTCAAGCAACTCCATCGTCAGATTCAGACCTTGCAGCAGATGCGACGCATCGATCACATTGATGATGACATCAACTTCGCGCGTGGTCAGGTAAGCCAGCGATTCTCGCTCAGCGGGGTTCATCCCGGCCAGAGTATATGTGCCGGGCAGATCGACCAGATTGACCACCTCACCCAGTACGCGTACCTTGCTTTCGGTGAATGTGACCGTAGTTCCCGAGAAATTGCCGGTTTCAGCCTTGTACCCGGCGACCTGGTTGAAGAGGGTGCTCTTGCCGCAATTCGGCTGACCGATCAGTGCGAAGCGCATTTGCCCTCCTCGACGATAATTTTCCCTGCCACCTCGCGGCCCAGGGCGACCGAACGACCGCTGAACTCCACCAGCAATGGTCCGCCGAGGGGCGCTGCTCGGATAATGCGAAGACAATCGCCCGGCAGCAGGCCTAATTGCAGCAACTGATTGGCGAGGTCCTGTTCAGCATCGAATCGAATGACCCGTAACCATTGACCCATTGATGCCTGCAACAGCGATTCTTTATTGTTCGATGTAGTCACACTTACCTGCTGAATCCTGGCCCTGCGCCAATACGCGCATACAACGCGCGGTGTTTTGCTTACCCTCTCTGCGTGCTGATAAGTAAACACCTCGCTTACGATCCGCAACGCCGAACATCAATCTCAGTCTGATCGCTGCCTGCACTAGATTACGCCCAGCTCCTTTCCAACCTGCGCGAACGCCTCAAGCCCGCGGTCCAGATCGGTTTTCTCATGCGCTGCACTGATCATGACACGGATGCGCGCCTTGCCTTTTGGCACGGTCGGGAATCCCAGCGACATGGCGAACACATCGCGTTCAAACAGGCTGCGAGAGAATTGCTGCGCCAATGGCGCTTCACCCAGCATAACCGGTGTAATCGGCGTAGCGCTGCGTCCGATATCAAAGCCAAGGCGTTTCATCTCGGTCTTGAAGTAGCCGGTATTATTCCACAACTTATCGACCCGCTCGGTTGATGCCTCCAGGATATCGACGGCTGCCAGACAGGCTGCGGCATCGGCCGCCGTAACCGCGCTGGAAAACAGGAACGGACGCCCGCGCTGGCGCAGCCACTCTACGATTTCGCTGTGCGCGGCGACGTAGCCGCCAACCACGCCAAATGCCTTCGATAACGTGCCGATCTCGATATCGACGCGGCCATGCAGGCCGAAATGGTCGACGATCCCGCGTCCGCCGCGGCCCAGTACGCCTTCGCCGTGGGCATCATCGACCATGAGCAACAGGTTGTGCCGTTCAGTGACTTCGACGATATCCGGCAGCGGCGCTATGTCGCCGTCCATCGAGAAAACGCCGTCGGTAATGACAAGGGCGCGCCGGTATGCTCCGGCTTGTTTGATCTGGTCCTCCAGCGCTTGCGGGTTATTGTGCGCGTAGCGGATGATCCGCGCGCCTGATAAACGCGAACCGTCGATGATGCTGGCGTGGTTCAGCTCATCAGAGAAGACGACATCCTCCTTGCCGACAAGACCGGCGACCGTCGCCAGGTTTGACGCAAAGCCCGACTGGAATGAGATTGTGTCCGCCACACCCTTGAAGGCAGCAAGCCGTTGCTCCAGCTTACGGTGCAGAGACAACGTGCCGGCGATGGTGCGCACGGCTGCCGGGCCGACGCCATACTGATCGATCGCCTTCTGGGCAGCCATCTTAAGGCTTGGTTCGTTAGCCAGACCGAGGTAATTATTGGAGCAGAAATTCAGTACTCGCTTGCCATCGACGTTCAACCAGGCGCCTTGTGCGGAGTCAATCGTGCGGATGTTGTTGTATAGGCCCTGCTGGCGCAGGTTATCCAGTTCGTCGCGGATCCATTGTAGTTTGTCTGTCATAGCGCATCACATTGTTTATCATGAAGTTTTTCAGCGTTTCCGGCGCGCTGTTAGCGTTATTCTAATTCCACAGCCCCGCGTCATCGACGCATCTGCAATGTTATGCGATATCCAGTAACACTTTGAGGACACCGTGTTGTTGGGCATGCTGGAAGGCGGCCAGGCCTTGATCGAGTGGATAACGCGCATGAATCAGCGGCGCTACATCGACCTGTCTGGTTGACAGCAACCGCAAGGCGGAGGCGAAAGGGCCGCAGCGCGAGCCAACCAGGGTGATCTCGTCCACGACGAGTGCCGTCAGGTTTGCGGTCGTCAATCCCTCAAATGTGCTCTTCAATACCAGCGTACCGCGCGGGCGCAGCATTCGTCGCGCCAGGTCAAAACCAGCCGAGGCGCCGGTGCACTCGACGACGATATCGTAGGCGCGCCTGCCATCCCATTCGGAAGGTAGTTGAGTCGCTATGCCACGGGCGGTCAGAATATCCAGTTTGTTCCTGTGCTTGCCCATAACCACCAGGTCGCAGCTCGTGCTTGCCAGAACTTGCGCGCACAGTAAACCGAGTTTGCCATCGCCAAGGATGGCGACCCGATCCGTCGTTTTGACGTGCACCTGTTCGAGTATCTGGCATGCCGCCGCCAGCGGTTCGACGAACACGGCTTCGTCGTCGCTGATGTTATTCGGCACATGATGCAGGTTCGCTATCGGCGCGCGTGTCATGTCAGAAAAAACGCCGTCGCGGCACGAAATGCCCAGCGTCGTGCGTTCCGGGTCCTGTGCGCGGGTGAAGTAATCCCGCGATGGCGAGTCGGCTGCGACACAGTTGATTTCCGCAACGACACGGTCACCGGCCTTGAAGTTATCGGCTATTCCCGGGTAATGCTCGAGTGAGTCGATGATTCCGACGAATTCGTGTCCCAGCACGCCGTGGAATCCCATGTAACCCTTCGTCAGTTCCAGGTCGGTATTGCAGATGCCCGCCCTGGTTACATTAACGAGTGCTTCGCCCGGCGCTGGCTGTGGCGCCGGGTAATTCGCAGCGTAGGCAAGCTGGTTGGTGAGTATCAGGGCGCGCATGGTTCGCCAGCGCTACAGGCAACTGAGCGCGTAGTACCCCTGTGCTGCGCCCCATAACTGATCGAGTTCGCAGTATTCGTCAGCGATGTGCGCGTGATGTTCGCTGCCTGGCCCGAACCCGATTGTGGGCAGATTCATGATGCCGGCGCTGCGTGCAGCATTGGTACAGAACGAGTAATAGCTGATTGCTGGATTGCCGAGGGCTTGCCGTGCGGCCGACACGAATGGATGCTGCGGATCCATCTTCCAGGCCGGCTGGAACTTGAGCGCCGTGCGCGTTGCGCCGGCATAAGTCTTGATGGTCTCGGTGTCGATTTCCGCTCGGGCTTTGAATGTAACATCCTGGCGGTGCAACTCCGCGATGATTTTGTTGATCGGCGCGGTAACGTCATTTTCGGTTTCGCCCGCCAGCAGGCGGCGGTCGCAACGCACTCGGCATCGATCGGGCAGCACCGAGACGCTGGGAAACGGGTTGCTGATGATCTCCGTCGGCTCGAAGATGCCGTAGCCCAGTACGTCGTCATGGGGCGGCTGCCACTCATTGAGCGCCAGGATGAGCCTGGCCGTCTGCTTCAGTGCGTTGACGCCGAGTTGCGGCGTGCTGGCGTGAGCCGGCACACCCTCGACGGTCAGGAATACTTCCGCGCGGCCGCGCCCGCCAATGCTCAACTTGAGGTCGGTCGATTCACAGATGACGACGCGAGAGGGTTTGTATTGCTCAAGAACGTCGGCGAGGGCCAGCCCTTCAATCTGCTCCTCGTTAACGGATGCTGACACGTATATCGCGTTTTTCAGTTTGCGATCGTCACGTGCATAGGCCGCGCCGCAGATGCTGGCCGCCAAAGCGCCTTTCATATCTGAGGCGCCGCGGCCCCATATTCTGCCGGCGCTTACCTCGCCGCCGAAAGGATCCTTAGTCCATGCGCCCGCGGCTGCGACCGTGTCCATGTGCGAATCAAACAGCAGCGACTCGCCGGCGTCTGAAGCCGCGCTGGTGGGGCGTAAAATGCCCACCACATTCCCCAAGGCGTCTACGTTGATCTCATCGTAATTGAGCGCGTGCATCGCCTGGATGGCCGCCTGTGCCGCAGCGCCTTCTTCGCCGGCCAGGCTCTTTGCGCGTATCAGGTTTTGGGCGATCTCAACAACCTGTCGTTTGCGCTCGTCGGACAGTATCATCGAATTATTCATGGTTTGTTTAGGATGTTTCGAACCAACACAGCTTATCGCATCAGCGCCCTGGCAGCCTGAATAATGTCTTCGCTGTCCGGCAGCACGAACTGCTCCAGTGCCGGCGCATAGGGCAGGGGGACATTTCGCGCCGCCACACGGGCAATCGGCGAATCCAGATAATCGAGAGCTTCCTCGGCGATGACGGCTGCGATCTCTGCGCCGGGGCCGGCGCGCTTATGCGCCTCGTGCGCGATGATGACACGCCCGGTCTTGCGCGTGGATTGCACTAAAGTCGGTACATCAAGAGGAACCAGCGTGCGCGGATCGATGACTTCGCACGATATAGGGCGCGATTCTTTTGCCAGTTGTTTGGCCGCTGCTAATGCATGCCGCACCATGCTCCCGATCGCGATAATCGTTACATCGGTGCCGGCGCGAATAACACTGGCCTTGCCGAACTCAACCACGAAGTCTTGGTCAGGGACATCGCCCTTCTCTGCATACAGCATCTTGTGCTCGAAGTAAAGCACCGGATCTTCGCCGCGGATGGCAGACTTCAGCAATCCTTTGGCATCGGCCGGCGTCGCGGGGCACACGATTTTCAGCCCGGGCACATTCATAAACCACGATTCCGGGCTCTGCGAGTGTTGCGCGGCCGACGCTCCCGGCGCGCCGGTTGCGACGCGTATGGTTAACGGGATGCGCGCTTTGCCGCCGCTCATGTAGCGCGCTTTAGCGACCTGGTTGATAAGCTGATCGCCGGCGCAGCCCAGGAAATCGCCAAACATGATTTCGGCCACCGGCCGCATGCCCATCATGGCCGCGCCCAGCGCGGCGCCAATGATGCCGGCTTCACTGATCGGCGTATCTATCACGCGTTGCGCGCCATATTCTTTCAAAAGGCCAGCCGTGACGCCGAAAACCCCGCCCATGGTTCCGACATCCTCACCGATGATAAATACATTCGCGTCGCGCTCCATCTCCTCGCGCAGCGCTTCGTTGATTGCCTCGCTGTAGGTAATTGTGCGCATACTACTTCAGGAAATCTTTCAGTTGGCGGCTGCGGCGTGGATGTCGCAGGCGGCGCAGGGCACGTCCCTCGATCTGCCGGATTCGCTCGCGGGTAAGGCCGAATTTCTGCCCGACTTCCTCAAGCGTGTAGCATTTCCCATTGACCAGCCCGAAGCGGAGGCGCAAGATACGCTGCTCGCGCGGCGTGAGCGTCGAGAGCACTTGCTCGATTTTATCGCGTAACAGCCCCTCATAAACGGTCTGTGAGGGCGATGGCGTGCTGTCATCCTCTATGAATGCCCCGAACTCATTATCCTCTTCTTCACCCACGGGCTGCTCGAGCGATAAGGGCCGCCAGGACACTTTGAGCATCCATTCGACTTTATCGAGTTCGATCCCTAGTTCGGTGGCAATTTCCTCCGCATTGGGCTTGCGGCCCAGAACCTGCTCCATCTCGTGGGCGGTTTTGTACAGCCTGCGGATACGGTCGCTCATATGCACCGGCACTCGAATGGTGCGAGCCTGATCGGCGATTGCGCGTGTAATGGTCTGGCGGATCCACCAGGTCGCGTAGGTGCTGAACCGAAAGCCGAGTTTGTGGTTGTACTTCTCGACCGCTTTCATGAGGCCGAGATTTCCTTCCTGAATCAGGTCGAGGAACGGCACGCCGCGCCCCATATACTTCTTGGCGATGCTTACCACAAGGCGGGTATTGGCCTTTATCAGGTGTTCGCGGGCCAGGCGACCTTCTTCCATTACCGCTGAGTATTTCTCGGCATCGTCCGGCTTCAGTTCGTTTTCGGACGTTTCCAGCCGTGACTTGGCGCGCGCTGCGTGGTCGATCTTCTTGGCAAGTTTGATTTCTTCGGCGGTTGTCAATAACGGTACGCGCGCCATTTCGCGCAAATACAGCCCGATGCTGTCATCAGCGCTGATGCCGGCCACATCATCCTTGTCTTCTTCATCCTCCTCTTCGTCGTCGAGGAAGTAAAGATCGCCTTCGTCGTCATCATCGCCGTTTAAGTCCTGTACCTGGATTCCTGCCTCAGTGAGGAGCGTGATGATACGATCGACCGGGTCGTTACTCTCATCAAGATCGGGCAACAACTCCAGGATATCGTCGACGATGACATAACCTTGCGTCTCAGCCTTTATCAGTAGTGAAGCGACAATTTGATCTTCGTCGATCTGAGTTTTCATCTGATGTATACGCAACCTGCTCAATCGTTACAGCAGATCGCCCCTCCCTTCGTCGTTGTCCGCCCACTTGATAGTGAGCCAGTCGGAGACATCTTCATCAGTCAACTCGTTAAGCATTTCTGATTTCAAGTACCTGGGATGAATGGGGTTGATGGGAATGGCCATGATGATGAGTTCTCTTATCGTATCCGTCAGGTCGATGTATCCATCGTCGCGAATCTTGCGATCAGGTTCCGGGGCGCTATAGCCGGGTAGTGTAAATGCGACGTCATCCAGGCTGAATGATAACGGCATTTCGAATAAATCAAGTGAGCGCACGCACTGGACTGTAGTGGCTGTCTCGATATCCCCTTCGACCAGAATGGATTCATCGGTGCGGGTGAAAGTCAATTCGCCTCGTAAATAAGCAACCTGCAACTCATCGTCGAACCATGTTCGACCACGATCGAGTTGCTCATACTGGCGGGCGCCAATGGGTGCGCCTAGTAGTCTATTTAGCCGGAAGCGCATAAATCATCTTATCACGGCTATATGCCTGCGCCTGATATGTCTGCTGGAATGTTTATTCTGGTATCGTGCCTGACTCTTGGCGGCATTGTACCAAATATCATTCTGGTGAAATCACCCGGCTGAAATTGCAGACGGGCGGATGTAAACCCATAACTAATCTTAAATGCCGATTGTTTTTTAAGGTTTCTTATTTATGCGCACTTGCCTCGCGCCTGCAAATGGGTAAAATGTTAAGTCCCACAGGTGACCCGACCACGGTGAGTTTATGATCGCCGGCGTCACTGAGTTTATAAGCTGGAGCCACAGATGAGACCGGAAGAAGCATGGCAATCAGCGACTGGTGAGATCGAAATCAACGTTGGACGAGGCACATACTCGACCTGGTTGAAGTCGGCTCGCCTTGTCACATATGAAGATGGGCAGTTCATCATCGGTGTGCCTAACGGCTATGTCAAAGAGTGGATGGAAAACCGCATGGTCAGTCAGCTCAAGAAGATTCTGGGCGACCGCATGGGGCGCGGGGTTGATGTTTCATTCACATTGATAACACAGAACACTGCCGGTTATAGCGCGCAACCTGTAGCGTCTTTGAGCGCCAGTGCGCCGATGCCGGCGCAACATACTACTCCACAGGTTCTGGCGCAGTCGCCTGTGGGTTATGCCGGCGCGCCCGTGAGTGCGAGCGCGCCTTTGAGCGATGGATTGAACCCGCGTTATACCTTTGAGACTTTCGTAGTTGGTTCCGGGAACCGTATGGCGCACGCAGCAGCTATGTCTGTAGCGGAACAGCCCGCCGATCGCTACAATCCGCTGTTTCTCTACGGCGGTTCCGGACTCGGCAAGACCCATCTCCTGCACGCAATCGGCCATTCAGCGCGCCAGCATGGTCTTACGACTTTCTATGTGACTTCAGAGACTTTTACGAACGAGTTGATCGCCTCGATCCGCACACAAAGCACCGAAGTTTTTCGCAATAAGTATCGCTATGTGGATATGCTGCTGATGGACGATGTGCAGTTCATCGCAGGCAAGGAAAGCACCCAGGAAGAATTTTTCCACACCTTCAACACCCTGTACAGCGCCAATAAACAAATCGTGGTGACGAGCGACCGCCCACCCAAGATGATGGTTACGCTCGAAGAACGCCTGCGCAGCCGGTTCGAGTGGGGATTGATGACGGATATCGCGCCGCCTGACCTGGAAACGCGCATCGCTATCTTGCAGCAAAAAGCGCAGATACGCGGCATCGAACTCGCCCCCGACGTGATCGAGTTTGTTGCCAAGCAGGTACAGAGCAATGTGCGCGAATTGGAGGGCGCACTCACCCGTCTGCTGGCAACATCGGAGTTGACAGGCAGGCCAATTACCATCCAGTTTGCGCGCGATACGCTGGTTGACCTGGTAGGCCGGCGCGCCCACATCACGCCGTCGCAGGTCATCGAGACGATTTCCAAGTTCTACAACATCTCAATCCACGAATTGGTGAGTGCATCCAGGAACCGCGAACTGGTGCAGCCCCGCCAGGTCGCCATGTACCTGATACGCCAGGAAACCGACGCCTCATTGCCGGAAATCGGCGGATTGCTGGGCGGGCGCGACCATACCACCGTGATTCACGGAATAGAACGGGTCAAAGAGCGCCTCGAATCAGAGGACCAGTTGAGGCGCGATGTGATGAGCGTCCGCGAGCAACTGTACGTGAATGTGACTGCGTGAACGAAATGCGGCAGAGCATGCGCGAGGTATCTCTCGCGTATTCTCTGCCGCTGTGTCAGATCACCGCCAGCGCATTGATCTGCGCCGCCAGTTTCATGTCCTTCTCAGTCAGGCCGCCTTCGTCGTGGGTGGTCAAGGCCACACTCAGACAGGCATCTTCTCGTCGGCAATATCGACATACTCATTGCGAACCACGGCATCGTCGCCGATGCCGAATATAGCTAGTACATCGCCGATGACCTGCGACTTGTGTTCTGCATCGCGAATGCTCCAGGTGCGGCTCTTGATCTCGATATACGTTCCCTGCTGTTCCGGCTTGACGACGCGGTCGATGTTGATAAAGAACGTATCATCGTCATAGAGCACTTCCCAGCGCAGACGATCTTTTTCAATCTCAACTTCACGGGACGGTTTGAAGTATTCGCGGTAGAAACGCAGACTGCGATCCGCTGGAGCGATGAAACGCGAGCGAGACAGCAGAATCGAGTGGGGGTACTCGCGCTCCTTCTGCCCGCCGACCAGTGTCAACCGGTAACGGCTGTTGATGATAGTGCCTTTATCGTCGATCCGCTCATCTTCGCGATGGCGCAGGCGCACTTCCTCGTCGGCAAAGTAGAAGTAGGTATCGTACTGGCGGTAATGCACGCGCCGAACCACGTTGAACTGCCCGCCGTTGATTCGAGCGATGATCTGCTCGGGGTCGGCGATACGGGCCTTCAATTGCACCTCAAAGGACTCTTCCTGCTGTATACCGCCAATGGCGGCCAGCTTGCGCAGTACGTCGCCTTCACGCTCGATCAGGAAAGTGTCAATCTGCCTTGCGACGTCGTTGGCGCGCGCCCGGATGTCGGCCTCATCGAGAGTGAGTAGTTTCCTCTCGCGCATCAGGCGCCTGCCGTTGACCCATACGTCGCGCACATCGGTCGACTTGCTGGCGTAAATGATCTGGGTATAGATACTGTCTGGATTGCGCGACAGGCTGTAATAGGCGGGCGTATTGTGCAGCGCGGTCATATTCAGAACAATCACATCAGCGCGCTTGCCAACCTCCAGTGAACCGGTGATATCGCCGATATGTAACGCTCGAGCGCCCTCAATAGTCGCCATCGCCAGCGCTGTGCGCGCCGGTACAACTACGGGGTCGCGCGTGCTGCCCTTGGCGAGGATAGCCGCCAGTCTCATCTCCTCAAAATGGTCGAGGTCATTGTTGCTGGCTGGGCCGTCCGTGCCGATGCCCACATGCAGCCCGGTTGCGAGCATCTGCGTCACATTGGCAATGCCGCTGGCCAGCTTCAGATTGGCGGTGGGATTATGCGCTACTGTCGCCCCGGCGCGCTGCAGCGTGCGCATTTCGCCCTGGTCGATAGCGGTGCAGTGCGCGGCGATGACCTTTGCCTCCAGAAGGCCATTTTTCTTGACCCAGTTTACGACTGGCATGCCATGTTCGCGGCGCGACTCCTCAACCTCCTGGAATGTCTCACTGATGTGGATATGCAACGGCACATCGTACTTGATCGCCATCTCGGCGCAGCGGAACAGCAGCGTCCCGCTGCATGTATAGGGCGCATGAGGCGCTACGACTGGCACGATCAGCGGATGCCCTTTCCATTTTTGCAGAAACTGCTCGCATGCCACCAGACTTTCATCCCATGATGCGGCGTCGGGGGTGGGGTACTGCATGATCGTTTGACTGCACAGGGCGCGCATCCCCGCGGCGGCGATAGCTTGTGCAATCGAATCTTCAAAGTAGTACATATCGTTGACGCAGGTTACGCCGCTGTATATCATCTCAGCGCAGGCGAGTTGAGCCCCCAGTGTCACAAACTCCGGCGTCACGAAATGTTTCTCGACCGGCATCATGTACCCGTAAAGCCATACATCGAGTCTCAGGTCGTCCGCCAGGCCGCGCAACAGCGTCATGGGCACATGCGTATGGGCATTCACGAGACCTGGCATGATGGCGCAGCCGGCGCAATCCACCACTTGCGGCGCGCTGTATTGTCGCGTGACATCATCGCTCTCGCCCACTGCTGCAACTGAGTCGCCGCTGATCGCAACAGCCCCGTGCGGGAAAATCTTGAATGAGTCATCCATGGTGATGACGAAACCATTGGCGAGAATCGTGTCTACCTTGGCGGGAATATCAGCTTGAGACATGGTGATGTTATAACATACATGGTTGTAGAGACCGCCAAATCGCATTGGATTGGCTAACGGCGGCGCGTCGATAATTCACACTGCGCATCACGTCTTTGCGGGTACAATCGGTGCGGACCCGCCGAACATCCGGGTGCGTTGCCTGAAGTGAAATTATTGGTAATGGGTTGGCTGCAATTGATGACGTTGTTTAGGTAAGGTGTATATGGCGTCGCTTGATATTGATTCACGCTATCCCCTGGCTGGTGACGTGGTTGAGTACTTCCGCGCGAATGGTTTCGTTCACTTGAAAAACGCGCTTTCGCCGGAGGCGCTGGCGCACTACGGTGATGAGATTACGCGCCAGGTGATCGACCTCAATACGTTGCATATCCCGATGTCCGAACGGACCACCTATCAGAAAGCCTTCCTGCAGATCATGAATCTCTGGCGTCATAGCGACCTGGCGCGCGAGTTTGTCTTCGGGAAGAGGTTGGCGCGCATTGCAGCGGAACTCATGGGCGTAAAAGGTGTGCGCCTCTATCACGATCAGGCGCTGTATAAGGAAGCGGGCGGGGGATTCACTCCCTGGCATGCGGATCAATACTACTGGCCGGTGAGCAGCCCGAACATCTGCACCGCTTGGATTCCTCTGCAGGAAACGCCGGGCAATATGGGGCCGTTGTCTTACGCAGCGGGAAGCCATCGCTTTCCTTACGGGCGCGACAAGGCGATCAGCGATGAAAGCGAGGCGGTGATCCAGCAGGCGCTCGAGAGCCGCCACTTCCCATATATTGATGACCCATTCGACCTGGGCGATGTCAGCTTCCATTACGGCTGGACTTTTCACCGCGCGGATGGCAATGTGACCGATCGTCCCAGACGCGTCATGACCATCATATATATGGATGCGGAGATGCGATTACAGGCGCCGGTGAATCAAAACCAGCAGAACGACTGGGATACCTGGTGTCCGGGCGTCAGCATCGGCGAGGCGATCGATTCACCTCTGAATCCAGTTCTCTATAGTGCTCCGGCTTAGCGCGTCGCAGAGCATCGGTAAGTATGGCTGCAATTTGGAATGGGAGGTGATGGAATATCGATTGCCACCCGCGAGATTCGGCGTCATGGTTGTGAATGTGGTGTTATCAGCTTGATGGGTGTTTCGGAGGTTTTACATGGCAAGTAATCGAGGTGTTGTTTATATCAAACCAGGTGTTGTTGAAGTCCAGAGCATTGACTTCCCGAAGCTGGAGCTTGGCAAACGGAAGTGCCGGCATGGCGTGATCCTGAAGATCATCTCAACGAACATCTGTGGCAGCGACCAGCACATGGTTCGAGGGCGCACAACAGCCCCTGAAGGCCTGGTGCTCGGGCATGAAATCACCGGCGAGGTGATCGAGGCCGGGAGCGATGTTGAGTTTATAAAAGTGGGCGATATCGTTTCCGTTCCCTTTAACATCGCCTGCGGGCGTTGCCGCAACTGTAAGGAAGGCAAAACTGGGATCTGCTTGAATGTGAATCCGGCGCGCCCGGGCGCCGCATACGGATATGTGGACATGGGCGGCTGGGTCGGCGGACAGGCGGAATTCGTGATGGTCCCCTATGCCGATTTCAATCTCCTGAAGTTGCCGAAAGAACGCGCAATGGAGAAAATCAAGGACCTGACGCTCCTCTCCGATATTTTCCCGACCGGCTATCATGGCGCGGTGAATGCCGGCGTCGGTCCGGGATCGATCGTGTATGTCGCCGGCGCTGGACCCGTGGGTCTGGCCTGTGCGGCATCCTGTCATCTGCTCGGCGCAGCAGTGGTCATTGTAGGCGATATGATCCCTGAGCGGCTGGCGCAGGCGCGCAGCTTCGGCTGCGAGACAATCGACCTGAAGAAGAATGCGACGCTGGCGGAGCAGATCGAGTCGATTGTCGGCGCGCCCGAAGTGGATTGCGCCGTGGACTGTGTTGGATTTGAGGCGCACGGCCACGGCGACGAGGCCGGGAAGGAACGACCGGCAACTGTTCTGAACTCGATTATGGCTGTCACACGCGCGGGTGGTTCGCTCGGGATACCCGGCTTATATGTCACCGGCGACCCGGGCGCGGTGGATGCCAATGCCAGGATTGGCATGCTGGGCATCCGGATTGGTCTGGGATGGGCCAAGTCGCATTCCTTCCACACCGGCCAGACGCCGGTGATGAAGTATCATCGCCAGTTGATGAACGCAATCCTTTACGACAGGGTGCAGATTGCCAGGGCGGTCAATGTTACGGTTATCACATTGGACGATGCGCCCAGGGGATATCGCGATTTCGATAAAGGCGCTGCGCGCAAGTTTGTGCTGGACCCGCATGCGATGATTCCGGCTTGAACATCGCCTTGTGCTGTTGTTAACCATGCCGTCAGAGCCAGCGGCGCACCCGATGTGGCGCTGATCTGACGGCTGGCAGTGTCAAATGCGACATTTCATCATTGAATTGACTTATACCGTTCCATTTGAGGACCTTGCGGACACTTTGCCCGCACATCGCGCGTTTCTACAACCCGCCTACGATCGCGAACTGGTGCTGTTCAGCGGTCCACAACTGCCGAAAGCAGGCGGAGTCATCGTGATGCGAATGGAGTCAATGGACGAGGTCAAGGCATTTTTCGTGCATGACCCCTTCCATGTGCGTGGACTGGCCACCTATCGTTTTATTGAGATCGATATGGTGAAGCGCCAGCCATTCATGGATCGCTGGTCCTGATTTATAAGCGCCCCGAGCATCTGTGGTATGATGCAGCGTTCGTTGCTGTGGTGTAGTGTGAATGAATCGTTTGTAGTACACCGCGGTTATCGCATCAATCTGCACCCGGCGATAATGCAGCCCATTGTAATGATGGACATGCGTTTGTATTGCACCAGCCGCGTCGGTCCCCAAAATGGACGCAGAAAATGTTTGTGCTGGTGTATACAAGGACTAAATGTTATTCTCTGATTTCGCGCTTGATGCACGCCTGCAGCAAGCCATAAAAGCCGCCGGGTATGAGTCGCCGACTCCCATACAGGAAAAAACGATTCCCATTGGATTGGAGGGGCGCGATATTGTCGGCACTGCGCAGACAGGCACGGGCAAGACCGCAGCCTTCGTGCTGCCGATTCTTCAGCGCCTGCTGACCCAACCGTTGCCAGGTAAACGCCGCCAGACCCGCGCACTCATCGTGACTCCCACTCGTGAACTGGCCGAACAGATCCACGAAACCATCCGCCAACTGGCGCATTACACGACAATACGAAGCGCGACCGTATATGGCGGCGTCGGGATGGGATTGCAGGAACAGGCGCTGCGCGATGGTGTGGAGATCATCGTCGCATGCCCGGGGCGGCTGCTCGATCACATCGAGCATGGCAGGACGCTCGACGGGGTAGATATGCTGGTGCTGGATGAGGCGGACCGCATGCTGGATATGGGCTTCCTGCCTTCGGTGAAGCGTATCCTGCAGCACCTGCCGCGCAGTCGCCGCTCGATGATGTTCTCCGCGACGTTTGCGCCTGAGCTGAACGCGCTGGCCGCCCAGATGCTGAACAAGCCGGCTCGGGTCGATGTCGGCCACGGCACGCCGCCGAAGAAGATCGCCCATGCGCTCTACCCGGTGCCGCAGCATCTGAAAACTGCCATGACCCTGTCTCTGCTCAAGGAGACCAATGCGTATTCCGCTCTGGTGTTTACGCGCACCAAGCATCGCGCTGACCGCGTGGCGCGGCAGATCAAACAGGCTGGATATAAAGTCGCAACGCTGCATTCAAACAAATCGCAAAACCAGCGCCAGCAGGCCCTGGACGGCTTCCGCTCCGGCAAAGTGCAGATTCTCGTCGCCACCGATATCGCGGCGCGCGGTCTCGATATCGCCACGGTCACGCATGTGATCAACTACGATATTCCCGATACGCCGGACGCCTATATCCATCGCATCGGCCGGACCGGGCGCATCGAACATGAAGGGGACGCGATGACGCTGGTGACCAGCGAGGATGGCGCCATCGTACGCGATATCGAGCGGACGCTCGGCAAGCCTATCGAGCGCCGCACGATAAACGACTTTGACTACAAGAGTCCGCCGCCGTTGCGTGAGTCAGGCCAGAATGGTGGAATGGCGTCTGATGCCGCCATCGGGCGCACGCTGCAGCATTCCCGCAATATTCGCACCCCCTATCAGAATGAGCGCTCCGCCAGGCAACCGACTGCGGTCATGGATAGACCGGGTCGGCTGGCTGACACGGGTCTGCGCCGATCTCCGCTGCAACAGGGCACCTGGCGCAGTTCGCGCCGTACCCCGCGCTGAGACCAGACGCCAACTCACTTAACAAGCCGGAACCCGGCAGTGGACCACCACTGCCGGGTTCTTTTTGGTGTTGTTGCGTCTATGTTATCGCGCAGGCGATTCGCGATTCGGACCGAAGTGCTTGAGCATGACAATGGGGTCGGTGCTGCTCGGGTTGATGATCCTGACCCCTTCCTGAGCGGCGCGGCACGAGACGAAGTACTCATCGTGGCTCAGTTGGCCGAACCGCAGCAGGGTCGGCGTCTCGACAGGCCATACTCCCAGCGTGCCGTGACCTTGCAGCATGATCAAGCCGTAGGGCCCTGCGTCGCGGATGGTAACGGTTCTGCCGGGCAATACAGTCAGCTCCTTGGCAGCGACATACTCGTTGCCGTAGACAATCCACTTTTCCACATACCCATCGCTCTGCATCTCATCGTAAGGTCTGACCGGACGCGGTTCAAGGAACTGTTCCTCTTTGAAATTCGCTTTGGTATTTGTGTCCCAGTCGATCATCGACACGAGGTAGTCCAGGTCATGCTGCAGTTCCAGCGGAACATTCTTTACGAGCAGCGACCAGTCCGTGGGGACTTCACTGACCAGCGACTGGAACATGGCGAACACGTCGCTGGCCCACTGCGGCTCGTAGGTGCATAAACTGCCTGGCGCGTGCAGCACTCCTGCGGGCACATACCACCCGGTGCCTGGCTGCAACCGGTACGCTTTGGACAAGTCGGTGATGTGGTTGTCGCCCTGATTCCAGATCTCGAGACAATGCCGGACCTGCGCTTTTGTCGTGCCGGGTTCAAGGCCGAAGAACGTGTATGGGAAGTCGGCGCCGTAATTATTGAGCTGATAGGGGAAGTAGTAGGCCTCCGGCTTTTTGACGGCGCCCACTCTCTCGGCATGTTCCTGCATCTGGTGCAGGTGATGGGGTAGTGGGCCGCGGTTATCGAAGAACTTCGAATACATCGGCCAACCATGCTGCTCCTTCCATAGCCGGTCGCCGATCAGTTCAGCACCCAGTTCCGCTACCAGATCGCGCAGCGGAATCCTCTCGGGATGCTCATCGGCGCCATACAAAACATAGCTGAGCCCTTCGTCCGGAGTCGTCAGCGGACCGTTGTCGGCTTTGGTCGTCGAGGATAGCCACCGTTCGTCGATGCCGCCGCGGTTAGCCCCAAACGCATACAGGTCATCGGGATGCAATTTGATGCGTTTGCCGGGTATACAGAATGAGCGCGGAACCCAGACCGGAGCCAGTCTCAAGATACCTTCGCCTTGTTCTAATGCCTGATGTGTCATTTTCTACCTCGTCAGATTACTCGATTACTGCTGCGGCTGAACATGCTGGAATGGTAATGCTACCGCCCGCACAGCCTTTTGCCAAATGGATGGCAGTTCGCGTTTCATTGGCGCATGGCGTGCTTTGATGCTATAAGTTGACGCATATGAAAATCCTCGCCGCCGTTGGATCGTTATGAGCATAGTCCCGTTCATCGATTTGCTGGAGCGTGCAGTCCGTAAACATTATGCCATCGGCTATTACGAGTCATGGGATCAATACTCACTGGAAGCCGCCATCGAAGCCGCGGAGGAGAGCCAATCGCCTGCCATTCTCGGGTTTGGCGGCGCAGTAACCAACCAGGGCTGGCTGGATCGATATGGTGTTGAAGAACTCAGCGGGCTGGCAACCTATCTGGCTGAACACAGTTCAGTTCCAACTGCCGTGCTGTTCAATGAGGCCAGGACATTGAGCCAGGTGCTGCAAGGCTTGCATGCAGGCTGCAATGCCGTAATGCTTGACACCTCGCATCTGCCGTTCGAGGAGAATCTGGCCTGGACGCGTAAAGTGGCTGAGGCGGCACATCCGCTGGGTGCAGCGGTTGAGGCCGAACTGGGGCGCCTGGCGGACGGCACAGACCCGCGGGTGCAGGCCGCAGGCACGCACCCGCAGGAGGCAACCATCTTCGTTGCGCAGAGCGGTGTGGACGCGCTGGCGGTATCCATCGGTAATGTTCACATCCTCACCGACGGTGAAGCTCGCGTCAACATTGAGCTTCTGGAGACCATTCACCGCGCAGTCCGCGTGCCGCTGGTCATTCATGGCGGGACGGGATATCCAGCGTCGGCGGTGCGAGCCGCCATCGAACACGGCGTCGCCAAGTTCAACGTGGGAACGCGCCTGAAACAGGTTTATCTGGCCGGCATCAAAGAGGCCATCGAGGCCATGCCTGAGAAACCTAATGTGCATCTCTTCGTCGGCTCTCGTGAAACGGATGATGTCTTTGCCAGGGGGAAAAAGCGCCTCAAGGACGAGATAATCCGATATATCCACCTGTATGGCTCGGCTGGCATGGCCTCGAGCTAAATGAAAGATACAAGGTACACAATGAACTCACGCGAACGTATGATGACTGCCTTGAATAATGGCCGGCCTGACCGTTTGCCCTGCCAGGTGCACGGCTGGATGGACTACTATCTGCGGCATTACCTGGGCGGCATGGACTGGTGGCAGGCTTATGAAAAATTCGGCATGGACTATGCCATCTATGTGTCACCCAATTATCAATACTCAGATAAAGACCTGACGCATTGGCGCGTCGAAAGACATGAGTTAGGGACCGATCGGGATGGCAATCATCGCTGGGAAGAAACCATCCTGACACCCAAAGGCAATCTGCATCATGCCGGCGCATGGAATGACATCACGCCGTGGGAGACGGAATACCTGATAAAAACCGAAGACGACTTTGCGATATGGGAAGCGTACCACCCGGCGCCGGTCGGCATCGATTTCACCCCGATACAGAAGGTCAAGGACCGCTTGCGCGACCGCGGTATCATCCGCAGCCATCCGTTCAGCCCGGGTCAGGGCAGCCCGTGGCAGAGTTTCTGCACACTGGTTGACACCGAGAAAGCCATCATGATGGCCATGGATTCACCGGATTTTCTTCATCATGCGCTTGATGTCATACTCCAGAAAACCTTGATAGTGCTGGATATGTGGAAAGGCACACCCGCCGATATGGTTGAAGTCGGCGGCGGGGCGGGTTCGAATACTGTAATCAGCCCTGCGCTGTTCAGGGAATTTTGCCTGCCCTACGACCAGAAGCAAAATGCGATGCTGCATGAAGCCGGTCTCAAGGTCGTATACCACCTGTGCGGGGGACTGATGCACATGCTCGATCTGGTGGTTGAGACCGGCGCGGATGGACTTGAGACGATGACGCCGCCTTCAATGGGCGGCGACTGCGATCTGCGAGAAGCTTCCCGGCGCGTAGGCGACCGGCTGTTCTTTATCGGCGGTTTTGATCAGAACTCCGGTTTCGAACACGGCACTCCGGACGTTGCGCGGCGGCAGGTGTTCGATTGTTTTGAGGCGACCAGGGACCACGCGGGCTATATCATCTCGCCTTCGGATCACTTCTTCCACGGCGATCCTGCCAACCTGCAGGCATTCGCCGATGCCGCCAAGGAATGTTTGTATTAACGATGACTAAAATGAACTCACGCGAACGTGTGCTGGCGACATTGAACTTTCAAACGCCCGACAGACTGCCTAAAGATATGGGCGGCATGCTGTCTACAGGCATCAGCGTCTTTGCTTACCCCAGACTTGTGAAGGCTCTGGGCTTGCCGCCGCGTTTGCCCAGGGTTTACGATACCGGCCAGATGCTGGCGATGCCTGACCTCGACGTGCTGGACGCGCTGGGTTGCGACTGTGTCGTCCAGTGTTACGGCGCAACCAATGCATTCGAGCAGACGAACTACTGGCATCCATACGATTTCAACGGCCGCCTGCCGGCGCTGGTGCACCAACCGGCTGCCTTTGAAACGCTCCCCGACGGCAGCATACTGCAGAACGGGTTGACGAAAATGGTGCCGGCATCGTATGTATTCGATGAAGCCCACGGCGGGCAACCGGTGGACTGGACCGGCGACCTGCCCATGTACGACCTGAAGCAGTACCGCAAGGAACTTGATAAACGTTTGCTGAAAGATCAGCAAATCGTTGCGTTGCGCGATCTATGCAAGCGTGTGCGTGAATCCAGTGACCGCGCCGTGTTCATGAGCGAGGGGTCGATCACGCCTGGCATCTCCATACATGCGCATGGCGGCATGGCGGTGTTCCCGATATTGTGTGTCACCGAACCGGATTATGTGCACGAACTGCATGATATGATCACTGGAGTCACTGAGCGGAATATCCGCATGTTAATGCCGGAGCTTGCGCCGTATGTGGATGTCGTCATGGCAGCGGCCGACGACTGGGGTACGCAGAACACGACCATCGCCTCGCCGGCGGTATTTCGCGAGCTGTTTCTGCCGTACAGGCGCCGTATCAACGCAGCATTTCATAGCGCGGCGCCGCCGGTGAAGATATTCCTGCATACCTGCGGCGCAATCTATGACATCATCGATCTGGTTATCGAGGCTGGCTTTGATGTGCTCAATCCCGTGCAGTGGTGCGCAGGTAAACGCTCATTCAGGGAGTGGAAAGATAAAGCGCGCGGCAGGATCGCGCTCTGGGGCGGCGGTGTGAACTCTCAGGTTACACTCCCATTGGGGTCAGTTGAAGACGTGGCGCGCGAGGCAACCGAAGTGGCCCGATATCTCAAACAGGACAACGGGTATGTCTTCTGCAATATCCATAACATCCTGGCGGAAATCGCGCCAGAAAAGGTCATTGCGATGTATCACGCAGCGGGCGCTGCTTAACGCAATCGCGAACGCTGTTACATCGATTGTTGATATCACAGCACGGATTGATAAGAATCTATGGCAAAAAGAACCGTTCATTTTGTGTTAAGCACGCACTGGGATCGCGAGTGGCGGGAGTCATTCCAGGAACTGCGCTATGACCTCGTCCGGTTGATAGACCGCGTTGTAGCCGGGCTGCAGGATGGCCGGTTACAAGGACCATTCCAGACGGATGGCCAATCCATCATTGTGGAAGATTATCTTGAGGTCCGTCCGGAGCGCCGTACGGTGATCGAACGATTGGCGTCAAGGGGTAAACTCGTCGTTGGCCCCTGGTACACCATGCCGGATGAGTTCACGGTATCAGGCGAATCGTTGATCCGCAACCTGCGCCTGGGCCGCGACATTGCCCGGTCGCTTGGGGGCCGGCCCTCATTGGCCGGCTATGTGCCCGATATGTTCGGCCACACCAGCCAGTTGCCACAGATTCTTGCGGGATTTGGCATTCACGGCGCCTATCTCTGGCGCGGCGTCAATAACGTCGAAACCCGCAACCTGATCTGGCGCGGCGCCGATGGCACGGAACTGATATGCCACAGGTTCGGCCGAATCGGTTATGGGACATACGCCTTTCTGGTGCGGCACGGGCATGATTTTGGTGAGACTGAGTACGACAGCACGGAGTTTGCACGGCGGCTGGATCAGTATCTGGCGGATGAAGCCCGCGCAACTGCGGTGGATCCGATATTGGTGTTGGACAGTTGCGACCATCAGGAATGGGATGAGCCGGCTTATGCTTTATTGCAGGAGTACTTTACTCGGGCCGACTGCCCCTATGACTTTATGCATACCAGCCTGGATGCCTATCTGGATGAGTTGGTCCGGCAGAAAGACCGTATCACGACTGTGTTGACAGGCGAGTTGCGTGAGCCGGGCCGCGCAACGGTACAGCCGGGTCAGTCTGCGCTCGACGCCGATCAACAGTGGGTCATCCCAGGGGTGCTCTCAAGCAGGGTGTGGATGAAACAGGCGAATCGCGCCAGTGAAACCGCCTTGTGCCAGTGGGCGGAACCATTTTCAACATTTGCGTGCGCCGCCATAGGCGCTGAGTATCCGCAGGGCTTTCTGGATATCGCCTGGCGGCACCTGCTTAAAAATCACGCGCATGACTCGATCGATGGCTGCAGCATCGACCAGGTCCACCGCGATATGGGTTACCACTTCGACCAGTCGCTGCTGATCGGCAACCGCCTTGCCAAAGAAGCGACACACCAGTTGGCTGCGCGCGTGCAGGGAGCCATAGACCGGAACGAGTTGCGCGTTGTCGTGTTCAATCCGGCTGCGCGGCCATTCGACGGCGTCGCCGAACTGACACTGCAGATTCCGACGGAATGGCCTTGCTTCAATGAGTTCTTCGGATTCGAACCAAAGCCGGCATTCCGCATCTATGCGCCCGATGGCGTCGAAATCCCCTATCAGCGTCTCGGCCAGGCGATGGATCGCATCAAGACGCGCATACGTCCCACCAAGTTCCCGGATGCTTATCGCACCAATGATATCAAGGTGGCGCTCAACATGACGATACCTGCGGTTGGGTATACCACGCTCATTGTGCGCGCAGCTACGGCCGGACAACCGACCCGCTACGTGGATGTGCCTGGCCTGGCTAAAGACGCTTTCACACTGGAAAATGAGCATATGTGGGTTCGCGTCGCGCCGGATGGCACGCTGGCGCTGGTGGATCGACATACCGACCAGATGTACCTGAACCTGCTTCATTACGAGGACAGCGCGGATATCGGGGATGGCTGGTATCACGGCGTGGGGGTCAACGATCAAGTATTCAGTTCAACCGGATCGCGCTGCGATGTGGCGGTGGTGCACAATGGCCCACTGTGCGCGACATTGCGCATACGCACGGTGATGCATGTGCCGGCGCAGTTTGATTTCTCGCGAATGGCCCGTTCGGCGTCATTCAGCGAACTTGTCATCGACAGCCTGATCACATTGCGCGCCGGACAACCCTACCTGGATGTTGAGACCACGGTCGACAATCAGATCGACGATCACCGGTTGCGTGTGCTGCTGCCGACCGGCGTGCACGCGGAAAGTTACCTTGCCGACAGCGCGTTCGACGTGGTTGAACGCCCCATCGCTTTGCGCGCCGATAACCATCTGTATCGCGAACTGGAAGTGGAGACTAAGCCGCAGCAGAGCTGGACAGCGGTGTTCGACCGCGACAAAGGGCTGGCGATCATTACACAAGGCCTGCTGGAAAGCGCAGTTCGCGATCTACCCGATCGTTCGCTGGCCTTGACGTTGTTTAGGAGCACGCGCAGGACCGCGCTCACCGACGGTGAACCGGATGGCCTGATGCACAGCAAGCTGACATTCTCATATCGCATCATGCCATTGAGCGGTGAGCCTGACCGGACGCGCCTGTGCGAACTTGGCATGCAACTGTCCGCCGGGCTGCGCGATGCCCAACTGCGCAGCCAGGATATCTCCAACTACAGTCACCGCCCCTCCACTCATCCGGAAGCAATACTCGCGCCATCCGGAAGTTTGCTCAAACTGGACGGTGACGCCGTGATGACAAGTCTGCGCAGCCTTGATAATGCTGTTGAAGTGCGCTTGTTTAACCCGCGAGATACGCCGATACACGGCGCCCTGGCGCTCGATGCGTCCATTCGCCCCGGATGGACGACGGCTCAGCAGGTGGATTTTGAAAGTAATCCCACCGAGGCAGCGCAGATGATCAATAATGGAACGGTGTCATACAACCTGTCTGCTAAGCAAATCATCACATTGCGGCTGACATAGGAACAACGACGGATGCTGACCATCCGGAGAAGCCGCCCGTACTGACTGAGGCATCGCAGAGATACAAACCAGCGGAAGAGCAAATCAGTACCGCAGAACTATCCACGGTAATCAATACACAGGCGGGCCGCGAGGATCGTTTGTCGAGTGAAGTCGATGTCTCGGCTCTGGCGGCGTTGCGCTAGCGCTTGGCAAGGCGCAAGATAACGGTATCCCACGACAGCATTGTGCCACAGGCTGCTTGACGAATCAGGCAGACGAGATCAGGCGATGCCTTCATGTGGGTCACGCTGAGTTATCGACCGGAGCAGCTCGCTGATCTTGCGGCGATGCGCTTGATGCAGTCGTTTGTGCGACTGGTTGAAGGCCCCGACTTGCTGATCTGAGTACGCCAAGGTATTCACCCTTTTTACTTCCCTTGTGTTATGCGTTATATCGACCCAGTTCGAGGCCGCGTTCTATGAAGTACTGGTATGTATCGTAGTTGACCGTATTCGGTATCGAGTGATCGCTGTGCAGAACGTAGCCATTATTCCCTTTGACGATAGGGATTATTGACTCCAGTTCAGCGTCGATGATCGACCGGTCGTTGGTATAGAGTGTTCGTACGTCGATCCCGCCCATGAACGACAGCCTGTCGCCATACTGTTTATAGAGCTTCAGCAGATCCATGCCCGCTTTCACCTCAATGACTTGCAGGCAATCGATACCGGCTTCCAGAAGTCCCGGTATGAGCGGCTCGACATATCCGCACGAGTGCAGGATGACAGGCAGGTCATGGCTTTTGGCGAAACCGATATCGAGTTTATGAGCCGGCAGCATGATCTCCCGATACATGCGCGGCGACATGAACGGGCGGTGCTTGAATCCCATATCCTCGTAATACCAGATACCGTCGGGCCAACCTTCCTCGGCAAACAGGATTTCCTGCAACTCAACGGTCAGTCGGGCGTACGTATTCGCCATATCGCGCACCCAGTCGGGGTCCTCCGCCATGCCGATGAGCATGAACTCGTGGCCGCAGACGTCTTTCATGATCTCGAAAACGTTTACGCCGGACCACGCGAAGAAACGATTCGCATTACGCGAGCTTTCCTTCGCATCGCGATAAGCCTGGAAGTTGATGCGGCGGCGGTCCGGCGTCAGCTTTGGTTTGATGTGGCGTTCCCAACCAGCCCGATCGCGCACCAGGAAATCCACATGCTCCGGTGTTGAGTCATGCAGCTTATGCGTGCGAAAGAGCGCTCCATTGCCATTGCGGGCCAGACGCGTCTCGCTTGTTTCCTCGATGACTTCGTCTACGTAGTCCAGATCGGCAATCATGTTGAATGGCCAGCACAGATCGAGGTCGAAACCGAAGTGATCCGCGAAGTTCTCATCCGGTTTTATATTCCCGCGCTGTGTCCATGCAGACTGGGTATCCGACCAGAAGTGCTCAAACAACCCGATACGATCAATCGGCTGGCGTTTTAATATCCGTGAGATGCGTTCTTTTCCTGTGAGTTCCATGGTGATATGTACTTGATGTATGCCTGCTTATATAGCGGATGTCTTTAGTGCCTGCGGTGATGTCTACCAACTGTCGACGGGTTGCTGCAAGCCCTCCGTGATCCAGAGAAACTGGCCGTTGATTGTTGCCGCGTCGTCGCTGATGATCCGCAAAACGAGGTCCGCTGCCTTCTCGGGCGGATCGCCGCCGGTTTCATCTACCCAGCGTGCCCACGATCGGTAGCCCTCGCCCTTCGGACCGGTTCCGGCTATCTCATCCCGGATGTGAGCCCACATATCTGTCTTGACTTCGCCTGGATGAATGACATTAGCCGTTACACCAGTTCCCTTCAACTCGGAAGCCAGGTGTCGGGTGAACTGATTGAGTGCGGCTTTACTGGCGCCGTATGCGCTGTTAAGCGGGCCGGGGGTGTGCAACGCTGCCGCTGATGAGACATTGATAATGCGACCCCAGCCTGACTCAATCATTGCGCCAGCGAATGCACGGCATGTAAGGTAAGGCGCAATCGTGTTGACGGTCAGTGTTTCAATCCAGCGTAGCGGATCGCTTTCATGGATCAACTGAAGCGGTCCAAACACACCCGCAGCGTTGACAAGAATCTGGGCTATGCCCAATGCATCTCGAACACGCGACTGCAAGATATGTATGACGTGACTATCGGCAATATCGCAGGGGATCGCGATAGCGCTTGCGCCTGTGTCGCGTATGCGCCGCTCGATCTCAGACAGTTGTAAAGCATTGCGCGCCACTAACGCGACTTTGACGCCGTGTGAGGCCAGGGATAATGCGATGGCTGCGCCGATTCCGCGGCTGGCGCCGGTCACGACCGCGACCTTATCCACTATATGCTGATTCATCGTTAACATCGCGTAAATTGCATCATTAATCACTTACCGATGACGACGTTTGTCCCAGTCTGAACCGAACGCATGGCGCCCTCGATGATTTTCATCGCGTATAGCCCCAGCGTCGCAGGAGAACCATTTGGCGCTTTGCCCAGGATTGCATCAATCAAATTGAGTGCTGGCGCGAAACGAGGGGACCTCTCTTCGGGGGCCGGTTCCGGAAATGTTGTGGCATTGCCATCGATATCGTGAAACTCGAGTTGGCCCCTGATCAGGTCCATGGTCGCAGCGCCTTTGGCGCCGGATGCGCGGATCTCCCAGCGAGCATCACGCGGCATGGGCAATCCATGACTGGTGAGCGACACAAGCGCGCCGTTGGCCAGCTTTGCATTGATGACGTCAAACACGTCCACGGCGGCGCCGTTGTTGTCGAAGCGCGCGAACACCTCAACCGGGTCGGATTGCGTGATAAAGCCCAGCATGGCGGCTGCATGCGACACCTGTGTATAAATCTGTCCGCCGCCGGCGACTTCAG
Source organism: Chloroflexota bacterium (assembly GCA_023382055.1). GTDB lineage: Bacteria > Chloroflexota > Anaerolineae > J036 > Brachytrichaceae > CAIXPS01. The sequence continues at coordinate 62,897 of JAMCQN010000141.1, forward strand.
GATCGCTGTACGAGCCGACGCCCGGCATTCGATACGGCAGGCGCTCCGGGTGCTTCTCGGCGTCGATGCGGAAAGCCTTGTCCAGCGGCTGGCCTTCGTATAAACCGGCGACGTTGTTAGTAAACAGCAGGCTGATAACTTTGAGCTGGCCTAATGCGCCGGTCTCGATCAGACGGCGCGCTTCGATAGCGCATGCGTTGTAGTGCCACGGGCAACTGATGATGAAGTGCAGTTTGTTCCGCGCGGCCAGATCGACCAGTTCCTGCGCCTGCGCAACAGTGATCGTCATCGGTTTTTCGATGACGAGATGTTTGCCGTGTTCCAGAGCCGCTCTGGCTTGCTCATAGTGGACGTTCGGCGTGGTGCTGATGATCACTGCATCCAGGCCGTCGATGGCGAGAATCTCATCCATGGTAGTGCACGCCAGCGGCACGTTGAAATCATCCGCGATCTTGCGCGCTTTTTCAATCGTCCGCGCCTGCACCGCCACCAGTTCGGCCTGCGGATGTTTCTTCAACGCTGGTATGTGCGCATTGGCGCCCCACCAACCCGCTCCAACAACGGCGACTTTGACAGTTCTCATTCCAGCCTCCAGATCGGTATAGTTTTAATCTGTGCCGTATTGTACGAGTCAATCGCAAAACGCAAAGTATGACTTCTGGTAAAGTGTGAACACAACTAATCGGCAGGTAATGGAGCAACATACATATGACACAAACTGCGCACGTTGTTTCACATACGCACTGGGACCGCGAGTGGTACAGGCCTTATCAGGTCTTTCGCGCACGGCTGATCGAGGCCATCGACGCCGTTCTTGACCTGCTGGAACGCAGACCGGACTATCGCTTTTTCCATCTGGATGGCCAGACGATTGTGCTGGATGACTATCTGGAAATCAGGCCGGAGAAGGAACCGCTTCTGCGCAAGTTTATCCAGGAGGGTCGTCTCCTGGTCGGCCCATGGTATACCCAGCCCGATGAGTTCCTGGTCAGCGGAGAGGCGATGGTGCGGAATCTGCTCATGGGCGGCAGGGCGGCTGAAGCCATGGGCGGGTGCATGGCGCTGGGATACCAGCCCGACTCGTTCGGTCACGCCAGTCAGATGCCGCAGATTTATGCGGGTTTTGGTTTCCCTGCGGCCGTGTTGTTTCGCGGCATTACCGCAGACCAGGTTCGCAGTGTTTTCAAATGGGTAGGCGCCGATGGAACCGCCCTGCCCACCATCAAAATGCCGGATGATGATGCGTACAGCAATTACCTGTATCGGCTGCGCGAAACGCTAGCGGATTCCAAACCGCTCAACACAGATCGTCTGGACGGCGAGTTGGCGCGCCTGCGCGATGAAACCGAATCAATGGCGGTCTGCGACCACCTGCTGTGGATGGATGGTGTTGACCACATATTCCCTAACCCGAAAACGCCTGACATCATCAGGTACGCGAACCAAACTCTGGCAGGTATGAATGTGATTCACTCGACGCTGCCCGAATATGTAAGGCAAGTGCTGCTTGCCGCGCCAGAGCTTACAGAACAGGCCGGTGAACTGCGCCACGCTAATCGGCAGTGGCGGTTGCAGGCCGTGCTGGCGAACGTGGCTTCATCGCACATCGGGATCAAACAGGCCAACTTCAGTGCACAGGTTGCGCTGGAACGTATCGTCGAACCGCTTTGCAGTATGGCATGGCTGCGCGGAGCGGAATATCCCTATCGCCATCTCCAGGTCGCCTGGAAACTGCTGCTGCAAAATCATGCGCACGACAGCATCTGCGGTTGTTCCGTGGATCGCGTGCACCGCGACATGCACTACCGATTTGCGCAGATATTCGACATTGCGGATGTCATCAAAACACGCGCACTCAAGGCGCTGGCCGATCAGGTGGATACCGCCGCTGCCCAGCCCAATCAACAAGTGCTGCTCGTGTTCAATCCGCTGCCCTGGCAACGCCGCGAGACGATCGTCGTGGATGCGCCGATGCCTGCTGGCACGCGGGGCGATCTGTTGACGACCACGATTGCCGGCGAGGGGGTGGCGAGCCAGGCGCTTGGCATCCATGAAAGCGGACGCCTGCAGCAGCCTCGCTATGACATTCCGAGTATGGATAACCGTCGCAACTACCGGCTTGCGCTCAATGCGCAGATGCCTGCTTATGGCTTTGCGGCATTCTGCGTCTCACCATCGGATACCCCGCAGCGCCCACAAGGCACGCTCTTTACGGGGATGCGCACGATGGAAAACCGCCTGCTTAGCGTCACCGTGGAAGACGACGGCGCCATCACGCTGACGGCGAAGCAATCGGGCAAGGTCTATCGCGGACTGCTGGCCTTCGAGGATTGCGGCGATGGCGGCGAGGGGTGGAACTGGATACCGCCTCGCTTCGACCGGGTTTATACATCCCGCGGCGCATCGGTCGAAGTTTCGCGCGAGCACGATGGCCCGCTGCTGGCATCCCTGCGATTGCGCATGAAGTTCCGTGTGCCGGCTGGCTTTGTGGGCGTACCTTACGAACATGACCCGGCGCGCATGCAGCGCAGCAACGAACTGGTTGACATGCCAATCGATGCTTTATTGACTCTGGGCGCGGAATCCAGGCGGCTGGATATAGCGCTCACGGTCGATAATCCGGCGCGCAACCATCGTCTGCGCGTGTTGTTCCCGACGAATATCGCCACAGACCATTGTTTCGCCGACGGCGCGTTCGATGTTATCCGGCGCTCTATCGCGCAGCCGGACAGCCACGACTGGCGCGAGCCGCAACTCGGCACATACCCGCACAGCTCGTTTGTATGCGTCGAGGATGCCGATTGCGGCCTGGCCATCCTGACTGCCGGAACACCTGAGTACGAAGTCGTTGATGACGCCAGTCGCACCGTGGCGATTACCCTGTTGCGTGCCTTCGGCCGTGGCGCCGGCGAACCGCATGAATACGTCGATAGCCAGGAACCTGGTCTGCACACTTACCGTCTTGCCGTGCTGCCTTATGCCGGCCGCTGGGAGGACGACGATGTTATGCGGGAGTCGCGTGCATTTGCCGTGCCGCTGCTGCCGGTGCTCACCACGCGTCATGCCGGCATAATCCCGGTAGATCATTCCCTGTTGCAGATCGAGGGCGACGGCATCGACGTTACGGCCATCAAGCGCTGTGAAGAGCGCAATAGCATGCTGGTGCGGATGGTCAATCTATCCAGCGATTCGCAACCGATCACCTTGAATGCCGGCGTGCCCTGCGTTCATGCTTATGAGCTGGATCTCGCCGAGAAGCGCCATCAGCCACTGCAACTCGATGCCGATGGGTCGTTGCGCGTCATGTTACGCCCGCGTCAGATCGTCACGCTGGAGTTAGTTCCTGGAACGTGATCGGACATATTGCGACAGCCGACTGTTCTCATGCGGTTGCATGGATGATGTCCGGTATTCGGCAATCGGCATACCGACCCTATCGGCTTCTGTATGCGAAATTGGTTTCTGGACCCCAGACTCGAACCCAGACTCCCGGAATCTCCGAGATTCCGGGAGTCTATGCGCGAGAGTCTATGCGCGAGAGTCTATGCGCGATCATCGACGACCCAATGGGATTCGCCAACAGAATCCGTATCGGACCATTCCGCCTGCGCGCCCCGGGCCAGCCCGCGGAATTGCGTCTCGTAGAGGCGCGCATAGATGCCTTTGATCGCCATCAGCTCATGATGATTGCCTTGCTCGACGAGATGACCTTGATCAAATACGAGGATAAGGTTGGCTGCCAGTATGGTTGACAGGCGGTGCGCAATGACGATGCTGGTGCGGCCGACAAATAACTCATCGAGCGCCTTCTGGATGTAGGCTTCGCTCTCTGAATCCAGCGATGAAGTCGCCTCATCGAGGACGAGCACGCTGGGATTTTTCAATATCACGCGCGCCAGCGCCACGCGTTGTTTTTCGCCACCCGAGAGGCGGTAGCCTCTTTCACCCACAATGGTGTCGTAACCCTGCGGCATGCTCATGATGACGTCATGGATATAAGCGGCGCGACAGGCGCTCTCCAGTTCGGATTGTTGCGCTGCGGGTTTCGCATACAGGAGGTTATTCCGGATGGTATCGTGGAACAGGTATGTCTCCTGCGTCACCAAACCGATGTGTTCGGAAAGTGTAGCCAGAGTCAGGTTGCGGATATCCTGCCCGTCGAGCGCGACACTGCCTTTCTGTGGCTCATACAGGCGGGGCAGCAGATATGAAATCGTCGTTTTGCCGGCGCCGCTCGGTCCGACAAGCGCGACCAGTTGCCCAGGCTCGACGCGAAAACTCACGTCGTCGATCGCCCAATAGCGCCCCTTCGCACTCACCGCCGCGAAGTCGGGGTCAGCACTGTCCTGCGGCGCTATGACGGGTTCAGTTACAGCGGGCAGTTCGCGGTAACTGAATGAGACGTGTGAGAATTCCACAGAGCCCTGCAGGCGCGTCAGGTGATGGGCGTCTTTGCGGTCCTTGATGTCAATCGGCAGATCCAGATATTCGAAAACCCGCTCAAAGCTCACCAGCGACTGCGCGAGATCGGATTGCAGGTTGGTGAGGCCGACGATAGGCTGATACAGGCGCGTCAAATACGAGATAAAAGCCACGATCGTTCCTATGCTGAGCGCGCCGATGATAACCAGATAACCGCCCGCCCAGAACAGCACGGCGCTTCCGATTGAACTCACAAGACCGGCGACTACGAAGAACCAGCGCCCAACCAGTGCGCGACGGATGCCGATATCACGCACGTCGGCGGAGGTGGTTGCAAAACGATCCAGTTCTCTTTTCTGGCGACCGAACACCTTCACCAGCAGCGCGCCGGATACGTTCAGCGTCTCGTTGAGCTGGGCGTTCATCCGGCTGTTCAGCTCCATGGCCCTGTGCGATATATCGCGCAGGATCGACGCGGCTCGGCGCGCGGGCAGATACAGCAGCGGAAGCACGACCAGCGCTGCAACCGTCAGGCGCCATTCGATGCTCAACATGAGGGCCAGTGTTGATACCAGCGTGAAGACGTTCGACACGACCGATACAAGCGTGCTTGTAATCGCGCCCTGCGCGCCGACTACGTCGTTGCTGAAGCGCGACATCATCTCGCCGGTTTTAGTGCGAGTGTAGAAACGCAGCGACATGCGCTGCATGTGATCGTACATCTCGCAGCGCAGGTCATATATGATGCCTTCGCCGATTTGCGAACTGAACCAGCGTTGTACTGTGCCAATCAGCGCATCAAGCAGCGGGATGATGATCATTCCCAGCGCCAGCAGGCTCAAGCGCGATACGTCGCGATCCGGTATCGCGTGGTCAATCAAATCGCGGGCAAGCAGCGGGGGGATCAGATCGATCACGGCGATAATTGCGATGACTCCCAGCATCAGCGCAATGCGGCCGCTGTAGGGCCGTGTGTAGCGCCAGATTCTCAACCAGGTTTCGCGGCTCATGTTCGGGCGACTGTCCGGCCGCTCGCTCATCATCGACCGCCATGAACCATGCTGCATCGCCTTCACCCCTTTGCTATCCGTCGCAGCGCATTCGCATCTGTCCTCTGAAATACTACATCAGCCAACGCGCCAGCCAGTCGAAAGCGTCCTGTTGCATCGCGCGGTTGAATTGATGCGGAACATCATAGAAGCGCGACTGAAACCGCTCAGGCAGTCCGGCCTTCGCGTAGTTGCGTTCGATCTTGTTGCAGGCGCTTTGCATGCCCTCATAAGTAAAAAGCTCGTCCCGCGCGCATTCCTGCGCGAAAAACGCGGCGGGCATGCCAATAGAGACAACATCGCTCAGTTCGAAGTTCGCTGCCAATCCCGGCACGAATTGCGCCCAGGAATGCGAGCGGACATGCATGGGCAAAAGGTCCCTCCAGTTGGTCATCCAGCCGATCGTCACCGCGGCTTTGATGCGCGGGTCGGTTGCCAGCAGGTAGTTATTCCTGTGACCGCCCATCGATAAACCGAGGCAACCGATGCGCTCGGGATCGACTTCCGGACGCGTCAGGAGGTAATCCACACTCATCCGATCGTCGTGCGACATGATGCCCAGCCAGGTTGCACCAGCAGCGAAAATGTGGCGGGCGACCACCTCTTCGAAAGCGGAGCACTGTTCGTGATATGCGGATAGCGACTCGGTCAAGGTGCTGATTCGCGATTGCATGCGTGCGAGCAGGTCAGGGTCAATGGCGCTGAAGTCGATGCGGCGTTCGCCGAAGTAAAACGCATCGATCACGACGACGACAAAACCCAATCGCGCGAGTTCGGTGGCGTAAGAACGCCCGGAGTAATAGGTCTCTTTGAAGAGCGTCAGGTCGCTGGCCTCGTGTTCAACCTGAACAAGCTTTTCCTTGCCGTAGGTATAAAAACCGCCGTGGTCGTGCAATGCAACGATGCCGGGCGCCGGGCGAGTCTGGCGGGCGGGCTTCAGGAGATAAGCCGGCACACGCACCCCCGGCGCGCTGCTGAATGTCAGGCTTTCACGGATGACGCCGTCGTGCTGCGCGACCTCCTTGATCTCCGGTGCAAGTGGAACCTGTGGCGGCCGGTAGCGCAGCAGTTCCATCAATCGCTTGCGCGCTTCCGACTGCCAGTTCTGCAAATCGGTGTATCGCTCGTTCAGGAAAGATCGTTCCGGTTTGTTCTGATTGGCGATCAGCTCGATCACAGGATAAAGGTTTCCCAGTGTAGCGGTCATCTTGTGCTCCTATTTCACCAGTTTCTTGAGTTCGTACAGCACGCTCAGTGCCTCCAGGGGACTCATTGCATCAGGATCAATGGATCGCAGCCTGGACAAGGCCGGCGGTTCGGTGATGAACATGGGCAACTGTTCCACAGGCCTGAAAGAAGGCATCTGTGTCTGCAGAGTGCCATCCTCAAGCTGTTTGAGTATGTCCTGGGCGCGATGGACCACCGGCGGCGGCAATCCAGCCAACTGCGCCACGTGGATGCCGTAAGAACGGTCGGCGCCGCCGGGAATGACCTTGTGCAGGAATACCACTGCGCCGCCTTCCTCACTCACTGCGACATTGAGGTTGCGGACATGAGGCAACTTGTCGGCGAGTTGGATCAGTTCGTGGTAGTGGGTGGCGAACAACGTCATCGCCCTGCGATCGGGGTGGTTGTGCAGGAATTCGATCACGCTCCACGCAATCGCCAGGCCGTCATAGGTGCTTGTGCCGCGCCCGATTTCATCAAGGATGACCAGCGAGCGCGGCGTGCAGTGGTGCAGGATATTGGCTGCTTCCACCATCTCGACCATGAAGGTGCTCTGCCCGGCAGTTAACTCATCCTGCGCCCCGATGCGCGTGAAGATGCGGTCAACAATCGTTAATGAAACAGCCTGTGCCGGAACGTAGCTTCCGATTTGAGCCATCAGGCTGATCAGCGCGATCTGCCGCATATACGAACTCTTTCCGCTCATGTTCGGCCCTGTGATGATCAGGATGCGCGCTTCGCGATCGATTTGTGTGTCGTTGGGCGTATACGGCGTTTCCTTCATCAGTTGCTCGATGACGGGATGCCTTCCCGCGGTGATCTGCAACACAGCGTGCTCGTTGAAAACGGGTTTGGTGTAGTTGTTGCGCACTGCGACCTCGGCGAGTGCTGCTGCAACATCCAGTTGCGCGATCCTGTGCGCGCCTTCCAGAAGCTGGCGCGCATGTGAGGCGATACTGCTGTTGATCTCATTCAACAGGCGCGCTTCGATCTCGGTGATGCGTTCGTCTGCGTTCAATATCAGTGTTTCGTATTCTTTGAGTTGCGGCGTAATGTAGCGCTCGGCGTTTGTCAAAGTCTGTTTACGGATGTAATCAGTAGGGACGGAGTCGGCGTTGGCATGTGTGATCTCGATGTAGTAGCCGAATACCCTGTTGTAGCCGACCTTCAGCGTGCGGATGCCCGTGCGCTCGCGCTCCACGCGCTCCAGGTTTGCCACCCATACTTTTGCATCGCGCGCCGCCAGATGCACGCCATCCAGTTCAGCGCTGAATCCAGGCCTGATAAAGCCATCATCGTCGGGTTCATCTTTGATGGCGGACTCGACCAGTTGCGCGACCGGAGTCAGGTCGGGCAGGTTGAGCCAGTCAGCGGGAAGCGGTGGCGACGTTTTTGCATGGGCGTCTGATGCAGTAGTGAGTAATGCGGCTATGCTGTTTGCTTGATCGCAGGCTGCCCGCATGTTCAACAGATCCCTCGGCGTCGCCAGACCGCTGCTGACCCGGTTTGTCAGTCGTTCCAGGTCGGGCATACTTTTTAAGTGTTCGCGAACCTGCGCGCGCAGCAGCGTGTCCATCACCATGACTTCGAGCCGCGCCAAACGCGCCTCGATTGCGCTCTTGTCAAGAAGCGGTTGTGATACCCATGTTCGAAGCAGGCGGGCGCCCATGGGTGTCTGCGTGCAGTCCAGCACGCCCAGCAATGAACCACGCTTGTCGCGCGTCCGCAGGCCCTCCGTTAACTCGAGGTTGCGGCGAGTGACGGCATCGAGGCCCATGAACTGCGCCGTCGAATAGACGCGCAGTTCGGCGAGCAGCTTCAACGCTGCTGGTTGCGTTTCACTCAGGTATGAAAGGATGGCGCCGGCGCTGCGCATCGCCAGCGGCTTATCCTCCAGATCGAAACCGGCCAGCGTGCTGGTCTTGAAATGATCGATCAACGCCTGGCGGGCATGCTCGTATTGAAATCGATACGCGGGTAAGGGCGTGGGGTGAAGGTTCTCCAGGTACGCCGGCAAACCGCTCTGCATGCTTGTCGCGCCGGTCCAGTTCCGGGTCTCCGGCATCAGCAACTCGCGCGGTTGAATGCGGGATAGTTCCCGGTCCAGGTCAATGTCGCCGTCGATCTGCGTGGCCCGGAATTCCCCGCTGGTGATATCGCAATAGGCAAGACCATAGCTGCTGCCGGAACCGGATGGGCCGTCTGCTCCCTGCTGATATCCGGCGCCGGTCTTGATACCGTGTTCCTCTGAGCAGACGGCTGCCAGGTAACTGGCCCTCTCTGCATCCAGCATGCTGGATTCAACGACGGTGCCGGGCGTCACGACCCGGCGCACTTCGCGAGGTACCAGGCCATTGATTGGCTCGCTGCCCATCTGTTCGGCTATGGCTACGCGGTAGCCGCGCGCGATCAACCGGGCAATATAGCCGTCCGCGGCGTGGTATGGCACACCGGCCATCGGTACGCGCGTATCCTTGCCGACCGAGCGGCCTGTCAGCACGATATCCAGTTCGCGGGCGACGAGTTCGGCATCGGCGTCAAACGTCTCATAGAAGTCGCCCAGTCTGAAGAAAACGATGCAGTCAGAATAGCGGCGCTTCAATTCCAGATATTGGCGTCGGATAGGCGTGGTTTCGTTGGATGCCTGAGACATTGGTGACAATGGTACTACGCGCCGGTCTGCTGTTCTGTAGCGCTGCCCAGCCAATAGAGTTGTATCGCGATGCTTACTTCAGGATGTAATAAGTGCCGCGCTTATCGCCAATCCGCATGATGACGCCGCGCTCCACCATGTCGACGAAGTCCCGGCGCAGTGACTCTGCGCTCACGTCAGGGCATAACTCCTGGTAGTCCCGGTTGGTTATTCGGCCGCTTTCTTTTATGAAGGCAAGCATCTTCTCGATGCGCGCATTCTGCGCCGGTGCATGAACGCTATTCTGATCGGCGGACGCCTCGCTTTTGGCATAGAGCGTCACCATGAAACCCGCATCGGTTTCTTCGAACTTCGGCGGCTGGTGTCCGCGATCTTTCATCGTACGCACCATGCGGTCGATGCCATAGCCAAGACGCTCGATAAAGCCCATGTCGGCCAGCACCTGCACAATTGCTTCATTGCGCGAGTAGCGCTCGTTCATCAGGTTTTTCAAGGTCACATGGCCGGGCAATCTGCCGGGGCTGCGCACCTCTACGCGGTCGTTGAAAATCAGGATATGAATCTGGCCGCCCGTTGCCCGGTAATCGCGGTGGGCGATGGCATTCACTACCGCTTCGCGCAGCACGCCAGGCGGATATGGCGCCTGTTCGGTGCGCTGCCAGCCTGCGATGCGCGACTGTGGTGTGACGTTCTCATTGACGAATAATTCCGCGCGTCTGATCTGTTCCGGCAGTGTATTGCTGATCGTCTGGCGTACAAAAACATCATCCATGTTGCCGCCGCTGAAACGCACCGCCAGCACCTCCGCGCCGCGCACCCAACGTTGCGGTTGTTTGCCGAACAGCAGCAGTCCCGCATAAGTGGGTCTCAATCGTTTGCCCTGGCGTATGACACAACCGCGTCTCAGCAACAGGTCTTCGACAGTGGGTTCGCCCATATTCACGACGTTGCCTGCGTAGGCGCCAATCTTAGCCCAGTCAAGGTCGTCCCGGCTGCACCCGCTGGGCGAATGGGCTTCCCACGTTCCTTCGCTGCGCGTCAGCAGCAACTCACGCAATCCGCGCGCTGTTAACGGCGCTATGCGCGAACCGTTGCGCCCAAGGAACCTGCCGTCGAGACTATACGCGTGCGGCAGACCGCCCGGTATCTCGATAGCCAGAGCCACGGCAGGTTCATCCGGCTTTGGCTGTAAAAGATAGGGCAGGGGGATGATCAGATGAGGTTCAGTCGTCAGCGCGGCTTTATAAGCCCGATCGCGAATCTCATCCGGCTCTACGGGGCTGCGGCCCCTGGCGTCGATGACCGGGATAATCAACACACCGCCGTGCGCATTCGCGAGAGATACGAGCGAGCGGGCGATACGCTCGGTAGTGGCTGCGGCCGGGTTCATGATATCGATGCGAGGGCCTGGGCCAGCGTCATAGAGCTTTTTCAAGTCCTCAACAGTTAACATGGCGTCTGCTCGTAGTAGCGCTGATGCATCTGACAGCATGCGTAACTCCGATCCACCTTTTAGCTCATCGCATTACTGTTGTTTCACCGTAAAGGTCGCGATGGTCTTGCTCTGACGGGCTAGTGTGATGATATCCCCAACCTGCCAGGCAGCGTCGCTGCGGTTCATAAACAAATCCGTCGGGACATCCGCGCCGCTCGTTGTATGCAGGCTGATAAAACTATCTTTGAACAGAGTCACGTTGCCGAAGGTGTATGTAATACTGCGGCTTGATGAGAGGGTCCAACCTTTCATATTCACCTGGTCGCCCTGGTTTACGATCACGACAACCTCGCGCTGGCGCTGGCCTACGTTGAGCACGGAGCTGATGCTGACATTACCGGCGCTCTGTGGCGGAGTTGTAGCTGATGGCACGACAGCGGTAGTCGGCGCGCTGGTCTCTGTTGCCTTGGGTGCGGGCGCACTGGTTGGCTTGGCTGCAACGGTGTTGGCGGGCGCCTGAGTCTGCGTTGGCGATACTTGCTGCGTAGGATCAGCCGCAGCAACGGGTACAGGCTGGTCGGTCGGCGCCGCCGCACCCATAGAGTTGGGTATCGGCTGAGCCGTTAGAACACGGACGATCAACAGCGCGGTGACTGTCGACACAACCACATTGACAAGTATGACTATGGCCCACTGTTTACGCGTGAGAGGTGTTGACATTGGTATCGAATATATCACCATCGCGCATGACTGGTCAAACACGATGTCATAATGCGGCTTGACCAGCGGATTCTGCTGGCGCCAGGAATGCCATAGCGCACCCAGAACATTTGTGCTAAACTGCTGGTATGGGCAAAAATCTAACGCTTCAGGATGGGATTGTTGAATTCGGCAACCATCTGGCAAGGCGTCCCCTGAGCGACAATACCCGCAAGGCCTTTACCGGCGACGCGCGCATCTTTGCGCGCTTTTTGGAGTCGGCACATGATGGCGCTGAAGGGACGCTAAAGTCCATCGATCTATCCGGTATCAATGCCGAACACATCAAAGCCTTTCTGGTCCATCAGGAAAAAGGCGCTGTAGCCAATAGCCCGAAATCGATTGAGCGCCGTCTCACATCGATCAAAGTCATGTTCAAGTGGTTTCAGGATGCCGGGTATATGGTCAATGACCCCGCGGCCGGCGTAGCGTATAAGCCCTTTATGGACCCTCTGCCGGAGTATCTCAGTGATGCCGAAACGAGCGCGGTGCTTCTAGCGGCGCAGAGTCTGGCGACCGGGGAGCGTCTGGAAATGCGCCCGCTGACTGCAATCATGCTCGTGCTGGACACCGGCATCAAGAAAGGGGAATGCCTGGCATTAACTCTGAATGATATCGAGCGTGGACCGGACGGTTATGCGAGTATCTGGATACGATATGAGAAGCAGCGCCTGTACTTCAAGGATCGCCAGTTGCGCGTCTTCGGTGAATGCCTGCATGTGATCGAGTCTCATATCCAGAGATACGACACGAAAGACCGGTTGTTTGAGTGTACCGGGCGCAACCTGGAATATCTGTTTAACCGTAAGGTGGCGCCCCCGGCTGGCCTCGACGCGCTGACCTTTGAGATGCTGCGTTGGACATGCGCGGTGCGCGATTATCGCGAAGCCGTTTTGAGCAGCGAGCAAATGCAGGTCAAGTACGGCTTGTCGACGATTGGCTGGCTGGAGATGGAGGCTAAACTGGCGCGCCTGACGCGTCAGTCTTACACTGTGAACACTGAATCTGACGCAGATACACCGTAGACGGACTCCCGTAGGTCATTGCCCATCCAGGCTTGCCTGAAATATGATAAACGGGTCAGTACGCCTGTTGCTTAAGGTAATTCACCGAGTTAGGGTATCACGGGCATGTTACAACGATGGCGGTCCGGACGGTATGACATCATCACCACATCGCGAGATTACGGGTTGATCCTGCTGGGTGCGGTGCTTCAGGCGATTGGGATCGTGGTGTTTCAGGCCCCGGCTGAACTCGCGGCGGGCGGTGTGAGTGGCCTGGCTGTCATCGCCAACCACCTGATACCGGCTATCCCTATCGGGGCGGTTGTGCTGGTGCTGAACATTCCGCTGCTGGCGCTTGGCATACGATCGCTGGGAGGGTGGCGTTTCTTCGTGCGAACGGTTGTCACGGTCATCCTTTACAGCGTGAGCATGCTCATACTGGCGGCTATTGGCGCACAAAGCCTGACACACGACATTGTCCTGAACACGCTCTTTGGAGCGATTATCGGTGGGGCCGGGAGCGGTCTGGTATTCCGTGCCAAGGGAACCACCGGGGGTACCGACATACTGACGCTGGTTCTCTCAAAGTGGAAAGGAATACCGCTCAGCCAGGGATATTTGATAACCGATGCGCTGGTGATCCTTGCGGCTGGATTGATCTTCGGATGGGAGAAGGCGCTTTATGCCTTGATCGCACTGTACGTATCAGGATTGGTCGCTGAAACCATCGCGGAGGGCGTCGGTATCAACCGTGCCGTCACGGTCATTACGACTGAAGCCGATCGTATTGCAGCGGAAGTCTCGACTCATATGGGGCGCGGCGTTACCCGTTGGGCAGCCAATGGCGCTTATACGGGGCTTGAGCGGCACATCCTCTATATCGTGGTGAGTCGCGCGGAAATATCCATTTTGAATTCGATCATCACCGACATCGACCCACATGCATTTGTCGTGGTTGGACAGGTGCATGAAGTCTACGGAGAAGGATTCAAGCAGTTTGAGAGGCGTTGAAACACTGCGTCATTCGCCGGAAATAAATAGCCCCGCTGTGTAAGCGGGGCATTTTGTTCCAAACGAATGAGTGTTGGTGTCAGGCGGCTGCCGGCAGCGCCAGCCCCCCCATGATTGAACGGAATTCCGCGGAATCGAGAGTTTCCTTCTCGAGGAGGGTCTTGGCCACCAATATGAAGCGATCACGATTGTCGATGAGGATCTGGCGGGAGCGCTCATACGAGCCTTTGATGATCTTGCTGACCTCGCCATCGATCGTCTCAGCGACTTTCTCGCTGTAATTTTTGCCTTCGGCCAGTTCGCGACCGAGAAACACCATCTCGCTGCGCTCGCCGAATGAAACGGGCCCGATCACTTCGCTCATGCCGTACTGTCTGACCATCGCGCGCGCCAGAGTCGATGCGCGATCCAGGTCGCTGACTGCGCCGGAGGTAATGTCGCCGAACACAATCTCTTCAGCGGCGCGGCCTGCCAGCAAAGTGACGATGTTCGCTTCCATCATTTTCTTACTCATCATTGTGTCTTCTGAATCCGGCGCCATCCACGTCGTGCCGCCCGTCGGGCCGCGCGGAATGATGGTGACTTTCTGCACCGTGACACCGGACGAAGGGGTGAGTACCGCGGCGACCGCGTGACCTGCTTCGTGATAGGCGACGATTTCCTTATCATGCGGCGTGATCAAGCGGCTCTTGCGTTCCGGACCCAGTGCTATTTTCTCAATAGCTTCCTGAAGTTCAACCTGGCCGATTTCCTTCTTGCCTCCGCGCGCGGTCAGGATGGCCGCTTCATTGACCAGGTTCTCGATATCCGCGCCGGTGAAGCCCGGCGTCTGCTTGGCTATTGCTTTTAAGTCGACCTCGGTTGAGACCGGCTTCCCTCGCGTGTGCACACGCAGAATCGCCTCGCGGCCGACCAGATCAGGGGCATCTACCACAATGCGGCGGTCGAAACGCCCGGGGCGCATCAACGCCGGGTCGAGGATGTCCGGGCGGTTCGTCGCCGCAATCACGATGACATTCGTGTCGGTATTGAAACCATCCATCTCGACGAGCATCTGGTTGAGCGTCTGCTCGCGCTCGTCGTTTCCGCCGCCCAGACCGGCTCCACGCTGGCGGCCAACAGCGTCAATTTCATCGATAAACACAATGCACGGCGCTGTCTTTTTAGCCTGTTCAAACAGGTCGCGCACGCGGCTTGCGCCGACGCCGACAAACAATTCGACGAATTCCGAACCCGACAGGCTGAAGAACGGCACGCCGGCTTCACCGGCTACCGCTTTTGCCAGGAGTGTTTTGCCGCTGCCGGGCGGGCCTACCAGCAGCACCCCTTTGGGAATGCGGGCGCCAAGCTGAATGAACTTCTCGGGATTCTTCAGGAACTCGACGACTTCGACCAGTTCCGCTTTCGATTCGTCGCAGCCGGCCACGTCCTCGAAGGTCACCACGGGCGTTTCTGATGTGATCCGCCGTGCGCGGCTGCGGCCGAATGAGAAAGCCTGATCGGCGCCGTTTTGCGCGCGCCGCATCGTAAACAGGAAAAAGCCGCCGATCAACAGTATGGGGAGCAGATAAATCAGGATGCTGGAGATCTGCGCCAGGAATGGGACGCCTTCCACGCGGTAATCGAATGTCTTCAGAGCCTCCTGCGTCACTCCGTAGTCGAGTAACAGGCGGATCGTGTCGATATTCGGCTCCTTATTCAGTGTAAGAGTGCTGCCGTCTTTGCGCGTGACGTGCAAACTGCTGCCATCGGAAGTGACGCTGATTGTTTTGATATTTCCGGCGTTTATCTCGGTGACAAGCGCGTTATAAGAGGATTCCTCGGTCCGAGGCGTAGAGGTGCGTGCGAATGCCATGACGGCGTACGCCACGACCAGTGTGATCAGGATAATCGGGATCAGGTTATTTCTTAGACTTTTAGGCATCTTTGCCACCCAGGATAATCTTTGTCATTACAGACTCACACACATCATACTCCATGATCTTGACCAACCGTTTTGCGTCGCTACTGCTATGAACGGAGCGAAACGTTTTATTCATATAAGCATTTTATTAGGTAACATTTACGTCTTAGATTTACGTGAGATTTATGAATGATTTGCATAACACACGGCCTTGCCACGCTGTGTGTTGGTGTGTTGATATCAGGGTGAGTTCAGTGAATGCCGCACACGCGCGACGGCGCCTGTCTGCTATGTTGCCTGTACTATAATCGATTTTCATTTCATGCTCACCAGCGAACTAGACTACAACTTGCCACCGGATCTCATCGCCCAAACCCCTGTTGAGCCACGAGATGCATCACGATTAATGGTGATTGATCGCGCTACCGGAAGCATTGCCCATCGCCATTTCTACGAACTCGACACGCTTCTACACGAGCACGATCTGCTCGTTGCCAATGACAGCCGTGTGATACCCGCCAGGTTATACGGCAACAAGCCTTCCGGCGGCAAGGTAGAACTGCTCCTGTTGCGCAAGCTGGATGCGCTCAGGTGGCGCGGCCTTGTCGGTGGGCGGAACGTCAGTACAGTTGAATTGGTTGTACACACGGGCAGAACCATCCAGGTTGACGTTGAAATTTCGCAGGATGACGGCGACTGGCTATTGCGATTCAGCGAACCGATCGACCCATATCTGGAGAGCCTTGGCGCGATGCCGCTGCCCCCCTATATCCATGCCAGGCTTGACGATCCAACGCGCTACCAGACTGTGTATGCCCGTATATCGGGTTCCGCTGCCGCGCCTACAGCAGGATTGCACTTTACTCCTGCATTGATCGGTAAGCTTGCGCGGTCCGGTATTGACCTGGCATTCGTCACTTTACACGTCGGTCTGGATACATTCAAGCCAATCAGTGAAGATCAGGTGGAAGAACATAAAATCCATAGCGAGTGGTGCGAGTTGCCTGATGTGACCGCCAACGCCATAGGCGCGACCCGGGCGCACGGTCGGCGAGTGGTTGCTGTGGGTACCACCAGTGCGCGTGTCCTTGAGACCGCAGGAGCGAACACGATCTCGCATACATCCGCAGCGTTCAGCGGTTTTACGCGCCTTTACATAACACCGGGATACAGCTTCAAGGTCGTCGATGCAATGATCACGAACTTCCATCTGCCCAGGTCAACGTTGCTGGCAATGATTGGCGCATTCATGGGACTCGAACTGTTGCGCTTAGCCTACAAGGAAGCCGTACAGTTGCGCTACCGCTTCTACTCTTTTGGCGATGCGATGCTGATCCTTTGACATCAATGGGGTGTCATGGCGTTATCGACGCAAATTGTTTGCTGGAAGTGGTAGATAGCATAGAAACCAAATCACCGCATCCAAACATAAAGACAACCAGGACTCGATGACATTCACCAATCGACTGCAGTTGATGATGGCGCACTTGCGTCCAGATGAGTATGCGACATTGTCGGCTCAGCGAATTACACACTTAACTTACCTGTATGACCGTTTACGCAGCATCCCGGCGGGGATACTCGACACTGCCGCTTCGACCTTTTTACTGTTGATTGCAGTTCAAGCATACCAGGCTGGCTCTACTGAGAAGGCATTGATTGCAGCCGGCGGGAATATCGGCATGCTGATGTCGCCGCTGGTCGTGCAGGTGGTCGAGAGATCACGCTGGGCCACTTCGCGCGCCGCTGCATTGATCTCCATCATTGGCGCGGTCTGTTTTATGGGCGCGGCCGCCGTGCCGCTTCAGGCTGTCTTCGTCCTGTTCTCGGTGGCTGCGCTGGCGTGCACACAGGCTCTGGTTCCGCTTTTGACCCAGGTGTATCAGGATAACTACGCCCCGCGTGAAAGAGGCCGTTATTATTCGCGCACGCTGATCCTACGCGTCGCTATCGCGGCCGGCTTTGCATCGCTGGCAGGCTTATACCTGGATGCGCATTTCGAGTTATTCCACTGGTTGCTGGTCGCGTTCTCCGCTGCATTCTGCATGACCGCTATTTTCCTATTGCGTATCCCCTCTCAGGCTCTCAGGCCTTCTGGCAGCAACCACCCGCTGCGAGCCGTAAGCTATGTGCTCAAAGACAAGGTTTTTACCTGGATGCTTTTCGTGTGGATGCTCATGGGTTCTGCCAACCTGATGATGGTGCCCATGCGCATTGAGTATCTTGCGAACCAGCGATACGGCATCAACCTTGATATTCAGACGATAGCACTCCTGACAAGCGTGATACCCAGTGTAGTTAGGCTGGTCTTCGGCCCGATATGGGGCTGGGTTTTCGATCGTGCAAATTTCTTCATCTTGCGCATCGGGCTCAATATTGGATTTGCGCTCAGTATCGCGGTTTTTTTCGCGGGACACAGTATGCTGGGGTTGGTTGCAGGAGCTTGTATCTTTGGCGCAGCGACAGCGGGCGGCGACCTGACATGGAGCTTGTGGGCAACGAAATTCGCGCCGCCGGAGCGCGTGGCGGATTATATGTCGGTGCATACATTTCTCACAGGATTGCGCGGCTTGCTGGCGCCCATGATCGCCTATGAACTGCTGACGACTATGCCGATGGGTATCTTGAGTTGGGTATGCTCCGGTTTGATACTGCTGGCGACGACACTGCTTCTGCCATTGATACGGTATGGGCGCACGCGCCAGGGCGGGGCAACCAGCGCCAATTAAACGTACAATGAGTGTACTCATTCTCACAGGGCAGCAGACACACGGACCCGGATCGAACCATACGCACCGGTGTAGATGAGGTGAACAATGGACGAATTGGTTGAGATATTTGAGAAACCTGAAGCAGATGAAATCTACATGATTGCGGGTTGGAACCAGTGGGCCGACGCAGGCGCCGTGTCATCGGAGTTCCCCCAATATCTCATCGACCAGACTAAGGCGCATCGCATCGGCAGGATCAAGTCCGATGGTTTCTATATTTTCCAGGTGCCCGGCACCCACGCGTTCCTGCGCCCGGAAATCAAGTTTGTCGATGGCTATCGCAAGACAGTAACCTCGCATAAGAATGAGTTCTATTACTCGGGAAATCCGCGCCGCGGGCTGGTGACATTTCTGGGCGAGGAACCTCACCTGAGCGGTGAGCGATATGCAGAGGCTTTCTTTAATATCGCACAGGAACTTGGCGTTAAACGAGTGGCCGGCCTTGGCGGCGTCTATGGCTCAATGCCATACGATAAAGATCGGGCGGTGTCCTGCGTTTACAGCCTGCCGCACATGAAGGAAGGGCTGAGCGAGTATGCCGTGTCGTTCTCAAACTACGAAGGCGGCGCCAGCCTGGCCTCGTATCTGGCGCACAGGGCTGAGCAGGTCGGCATCGAGTACTTCACGTTTTACGTGTTCGTTCCAGCGTATGACTTTTCGCATTTATCCCAGCAATTGCAGGGCATGCGAGTCGAAAACGATTACCGCGGCTGGTGTGAGCTGCTGCGACGCTTCAAGCACATGTTCCACCTCGATATCGACCTTGCCGATCTGGAGCGCCGCAGTGAAGAGTTGACGGCGTCCATTACCGAAAAAGTCGATGAACTGGACAGCAAATCGCCCGGAGCCAATGTAAAGGC
The DNA here is from genome assembly GCA_023382055.1 of Chloroflexota bacterium. Classification (GTDB taxonomy): domain Bacteria; phylum Chloroflexota; class Anaerolineae; order J036; family Brachytrichaceae; genus CAIXPS01. The sequence continues at coordinate 81,991 of JAMCQN010000141.1, forward strand.
ATACATCGAAAGCCTCAGCAGCGATTTTGAAGAATCATCATTCATGCCGCTTGACGTATGGGAACGCGGCTTAAGCGATCTGTTTGGCGACAAAGATTAACTATGAACGACACAGCCCTGCCTGCCCCCAGCGATGAGGGATGCGCGATTGACCCAAACTCGCTCCGTCATGATCCTGCGTTGGCGAAAGCAATTCTGGATTTTCGCGGCGCGGCCGTCGTATTTCGACCTGTTACGCCTGAAGATCGGGTGATGCTTGGCGACTACTTCACAAGCTTATCCAATGAAACGCGGCGACGTTACGGACCGCATCCATTCGACAGGGGGACAGCGGATCGCCTGTGCCGGACAACGGACCCTGCCGAGGTTTTGCGGATGATCGCGATAACGTCCGGCGCGGTCGGTGAACGAATAATCGCTTATTTCATTTTGATCCTGGGAATACGCGATGACGATGCGCAACGTTATCTCAAGCTGAACCTGCCGCTTGACGCCGCTACTGACTGTACGCTTGCGCCGTCGGTCGCCGATGAATATCAGAGTCAGGGCCTGGGCAGCGTACTGATGCGCCAGTTGATCGTGTTGTCGCGCCAGCTTGGCCGCCGTCGCATGGTGCTGTGGGGTGGAACGCAGGCAACCAACGACCGGGCGATCCGCTTCTATCACAAGCACGGATTCAGGACAGTGGGAGAGTTCCAGGAACCACTGGGATTCAACAACTACGACATGATCATGGATCTGTGATCAACATGGCAGACGACTTCTACTGTGACGAGGTTCTCAACGGCAAGACTAATGTCCGGAAAGTGATCGAGACAGAGAATGTGCTTGCGTTTCATCACACAAAACCTTACTATCCGGTGCATATCGTCGTCATACCCAAACGCCACATAGCATCGTTGCTGGCTCTTTCAGCGGCTGACGACGCGCTCGTACTGGAGATGATGTCGGTCATCCAGCAGATGGCGCAGCAGGTTACAACGGAACACGGCCAGTGCCGTGTCGTCACCAACCTGGGCAACTATCAGGATTCGAAGCATCTGCACTGGCACGTCATTTCGGGCAGCCCGCTACGATAAACAGACAGCGAGGAGAAACACATATTGGATAGGCTTATCCGGATAGCCGAGCAGTTCAACACGAATGGCCCGGTCGTCAGCGTGCGTGAATATGGGACGGGCAACGTCAATGATACGTACCTGGTGCAGTTGGAAGCGCCGAGACAGGCCAGGTTTTTTATTCTGCAGCGGATAAATCGGCATGTTTTCCGCCGGCCTGAGCTGATCATGTTGAATATGCGCGCCCTTGGCGAACACGTACAAAGCAAGTTGGCGCGCGAATCTATCGATCATCGGAACGGACGGCGCTGGGAAATACCCCGCGTTTTCACAACCCGAAACGGTGACGGTTTCCATGTCGATGAAGAGAACGAATTCTGGCGCGCGATCAGTTTTATCGATCACTCAACTGCCTATCCGCGCATCATCGATTCGAAGCATGCCAGGGAAGCGGGTTATGCCCTGGGCCGGTTCCATAGTTTGATCAGCGATATGCCGATTGAACGATTGCATGACACGCTGGAAGGGTTCCATATTGCGCCTGGTTATCTGCGTCACTACGACGAGGTGCTTGCACGGTATCCACATGCCAACGGAACGGGCGATGAACGGCGTTGCATGGCATTTGTGGAAACGCATCGGAATGCCGCCGCAGTGCTGGAGGACGCAAAAGCAAATGGGAAGTTGCCTGTACGCCCCATGCATGGCGACCCTAAGATTGACAACATCATGATCGATGATGACATGCGCCAGGCTGTCAGCATGATCGACCTTGACACGGTCAAGCCCGGTCTCGTGCATTATGACCTGGGAGACTGTTTGCGCTCCTGCTGTAACCTGCTCGGCGAGGAAACCGCGGACGTTGAACATGTGCGATTTGAGACAGATCTGGGCCATGACATCCTGAGCGGGTACTTCAGCGTAGCCGGCGATTTCTTTACCGGATACGACTACGACTACTTGTATGACGCGATCCACCTGATCGCCTTTGAACTTGGGCTGCGCTTTTTTACCGATCACCTGGAGGGCAACATCTATTTCAAGGCCCGCCACGCCGAACACAACCTTCAGCGCGCGCTCGTGCAGTTCAAGCTGGCCGAAAGCATTGAGGGGCATGCAGATGAGATCCGGCGTATCACCGCAGATTTTAAGGTTGGAGCTAAAAATGCCGGATGAAGTGATTCGCATTGGTATCGTCGGCGCAGGCGCGAACACCATCGCCCGGCATATTCCCGGTTTCACGGCTATCCCGGGCGTACAGATAATCAGCGTGTGCAATCGCAGTGAAGCATCCTCCGCGCGAGTAGCCGGGCAATATGGCATCCCTGCCATCTATCGCAACTGGAGGGAGCTTGTCGACGCGCGGGATACCAACGCCATCATGATCGGCGTCTGGCCGTATATGCATGAGCGGATTACCGTGGCGGCTCTCAACGCGCACAAGCACGTGCTGTGCGAGGCGCGCATGGCGATGAACGCGCGTGAAGCCCGCACCATGCGCGATACGGCGCGTTCCCATCCCGAGCTAGTGGCGCAGGTTGTCCCTTCACCCTACACGCTGCGCGTCGACGGGATGATTCAGCGCCTGATTGCAGACGGCTACATAGGCGATATTCTGGCTGTGGAGATACGCGTCGGCGGCGCGTTCCTCGATGCCGATGCGCTGCTGCACTGGCGCCATGATTACGATCTGAGCGGCCTGAACATCATGGGGCTGGGCATCTGGTATGAGGCGCTGATGCGCTGGGTGGGTGACGCCACGCGCGTCATGGCGATGGGAAAAACCTACGTGCACAACCGTAAAGACGCCGGCGGTCGCCTGCACGCAGTGCGCATACCTGAGCACGTCGATGTCATCGCTGATATGGCTTGCGGCGCCCAGGCGCACTTCCTGGTGTCCAGCGTAGCCGGGCTGGCGGGTGCGCCGGAGGCGTTCCTGTTCGGAAGCAAAGGAACGCTGCGGTTTTCACAGGATAAACTCTATGGCGGCCAGCGGGGCGACGCCTCTCTCACGGAAATCGACGTGCCTGCCAGCCTGGCAGGCGGTTGGCGCGTTGAACAGGAGTTTATCGACGCCATACGTGGACTGGGCATCATTACGCACACGACATTTGAAGACGGCGCCAAGTACATGGAATTCACCGAAGCCGTCGCACGCAGCATGGCGGATGGGCGAGCCATCGACTTGCCATTGCTCGATGCGTCGCGGTAGCGAATGCGGTCTTTTGACACTGCTTTTGAAATAAACAACGAGGATTGATATTCATGGATAAGATACGTTGGGGCATCCTGGGTACTGGCCGAATCGCGAATGATTTCGCAGTTGGATTAAGCCATCTACCTGATGCAGAACTGGTTGCGGTCGGTTCGCGAACGCAAGAGACGGCCGATACCTTCGGCGCGAAATACCATATTCTGCACCGTCATGCCAGCTATGAGGCCATGGCGAGTGACCCTGGCGTCGACGCCATCTACGTCTCGACGCCGCATCCGATGCATAAAGCCAATTCCCTGTTGTGTTTGATGGGCGGCAAGGCAGTCATCTGCGAAAAACCCTTTACCATCAATGCCGCTGAGGCTGCCGAGTTAATCACCTATGCGCGGCAGCATAACCTGTTCCTGCTGGAAGCCATGTGGACGCGCTTCCTGCCCGTCATGGCAAAAGTGCGCGAACTGCTGAGCCGGAAAGCGATTGGCGATGTTCGCGCGGTGACGGCTGATTTTGGTTTTCGCACCAACTTTAATCCGCAGAGTCGCCTGTTTGCCCCTGCGCTCGGCGGCGGCGCTCTACTAGACGTCGGCGTGTACGTCATCTCATTTGCGTCGATGGTGCTGGGGCCGAAGCCGCCGGTGCGCGTGGTCAGTCTGGCGCAACTCGGTGAAACGGGTGTTGATGAACAGGGCAGTTACGTGCTGGATTATGGCAACGGCGTCCTGGCCAACCTCTTTGCCGCGGTTCGAACGCAATCAGCTCAGGAAGCAGTCATCCTGGGAACGGAAGGGCGCATACGCATTCACTCGCAGTTCTATCACGCAACGCGCATCACGCTGACGCAGTACGGCAAGGAAGATCGGACTATCGAGACGCCATTCGAAGGGAACGGCTTCAATTATGAGGCGGCAGAATTGATGCGCTGCTTGCGCGCCGGTAAAACCGAGAGCGACATACTTCCGCTTGATGAGACTCTGGCCGTATTGCAGACGATGGACCAGATCCGCAAGCCCTGGGGATTGCGTTACCCTACAGAGCAATAATAGCATCTCAGGATTTGGGCTGAGGGATTTTCCCTCGGCCCATTTCCACCAGTGCCAGCGCGAGTGACTATCTCAAAAACGGCGGATAATGAAAGACGCTCATATGGAAGTGGGCGCTGAACCCAGAACAGGAACTTGACTACAAAAGGAGTCCTATGCAACAACCCGTATTAGCAGCGCAACTTTACACGTTGCGAGATCATACGCAGACGCTATCGGATTTTGCGATCAGCATGCGCAAGGTGCGCCAGATGGGCTACACATCGGTCCAGGTGTCAGGAATCGGCCCGATCAGTCCCGCCGATGTGAAGGCAGTAGTTGCTGAGAATGGTTTGTCGGTCTGCATAACGCACATTGGGTATGATCGACTGTTGAAAGATCTCCCGGCTGTCATCGCCGAGCACCGGCTGTGGAATTGCCCCAATGTGGCCGTGGGCAGCCTGCCGGGTAGTTATCGAGACGCAGGAGAAGAGGGTTATCGCCGTTTCGCCGTTGAGGCCAGTGAAATCGGCCGTCGTTTATCCGATGCGGGTTTGACTTTCAGCTATCACAACCACAGCTTTGAGTTCGTACGATTCGGCAAACGTACCGCCCTGGATGTGATTTACGGCGAGAGCGACCCGCGATACCTGCAGGCGGAGATCGACACTTACTGGGTTCAGCATGGCGGGGGCGACCCCGCGCTCTGGATTCGTAAAATGAAAGGACGCATGCCGGTGGCGCATCTGAAAGACATGGTCATTATCAACGGCCAGCAGGCCATGGCGGAAGTCGGTGAAGGCAACCTGAACTGGCCGGAAATCCTGAGCGCCTGCAGCGATGCCGGTGTGCGCTGGTATGCAGTCGAGCAGGATATCTGCCAGCGCGACCCGTTCGAGAGTCTCGCAATCAGTTACAACAACCTGCATGCTATGGGATTGAATTAGCGCAACGGTGAATCTATGAAATGCGGTCATATCGAAGGGGTGGAGAAGCGGGTATCGCGACTGGTGCAAGGCACCATGATGGTCAGTTCCCGGGAACTCGATTACAGCTTTGGATTGCTGGACGCCATTTACGCGCAGGGCTGCAATACATTCGACACCGCCCACGTTTATGGCGGCGGCGATAACGAGCGCACAGTCGGCCGGTGGGTTAATGAACGCGGGCTGCGCGACAAGGTGGTGATTATCGGAAAGGGGGCGCATCATAACCAGGATCGCAAGCGTGTAACGCCCTTCGACATCAGCGCCGATCTGCACGACTCGTTGGCGCGCTTCAAGTTCGATTACATTGACATTTACCTGCTGCATCGTGATGACACGGATGTTCCAGTAGGGCCGATCGTCGAAGCCTTGAACGAACACTATCATGCCGGGCGCATCCACGCATTCGGCGGCTCGAACTGGTCATACCAGCGCATCGAAGAAGCCAATGAATACGCGCGCCGTCATGCTCTGGTCCCGTTTATCGCGAGCAGCCCGAATTACAGCCTTGCCGAGCAAGTCAAGGAACCCTGGCCTGGTTGCGTCACCATCAGCGGTCCGACCAACCGCGAGGCCAGAAAGTGGTATGCGAGTCGCGAGATGGCTTTGTTCACATGGTCAAGCCTGGCAGGCGGCTTTTTCTCGGGCCGCTTTGACCGCGACACCGTCGTTAGCGATGATAACTACTTTGACAAGCTCGTGGTCGACTGTTATTGCTACCCGCAGAATTTTGAGCGTCTGGATCGCGTAAAGGTGCTGGCCGAAGAAAGGGGAGTGTCTATTCCGCAGATCGCGCTGGCCTATGTGATGAACCAGCCGCAGAACATCTATGCGCTGACGGGCGCGCGCTCAAGCGACGAGTTTCTGGTAAACAGCGCCGCACTGGATATCCATCTGAGCGACACCGACCTGGCTTGGCTCGATCTTGAGCGCGATCATCGTTGAATAAAAACTGGATTGTCTGTGCTGGCTGCCATTAACATGGCAGTCAACGCATCCAGGTTTACCGGCACAGGAAATGCGATCAGGTGTGCGGGGCATCCGGAGACACAGTCGCTGGCGCCAAAACCGAAAACCGGAATCCAGGCTTTATCGTGCGATGAGAGCGCCCGGCTCCATTGGCACTCCAGGTGATCGCCGGAGATTGTGTGCCACACCGCATTGATTTCTGCATGTCTTGTGAGGGCATCAATATGCCAGTGTGGCTGCTTGTCGCGACGCAGATGCCGGCTGATGCGTCCGCGTAAACCGCCTGCGCCAAGAGCGCTGCCGACATAGATATCCTCGATAGTTGTGATTTCACGTCAGACGCGATTTGAGGGGCTGCTGAGCCGCAAAGAGATCGGACAGCACTTCCAGAGTGTCTACGCCATTGGATAAACGTTCATGCGCGTACAGGATCAAAGCTTC
>JAMCQN010000181.1 GCA_023382055.1 Chloroflexota bacterium
CGCTCGACATCGGTGCCGCGCCAGTCCTGCTTGAAGGTGCTCACGTTCAGCATGATGACCGCCGTCGGCTCGCTGGTGTGCTCGCACACGCGCGTCTGCAGGCGGCCGGCGTGCGCGGTGGCTTTCCAGTGCACCTGGCGGAACGGGTCGCCATAGCGGTAATCACGCGCGCCCATGATGCGCGAGGGGTCCTCGATCAGGCGGCGCAACGCCGCGAACGATCCGAACGGGTCGCGCGTGGGGATGCCCAGCGCGTCCAGCGAGAACACGCGCGGGTAGACGATCAGCGCATCCGGCAGCAGGTCCACGCGTTCAAACTGCGACAACCCCAGCAGGTCGTACGCGCGCAGAGAGGCCGCGCCGAACGCGAAGTAACCGCGCTTCATCGCGCGCAGGCGCGTCACGCGGGCGGTGTGCTCGCCCGGTTTCAGCGCCGACATCTGTCCCAGGTTGATGCGCTCCTCTACGGCGGACGTTTCTTCAGGGCCGGCATCGGCGCGCTGGAACCCGGCGGGCGCGCTGTCGGCCACCTGCAGCGACACAACCGGCAGGCGGCCGCGGTTGGTCAGGTTGCACGACACCTCTACGATTTCGCCCATAAACAGGCGCGTCTCGTTGAAGCGGCGCTCGTAGAGGACGCCGTTCAGCACGCTGCGGCGCAGCAGGTTGCTGGCCGTGATGATCGCCAGGCTCAACACGCCCAGCGCGGTCAGCGCCGGCGCGCGCAGGATCACGCCGACCACGGTGATGAACAGCAGGAGCGTGACCCAGCGTTCGTCGAAGAACATTACACGGTGTCCACCGGTACGGGCGTGCGTTCCAGCACGTCGCGCAGGATATCTTCGGCCTTGCGCCCGCGCAGGCGGCTCTGCCCGTCCACCACGATGCGGTGCGCCAGGGCGTAGGGCGCCAGCGTCTTCACATCGTCGGGCTGCACGTAGTCGCGCCCGTGGATGGCCGCAAACGCCTGTGCGGCGCGGTACAGCGCCAGCGTGCCGCGCGGGCTGACGCCGATCTGCGTGCCGGTCGCGTGGCGCGTGGCGCGGCACAGGTTGACGATGTAATCGGCCACGCTGCGTTCCACGCGGATCGTGCGCGCCTGCGTCTGCAACGCCAGCAGGTCGGCAGCCTCCACCACGCTGTGCAGCGTATCGAATGGGTCCAGCCGCTCAAAGCGCGCCAGGATGCGGTGTTCCTCGTCCTCGTCGGGATAGCCCAGGCTGATGCGCAGCAGGAAACGATCCACCTGCGCCTCGGGCAGCGGGAACGTGCCCTCCAGCTCGATCGGGTTCTGCGTCGCCATGACGAGAAACGGGCGCGCCAGCGTCTTCGTCTCGCCATCGACGGTGACCTGGCGCTCCTGCATGGCCTCCAGCAGGGCCGACTGGGTGCGCGGCGTGGCGCGGTTGATCTCGTCGGCCAGCACCACCTGCGCGAAGATCGGCCCGGCGCGGAACTCGAAAATCTGCTCTTTCTGGTTGAAGTAGGAGATGCCGGTCACGTCGCTGGGCAGCAGGTCGGGAGTGAACTGGATGCGCTTGAACGAGCAGTTCAGGCTGCGGGCGATGGCTTTAGCCAGCGTGGTCTTGCCGATGCCCGGCACGTCCTCGATCAGGATATGGCCTTCGCACAATAGCGCGACCAGGGCGAGATTGATGACGTCATCTTTGCCGACGATTACGGTCTGGATATTGGCGCGCAGTTGCGCGGCGACCGAACTGATTGTCTTTTGTGCCACGCCGTGATTGTACTCGCCAACCCCGCCTGTGTGCCGGAGTCAGGGTAATCGCAGGTCGTATAGAATCCCGGAATCTCCGAGATTCCGGGATTCTGCGAGCCGGCGCCATTCGGCATGACAACACTTTTTGCGAATACATCCAATACCTGCCTGGTGTATGTTGAAATCCGCCCCGGCGAGTACAATGTCGGAAATGGTGGCTGGTTTAAGTGGTGTGTCGCTCGGGGCAATCGACCCGCACATACGGGCAATCGACGCGTGGCATGACGGCCCGGCGGTGGCCGACTTGCTGGAGATGTGCTTCAACGACGAGGGCATCGACGAAAGCGGCCTGCGCATGATCCGCATGTTGCGCAACTACGGCCCGCTCGAATCGCTGATCATGGAAGGCGCGCCGGGGCTGGTGTGGAGCGAGGACGGGCGACTCGTGGGCAACGTATCGATCCAGCGCAACCCCACCCGCCGCAACACCTGGGTGATCGGCAACGTCGCCACACATCCGGATCACCGCAACCGCGGCGTCGCCTCGGCGCTGCTCGACGCCACCATCCGCTTTGCGCAGGCGCGCGGCGCGCGACATATCGCGCTGCAGGTGATGGAAGGCAACGCGCCGGCGCTTCGCCTGTACCAGAAGTACGGCTTCCACGAACTGGGCGCGGTGACCTACTACCGGCGTCCGTCGGTGCGCAGCCAGCCCGTGTGGCGCGATGTCTCCGCCGCCGCGCCGATCACGATCCGCAAGGCCGGCTGGTCGGATAGCGCCAGTGTGTGGCGCGCCACCCGTTTCAACATCCCCGACGAGTTGACCTATGCCGAGCCATTCGATGAACGCATGTACCACCTGGGGTTGCGCTGGTCGCTGTCCAACTTTCTCAGCGGCGGCCTGGAACAGTGGCTGGTGGCCGAGAGCGGCGGGCGCTTCCTCGGCGCCGTGCGCACGCGCGCAAACCTGGATCTGCACGAGCATCACGTCGAACTGATGCTGGGCGTGCAGGCTGGCGAAGACTTCGGCATCGCGCTGCTGGAATACGGGCTGAAGCACTTCGAGATTTACACCGGCAAGCCGCTGCTGGCTACGCAAGCGCGCCCGCACGAGCCTTCGCATACCGCGCTGCAGGCGATGGGTTTCAAACCGCTGCGCACACTACTGCACATGTCGCTGGACGAGTGAACCAGGATGCCTGAACTCCCTGAAGTAGAGACCATTGCGCAACAGTTGCGCGCCGGGCGCCTCGGCGGCGCGCCCGCGCTGGTCGGGCGCACCATCATACAGGCGCGCGCGCTGTGGCCGCGCGAGATCGACGGGCTGTCCGCGCGATCGTTCGAGCGCAAGGTCCGCAACCGGCGGGTTGCGTCGGTCGGGCGGCACGGCAAATACCTCATCATCGAGTTGGGCGCTGCCGCAGGCGATCCACCGTTGTCGATGTTGATTCACCTGCGCATGAGCGGCCGCCTGGACGTAGTGGCGCAGGACGAAGCCTATACCAAACACGCGCGCGTGGTGTGGCTGCTGGACGGCGGCTGGGCGCTGCGTTTCGACGATGCGCGCAAGTTCGGCCGCGTATTTCTGGTCGCCGACGCGGCGCAGATCACCGGCAGGATCGGCCCGGACGCCCTGCTGATCGGCGCCGGGGAGTTCGCGGAGCGCCTGCGGCGGAAGCGCGGCGCGCTGAAACCGCTCCTGCTCGACCAGACCTTCATCGCCGGCGTGGGCAATATCTACGCCGACGAGTCGCTTTTCATGGCCGGACTGCACCCCAAACGGCTGGCGCAGACGCTGAGCGACGCCGACAGGTTGCGGCTGCACGCGGCGATCCGGCAGGTGCTGCTCGCCGGCATCGCCGCCAACGGCGCCAGCTTCGACTGGGTGTACCCTGGCGGCAACTATCAGGAGAACTTCCGCGTGTACGGCCGCACCGGGCAGGCGTGCGTCACGTGCGGCCGGCCGATCCAGCGTATCATTGTCGGGCAGCGCAGCACACACTATTGTGAACATTGCCAGGTATAGCGATTGGGGATTAGAGATTAGAGATTGGAGATTAGAGATTGGAGAGCAGAGGCAAGAAGCTGGAGGCTGGAGACTAGAGGCCAGAAGTAAGAGACAAGGGGTCAGAGGTTAAGGAATGGGGATTGGAACGATGCCCAACAATCTGAAATCTCTAATCTCTAATCTCCAATCTCTCTCTTTCCCATTTGTGATGAGTAGAGTTCGTCTTTACGCCAGCGAAGCGATCGTAATCCGGCACAGCAACTACGGCGAGGCAGACCGCATCCTCACCATCATGACGCCGGAGCTGGGCAAGCTGCGCGTCATCGCCAAGGGTGTGCGCAAGATCACCAGCCGCAAGGCCGGGCACGTGGAGTTGTTCACGCGCGTGCGGTTGCTGCTGGCGCGCGGGCGCACCTTCGACATCATCAGCCAGGCCGAGACGGTCGAGGCTTACCGCCCGTTGCGCGAAGACCTGCTGCGCGGCAGCTATGCCCATTACCTCAGCGAGTTGATCGACGCATTCGCCCAGGAGGGCAGCGAGGACAGCGCCCTGTACGACCTGCTGGCCAACGGGCTGGACTGGGTGTCCACCGCGCCTGACCCGGCGCTGGCCGCGCGCTATTTCGAGTTGCGCCTGCTCACCATCACCGGCTATCGCCCGCAGTTGTTCAAATGCGCCCGCACCGGCGAGGCGGTGAACGTCGATGCCGCGACGAACGCCGGCAGCCCGCTCAGCGTGGCCTTCTCGCCCATTGAGGGCGGCATCCTGTCGCCGCCCGTGGCGCGTCTGGCGCGCGATACGTTTTCCGTGCCGGTCGGCGTGCTGCGCCTGTTGCGCGTCCTGCAGACTCAGCCCTTCGACTCCATCAAAACACTGGATGTCTCGCCGGTCGCGCACGCGCAGGCCGAGCAGACCATGCGCCGCTATCTCACCTTTGTGCTGGAACGCACGCTGCGCTCCACCTACTTTCTGCGCCAGCTTGTCTCTGAAGATCAGTTAAACTCAAAGCCGGAAACATCGTAGAGGCATGATCACGCGGAAGAAAAAACAGCAACCTGCCAGAGCACACATCATCGACGTTTGAGCCGGAATTTCGTTATGAACCTGACAGCTAACATCGCCACGCGCTTCCCCGCGCTCTCATCGCGCGACTTCCGCATCTTCATGATCGGCCAGTTCATCTCGCTGATCGGGACATGGATGCAGAACACCACCCAGCCGTACCTGGCCTACCGCATCAGCGGGCAGCCGTTTTACCTGGGACTGATCGGGTTCGCCGGCGCGCTGCCGGCGCTGCTGCTCACGCTGCCGGGCGGCGTGCTGGTCGAGCGGATGGACAAGCGCAAAGTCGTCATCGTCATGCAGGCCGTGATGATGCTGCAGGCCTTCGCGCTGGCTTATCTGGCGCTGGCGGGCGTCATCACCATCTGGCATATCGTGGTCATGGCGTTTCTGCTGGGGGCCGCCAACTCCATCGAGATTACCGCACGCCAGGCCATGCTGATTGAACTGGTCGGCAGGGAGTCGCTGCCGAACGCCATCGCGCTGCAATCGAGCATCTTCAACGCCGCTCGCGTGCTCGGCCCCGCGCTGGCCGGCCCATTGCTGGTGCTGCTGTCCGACAGGGGCGAGGGCTGGGCGTTCTTCGCCAACGGCGCCAGCTATCTGGTCGTCATCATCGGGTTGTTCTTCGTGCGCCCGAATCCCGAATACAGTTCCAATACCGGGCCGCACGTGGGCGCCATGCACGAATTTCGCGAGGGGCAGCGCTTCATCATGGCGACTGCCGTTGTCGGCCTGCTCATCTTTACCGCGGCGGTGCCGGGATTCGTCGGTTTCCCGGCCATCCAGCAGGTGCCGGTGTTCGCGCGCGATGTCTTTCACCAGATCGGCGACACCGATGCCATCGTGGCGGCTCGCAACAGCGCCATGATCACCGCGCAGGGCGTGGGCGCGTTGATTGCCGCGCTGACCCTGGCCGCCTTCAGCATGATGAGGCGCAAAGGTCTGCTGCTGACGATCGGGCAGTTAGTATTCAGCGCAGCGCTGGTGGGGCTGGCCTTCTCCACCACCCTGGGCATATCGCTTCCGCTGATGACGCTGATCGGCTGGGGCAGCGTCACGCAACTGGCGATGACCAACACGCTGATCCAGTTGCTGGTGCCCAACCACTTGCGCGGGCGCGTCATCAGCACGTACTTCTGGGCGCAGAACGGCGTCGCGCCGTTCGGCAGTCTGTTCATCGGGTGGCTGGCGCAGACCTACAGCGCGCCGCTGGCGGTGCTGATCGGCGGCGGCGCATGCCTGGCGGTGGCTGTCGCGGTGCAGGTGTTCACGCCCCGGCTGCGACGGGTCACCGCCTGATTATTGATTTTAGGTTGATACGCGGATGTCAGACTTCTGCGCTATCCCGTCAAGTTTGCCGTAGCCACTCCCGCCCGTACAGGCGCCGGTAGACCAACTGCAGTTCGTTCGTCGTTAGGAGGAAGATGCCGCTTTCGATTAAGTGAGCGTTCGCTTGTGAATCGAGCCGGCGTGAGGCCTCGAACACGCTCAGGATGGCCTCGTCGTCATCGTCCGCGGCGATGCGGTTGATGGAGACTTTGCCACATCCCTCGCACTGATGGACGATCATCAACTCACCCTGCTCAAGCGTGGCATATTTACGGGGCGTTCGCTTGAGCGTGAGCCCGATCGACCGCATGCGCGCCTTACAGGCGGAGAGGCGATCCCCGGCTGCGTACAGGTCGAGGTGGCGCGATGACAGGCAGCGCGGGCAGTGGTTGCGGTTGTGACAGCTTCCTGGCGGTGCTTGCACCGAAACAATGTTGTGACAGTACATGCACACGAAGTCCTCACCGGCATTGCGCGGACCGCCGAATCGGATGTGGCGGCGCTGGGTGGTAAAGCACGTCTTCATGGTTGTGCCCTCAATTTCAAGTAACTTTGATAGCGGTAGGGGCTGATCAGCCCGGCGTTCACCGCGCGCCGGATGGCGCAGCCGGGTTCTTCATCGTGGCGGCAACTTCGCCCGAACTTGCAGACGCCGACGAAGGGCCGCATTTCGGGGAAGAACAGCGCGAGGTCGTCCTGGTCCACGTCCCACAGGCCGAACTCGCGGATGCCGGGCGTGTCGATGATGGCTCCGCCGAACTGAAGTGGGAACATCTCCATGTGAGTGGTGGTGTGGCGCCCCTTGCCGGTAGCCTGGCTCGTCTCCTGGACGCGCAGTCTCAGCCCGGGCTCGATGGCATTGAGCAGGGAAGTCTTACCGACGCCCGACTTGCCGACGAACACCGACAGGCGCCCCCGCAGCACCGCTTGGATTTCCTCCATCCCTTGTCCGGAGACCATGCTGGTCAGGATGACGCCATACCCAATGGCGCGGTATTCGGCGGCCACGGCTTCGATCTCTTCGGACTCGGGCCGGCTATCGACCAGATCCATCTTGGTGATGCAGACGACTGCCGGAATCTCGGCGGATTCCGCCGAGACGAGGTATCGGTCGAGCAGGCGCCAAGCCAGTCGCGGGCTGGCGGCCGCAATGACCGGGACGATCTGGTCCACGTTGGCGACGATAACCTGCTCGTGAGCGTGCGCGCCAGGCATGGGCACGGCAGAGCGGCGCGCCAGTTGGTTACGGCGTGGTAGAACGACGGCGATCTGCGCAGCTTCATTCCAGCACACCTTGTCACCAATCGCAACCGGGTCGCCGGTGGATTGCTGCTTCAGGCGCTGCGAAAGCGTACAGGTGAGGTTGCCGGCGTCAGATTGAACCAAATAGGCATTGGTGATCTTCTTGATAACGATCCCGCTATAGGGATTGGTACGATTCAATAAAGCGTTCAGGGTGATACTTCCTGTTTCTATACACAAAAAAGCCAGCCACGGAATATCCCGTGGCTGGCAAACTGTTTCGAGCCTTGGCGCATAACCGGTTACGGCAATACGCCTGACCATCCCCTTCAGGTGAAAGGAATAAAAAAGCCACGGGCATGAACGCACCCGTGGCCGTGTAGATTCAGGAAAAGACTACTCGACTAGAACGGCAGGCGCGCCCATGCAACCTGGACTCGAACAAGCTCCGAAGCTGACCTATTCAACATGAAGCGCGACCCTCCTTTCGTGTAAGTAAGATTGAGTAACAGGCAAATCTTACTTGAGAATGGCAATCTGTCAAGGAATATTTTCGGCACGAGATCACAGCCTCGACCTCACCCTTACCCCCTCTCTTAAGTTAGCCGTCAGAAGTTCATGACATTGCTCGAAGCCCCGTCGCGGGGCGTTTCCCGCCGTCGCTCATAGACTCCCGGAATCTCCGAGATTCCGGGAGTCTGGGTTCTCGAAACCAATTTCGCCAACAGGATTCGCCTGAGGTCGTTTCCACGGCGACAGCGCGACCGGGCGGTGGTACGCCGTCATGTCCGCGAAAGCGCGTAGCGAACCTAAGGTGACGGGACAACAAGATTGTCAACGCGGTTGAGCGCGTTTTGCTGCAGGTGTCAGCCGGTCGCTCATAGACTCCCGGAATCTCCGAGATTCCGGGAGTCTGGGTTCTCGTTCGGCGTCCAGATGTAGGCAAAACATCGCGACACGCAACGCGGTTGTGCCACCGGATGAATCCGGCGTCTAACCCAGACTAAACCGGCCAAGGCCGGTTAACGCGCCTTGGCGCGTTTCTTCCGTGCCAGCCTGTGGTTTGCAACCACAGGCGACGCGCATCACCGTGGCACTCATCCGGTGGCATCCAACGCCCCAGCCCGGTGTGAATCGGGGTAGAATAAATGTTCTAATCCGCAGATTTCAACTACCATTGAGTTATGCTGACTGAGTTGCGCGTGCGCGATTTCGCGATTATCGACTCGCTCAATATCGAATTCGCCAACGGATTCAACGTGCTGACCGGCGAAACCGGTGCCGGCAAGAGCATCATCGTCGATTCCATCGCCCTGCTGCTGGGCGACCGCGCCGGCGCCGGCTCGGTGCGCACCGGCGCAGAACGCGCCCTCATCGAAGGCGTCTTCACACTGGATGAGGCCGTGCGCCGCGAAGTCGAGGCCATCCTGACCGAGCAGGGGCTGGAGTCGGACGAGCCGGGGCAACTGCTGCTGGGGCGCGAAGTGCGCGTCAACGGGCGCACGCTGTGCCGCGTGAACGGGCGCGCCGTCGGCCAGAACGTGCTGCGCGAACTGGGCGAACTTCTGATGGACGTGCACGGCCAGAGCGAACACCTCTCGCTCCTGCGCGTCAAGGAGCACGTCAACCTGCTCGACCGCTACGCCAACCTGTGGGACTTGCGCCAAGGTGTAACCGCCAAGGTGGCCGAACTGCGCGCGACGCGCAAGGAAATGCAGCAGTTGATCGACAGTGCGCGCGAGCGCGCCCGCCGCGTGGATATGCTCAAGTTCCAGCTCGAGGAAATCCGTTCGGCCAAGCTCAAGCCGAACGAAGAAACCATCCTGCAGGACGAGCACACCCGCCTGGCCAACGCCGAAACCCTGGCGATGTACGCCGAGGAAGCCAACAGCGCCCTGTACGAGTCGTCGCGCGAACAACCGGCCGCGCTCGACCAGATCGAGCAGGCCTCGCGCGCGCTGACCAACCTGGCGCGCTTCGACAAACAATTCGACGATTACGGCAAGTCGCTGGCCGAAGCGTCCGCCATCGTGCAGGAGATCGCCCGCACGCTGCAGGAGTACCGCGAGGCGATCGAGTTCAACCCTCGCCGCCTGCAGCAGGTGGAGGAGCGCCTGAGCCTGATCAAGAAGCTCAAGCGCAAATACGGCGACACGGTTGACGCCGTCATCGCCTTCGCCGAACGCGCCGAGAACGAGCTGAACCAGATCGAGAACAGCGCCGAACGCATCGAGACGCTGCAGGCGGATGAGGCGCGCCTGGCCGGCGAGCTGGCGAAACTGGCCGTCGAACTCTCAGCTCGGCGCTGCGCGGCGGCCGGGCAATTGAGCCAGCAGGTGGAAGCCGAACTGGAGGACCTGCGCATGGCCGGCGCGCGTTTCGCCGTCAGCATCACGCAGGAGGAAGACAAAAGCGGCATTGAGATTAACAGAACAGGAGAGATTAGAGATTGGAGATTGGAGATTAAGCCGGGCGCGTCGCAATCTCCAATCTCTAATCTCCAATCTCAATCCAAGGATTCCAAAGCCCGCATTCGCTTCGATGCGACCGGCATCGACGTGGTGGAATTCATGATCGCGCCGAACGTGGGCGAGGGGCTGAAACCGCTGGTCAAGACGGCCTCCGGCGGCGAGACAGCGCGCCTGATGCTGGCGCTCAAAACAGTGCTGTCGCGCGCGGACCACACGCCATCGTTGATCTTCGACGAGATCGACCAGGGCATCGGCGGGCGCGTCGGGGCGTCGGTCGGCCAGAAGCTGTGGGCGCTCACCCGCTCGCACCAGGTGTTCTGCATCACCCATCTGCCGCAGTTAGCCAGTTTCGGCGACTCTCACTACAAGGTGGAGAAGACTGCGCACGCCGACCGCACCGTCACGAGCGTGCATCGCCTGAGCCACGACGAGCGCCTGGACGAACTGGCCCAGATGCTCGGCACCACCGGCAAGACCGGGCGGCAGGGCGCGGAGCAGTTAGTCAAAGAGGCGGGCGAAACCAAGAAGAACGCAGCGTCGGCTTGAGCCGCCGGACAACCGGGGGCTCGCGACGCCATTGCAGCGCAACAGGGTTCGGGGAAACAATATGAAACCAGCGCCAGGAAAACGCATTACTTTTCTAACACGGCTGCGTTACGACATCGACAACACCTTATCGCGCGGGCCTGCCGGGCTGATCGTCTGGCTGGCCGCCATTTCCTGCCTCCTGGTGCTGGGGGCCACGTTATTTGTCGTGGCTGCCGGGCGCGATCCGGACAAGAGCCTGGGCGTCATCCTGTGGGACATCCTGTACCAGACGCTCACCCCCAACCCGGTGGATCCCACATCCGGCTCGAACACCTTCCTTTACACCATGCTGTTCTCGACCATCGGGAACCTGTTTCTGGTCAGCGTCTTCATCGGGATCCTGACCAACACCATCGACAACCGCATCCAGAACCTGCGCAAGGGGCGCTCGTTTGTGATCGAGCACAACCACACGCTCATCCTGGGCTGGTCGCCCAAAATCTTCGTCATCATCTCCCAACTGATCATCGCCAATGAGAATAAGAAGAACCCGCGCATCGTCATCCTGGCCGACAAAGACAAGGTGGAGATGGAGGACGAAATCCGCGCCAGGGTGGGGCACACGCGCAACACCCACGTGGTCTGCCGCACGGGCAGCCCCATCGACCTGAACGACCTGGACATCGCCAACCCGCAGGCGTGCAAGTCCATCATCATCCTGTCGCCCATCGACGAGGACCCCGATTCGCAGGTCATCAAGACCATCCTGTCCGTGATCAACCACCCCGACCGCCGCGCCGAACCCTATCACATTGTCGCGGAGATTCGCGAGCCGAAACACATGGAGATCGCCGGCATCGTGGGGCAGGTCGAGACGCAACTGGTGCTGGTCAGCGATCTCATATCGCGCATCACGGTACAGACCAGCCGGCAATCCGGGCTGAGTGTGGTTTATACCGAACTGCTCAACTTCGAAGGCGACGAAATCTACTTTCAATCCGAGCCTGCGCTGGCCGGCAAAACCTACGGCGAGGCGCTGCTGGCTTACGAGGACTCCGCCGTCATGGGGCTGCTGGCCTCCGACGGCCGGGTCAGGCTCAATCCTGCCACGGACACCCGCATCGGCGCGGGCGATCAGATCATCGCGATCTCGGAGGATGACGACACCGTCAAGCTGTCGGGGTTGGCCGCCCTGAACATCAGCACGGGCGCAATTTCCGAAAGCCGGCCCGCCTTAAAGAAACCGGAGCGCACCCTCATCCTGGGGTGGAATGCCCAATCATGCCAGATCATCAGCCAGATCGACGCGTATGTGGCGCCGGGGTCGGAAGTGCAGGTGGTCGCCGATGTCGTCGAGGCGGAGGCGCTGACCACCTGCCTGAGCGGGGAGCTGCACAACCTGCGCGTCGCCTACAAAGTCGGCGACACCACCGACCGCACCCTCCTGGAAGCGCTGGATATCCAGACCTTTGACCACATCATCATCCTGAGCTACAGCGACGTGGACGATACGCAGAAAGCCGACGCGCTCACCCTGGTGACGCTATTGCACCTGCGCCGCATCGCCGAACGCTGCGGCCACCGCTTCAGCATCGTCAGCGAGATGATGGACGTGCGCAACCGCCGGCTGGCCGAAGTCACCCGCGCCGACGACTTCATCGTCAGCGATATGCTCACGGCGCTGATGCTGGCGCAGGTATCGGAGAACAAGCACCTGATGGATGTGTTCGCCAAACTGTTTGACGCAGCCGGGACGGATATCTATCTGAAGCCGGCGGCGCACTATGTGCTGCCGGGGCAGCCCGTGAATTTCTACACCGTGGTGGAATCCGCCCGGCGGCGCGGCGAGACGGCCATCGGCTATCGCCTGCGCGCGCATGCCAACGATATCACGAAGACCTACGGCGTCGTGATCAACCCGGAAAAATCCAACCTGGTGACCTTCGACGAGCAGGATCGCGTGATCGTGCTGGCGGAGTCTTGAACACCACATCTCACAGGTCTACCAGACCTGTGAGATGTCAGATTACAGCTTTCAGCGCGTTGCTCAAAACCGCAGCGCCGGCGGCAGGTACTTCGCCAGCAGATCGGTGTAGTACGGCTTTAGCTCGGCGATGTCCGGCGGCACGGGATTCTTGGAGTACAGGTCGTACGGGTTGAACGCCTTGACCCAGCGGAACATCCTGAGGTCGTGATCGTTCATCAGGTACTGATACTCGCCCTCGCGGTGCGCGGGATAGAACGAGTGATAGCGGATCATGTACAGCGCCGGCTCGGGCAGGTAGTCCTTCACGACGTGGTACAGATACTCGTCATGCCCCCACGACATGTGCACGTTCGCCAATCCTGAGTGTTCGCCGTAGACGCCGCAGGGCGTTTGATACGCCGCGACCTGCATATCCGGGTTGGCGGCGAAGAACTCCGGGTAGACGATTTTGTTTGAGTGCCGGCAGCCCACGGGGAACGTGTCGCCCACCACCGCCCATTGCGGCTCGTCGAACAGGCACAGGACTTTGCCCAGGTCGTGAATCAGGCCCACCAGCACAAACCAGTCCGGATGCCCGTCGGCGCGGATGGCCTCCGCCGTCTGCAGCAGGTGATTGAGCTGAGACAGGGCGATATCCGGGTCGGAGTCGTCCACAAGCTGGTTCAGGTATTCGATGGCCTGCCAGGGCGCAAGCTGCATGCGGTTCAGGCCGAGGAACTGGTTCTCTTTTTCGAGCACGAACGAATAGGTCTGCCGGGTGTGATTCAGGCGGTAGAACTCTCGCACCGTATCGCGGGCCGGGTTGTCGTAGTTGCGATACGCATCCTTGTCCTTATACGGGTCGGCCGGCTTGCTTGTTTCCGGATAGCGCGCGAGAACAAACTCCTCCCATTCCTCAAGACTCCCCAGCGGATTCTGCCCTTCAGACGCCGCCGATTGCTGCTCAAACATCACACGCCTCCTCACTGACTTATACCCATTACATGCCCGTAAGTATCGCACTTTTCGCCGGTGCGGGAACGCAAAAACACCCCTGCGAAGGCTATAGCCTTCGCAGGGGTAGAAGAACACTCCCGGAGTCTGCAGAAGACTCCGGGAGTGTCGCACCGAGCTGCTATCGCGCGATCTGGCGCGGGCGGTCCTGGTCGTTCATCCCCAGCAGCACTTCCAGCACCATGTTCACCAGACCCATGATGATGCCGCCGATAATCGCCCAGCCGAGCCCGTCCACGAACAGGCGGCCGCCCGACAGCGCCGCGGTGATCAACAGCATGATGCCGTTGATGACGAACAGGAACAGCCCCAGCGTCAGGATGACCAGCGGGCAGCTCATGATCGTGACGATCGGCTTGATCAATGCGTTGACGACGCCGAAAATCAGGCCGAGCAGCAGGAAGCTGAAAATGTCGTTGTTGGCGACGCGGATGCCGGGCAACAGAGCGGCCGTCACCGCGATGGCAATGGCGCTGACGATCACGCGCAGCAGAAAGTTCCTCATGCTTACCCAACCTCCTTGTTGGTTGATCGTATTATGCGCCAACAAACCGCGTGCGACGCCCGCCTGCCTGACGGTTGGACGCCAGTTTCAGCCCTGACCTGACATTGCGGCGATCAAGGCGCGGGCGAGTTACTGCCCCAGGTCGATCACCAGGCTGTCGCTGGTCGTGCTGACGCCGACCACCTTCAAGCCGGTTCCGGCCAGGCCGCTGTTCACCAGCCGGTTGGCCTGATCCTCCATCATGCGGATTGCCTGGTCGATCTGCGCCTGGAAGGGCTGCAGCGGCACATCCACCGCGCCGACGTTGACGTCCGCCACTCTGGTGCGGATTCGTCCTCCCGCGACGTAGAGTTGAATGGTCACGGCGGGGTGTGCTGTCAAGGTGACGCCGGCCACGCTGGCCTGAAGATCGACGCTGACGACGACGGCGTTGGGAGCGCGCATGGCCAGTTGCGGATGCATATTACGCAACTGGGGCTGGTCGGCCAGCGCTGCGCCGAACTCCTGGTTCAGATACGATTGATTGACGCTGATACGGATTGCGGATTGCCTCGGCGCCGGCGTCGTCGGGGTGGTCAGAGGGTGGGCGCCGCGTCCCAGCGCGCCGAAGAACAGAATTGCGATAGCGCCGAGGATGACGCCGAAAACGAAACCGATGATAAATTTGATCATGTGTGCTCATAACACATGTCAGACTTGTCCGACAAGTCCGACTGTTCTGTCTACCCGTGCTTCAGGTACACCGTCTTGATGCGCGTGTAAAAGTCGATCGCGCTCTGGCCTTGCTCTTTGAACGTGTTCGCGCTGGAGTGCTTGAACCCGCCGAACGGCATATGCGCCGCCAGCCCGGTGGTCGGCTCGTTGATCTTCACCACGCCGGCCTCGATGCGGTCGGCGAACAGGAAGGCCTTGTGCATGTCGTTGGTGACGATGCCTGCGGCCAGCCCGAAGCCGATGGCGTTGGCTTTCTCGATGGCTTCATCCACGTTCTTCACGCGGATCAGGCTGATGACCGGGCCGAAGATTTCCTCCTGCGCGATGCGCATGTCAGCATCAACCATGTCGAACACAGTCGGCTGAATGTAGAAACCGCCGGAGCGGGCAATATCGCCCCCGGCCAGCAGCTTCGCCCCTTCCTGCCGCCCGATCTCGATGTACTTCAGGTCGGTTTCCAGTTGATCCAGGCTGACCGCCGGGCCCATTTGCGTGGCGCCGTCCAGGCCATCGCCCACGCGCAACTTGCGCGCCGCCTCGCTCAATGCGGCAGCCAGTTCGCCGGCGATGCCCTCTTCGACGATCACGCGGCTTGTTGCGGTGCAGGCCTGTCCGGTCAGACCGAACCCGCCGCGTACCACGATATCCACCGCCAGATCGATCTTTGCGTCGTTCAATACGACGGTGGGGTTCTTGCCGCCCATCTCCAACTGCACGCGCGTCAGGTTCCGGATGGCTTGCGCGTAGATGCGCGTGCCGACATCGTATGAGCCGGTAAAGCTGATGCCGTTGACCTGCGGGCTGGTCACGATCTCGTCGCCGACCTCGCGGCCGGAGCCGGTGACATAGTTGATCACTCCCGGAGGCAATCCCGCCTCCATCAGCGCCTCGATCAGCAGCAGGCTGGAATGCGGCGCGTATGAGGCCGGCTTGAACACGATCGTGTTGCCATAGGCCAGCGCCGGCGCGATCTTCCACGCCGGGATCGCCAGCGGGAAGTTCCACGGCGTGATGATGCCGACCACGCCGAGCGGCTCGCGCCTGGTGAAGAGCACCTCATCGGTCATCGTGCCGGGCAGCATGTCGCCGCGGATGCGCCAACCCTCGCCGCCGAAGAAGCGGAACAGGTCGCGCGCGCGGATAGCCTCGCCTTTGGCCTCCGCGAACGTCTTGCCTTCCTCGCGCGTCAGCGCGGCGCCCATCTCGTCCATGCGGCCGGCGATGATCTGGCTGGCCTTGTCGAGGATCGCGCCGCGGTTGGGCGCGGGCATGCCGGCCCATTTGGGGAACGCCTCGCGCGCCGCGGCGATGGCGCGCCGGGTGTCGTCGCGCGTCGCCGAGGGGAACGCGCCCAGCACTTCAGCCGTGTTGGCCGGGTTGCTATTCTCGAAGGTCGCGCCATTCGAGGCTGCGACCCATTCGCCGTTGATCAGGTTCTTGTATTCTTTCATGACATTTCCAATATTTGGATTTCACCGCAAAGGCCGCAAAGATCGCAAAGAAAACCAGACGGTATGCATCTTTAGATAACTACCGTCCGCACCTCTTCTCCGCTCTCCCTTTGCGATCTCTGCGGTTTTTTTCTACAACACCCCGCCCAGGTTCCACGGGTTGAACTCCGCCTCGCCCACGCCCTGCGCCTCGCTCTTGCTCTGCCGGCCGGACGCCACCGCGATGACGAGTTCCAGCAATTCCGCCGCGGCTTTTTCCATCGGCACGCCTTCCAGTATTCGCCCGGCGTTGACGTCCATATCGTCCGTCATGCGCTCGTAGGTGGGCGTGTTGGTGACGATTTTAATGCTCGGCGCGGGTTTGAATCCGAAGCACGAGCCGCGCCCCGTGGTGAAGACGACCAGGTTGCAGCCGCCGGCGACCTGCCCGGTGGCCGAGACGGGATCGTAACCGGGCGTGTCCATGAAGGTGAAGCCGCGCGCCGTCACCGGCTCCGCATATTCGTACACACCCATCAGGGGCGTCGTGCCGCCCTTCGCCACCGCGCCCAGCGACTTCTCGTAGATCGTCGTCAGCCCGCCGGCCTTGTTGCCGGGGCTGGGGTTGTTGTCGATCTCAGCGCCGATGCGCCTGCAGTGCTCCTCCCACCAGTGCACGCGCTCGACCAGCTTCTCGCCTACCTGGCGGTTGATGGCGCGGCGGGTCAGCAGGTGTTCCGCGCCGTAAATCTCGGGGGTCTCGGCCAGCACCGCCGAACCGCCCTGGCGCACCACTTCATCCACCAGCATGCCCAGCAGCGGATTGGCCGTCACGCCCGACCAGCCGTCGCTGCCGCCGCATTGCAGCGCCAGCATCAACTCGGATATGGGCTGCGGTGTGCGCGGCGTGGCGTTCACCAGCGGCAGCAGGTCCTGCACCGCCGCGATGCCGGCCTGCACCGTCTTGCGGATGCCGCCGCTGTCCTGGATGGTCAGGTTGGGGCGGCGAAACAGCTTGCGCGCCGGATCGTCGAAAACCGCGCTGTAGTTGCTGACCAGTTCGGAAATCTGGTTGGCTTCGCAGCCCAGCCCGACGATGATGTACGCGCCGACATTGGGGTTGGCCGCGAAGCCGGCCAGCGTGCGCTGCAGCAGCACGTAATCGGGCCCGCCGCTGCGCGAGGCGCAGCCGGAGCCATGCGTCAGCGCAATTACGCCGTCGATATTGGGATAGGCCGCCAGCCGCTCCGGCGTGAAGTAATGGGCGATCTCGCGGCAGGTGTGCGCCGAACAGTTGACCGATGATATGACCGCGATCATGTTGCGCGTGCCGGCGCGCCCGCCCGGCCGTTGATAGCCCATGAAGGTGCGCCGCTCGCCCTCAGGCACGTAGGCTACCGGCTGCACGTCGGCGCCGAAAGCGTAGTCGCGCGCGAACTCCAGCACGCTGACGTTGTGCGTGTGCACGTGCTCGCCGGGCTGGATGTCGCGCGCGGCGAAGCCGATCACCTGCCCATAGCGCCGGATGGCCTGCCCCGCCGCGATGGGGTGCAGCGCGAACTTGTGCCCGGAGGGGATCAGTTGCGCCAGGGTCACTTGCGCCGGGCCGCCGCGCAGCGCCTGCCCCGCCGTCAGGTTGACCCTGGCAATCGCCACGTCGTCGAGGGGATGCAGTCGGATGGCCGCCTGCTCAAACGGCGCGACCGGCTGCGCCGCCGGCGTCACGAAGTCAATAGTCTGTTTTGGCATATCGCCCGCCTTTCCAATCGAATAGTCCCCCATTTTAAGGGATATGCGGAGACAAAGATGTCCGACTTCTAGCAGAAGTCGGACATCTTCCGGTTTTCAGCGCGCGTTGTGGATCGTCGCGCCGGGACAACGGTATCGGGCACAGACCCATGTCCTTGTAGATCAGCGCCCAGTCGAGAATGATGACCATACTCACCCCTTACCTCGATGAAATAGAACACTTGTTCTAGTACCAAGGCGGGGTGTAGAGTAAGAATCCCGGAATCTCGTAGATTCCGGGATTCTGGTTTTCGAGGCCATGCAACGATAGATTGACGCGGTCAATAGCCTGGGCAAAGCCGCACTTTCGCCGCTCCAACTGAAACGTTTTGAGCGGTGTTATATTTCTTCCCAAGCAGCTAAGCAATAACAGGAGGAGTCATGAAGCATTCCTGGCAGGACTTTGCGCTCGACGAACCCGAACTCGCCGCGTTTGGCGAACAACGCTTCGCCAAAGGCCCGGCCTATCTGGCAACCGTCCGGGCGGATGGGTCGCCGCGCGTGCACCCGGTGACGCCGATTATCGGCGAGGGCCATCTTTTCCTGTTCATGGAGCCGACCTCGCCCAAAGGGCATGACCTGCAGCGCGGCTCCGCGTATGCGCTGCATGGTTCGGTCGGCGGCAACGACGGCGGCGAGGGCGAGTTTGCGTTGACGGGTCACGCTGCCTTGACCGATGATCCGGCGCTGCGGGCGTTGGCGGCCAGGTATGGGTATCCGCCGCAGGAGCACTACATCCTGTTTGATCTGAGCGTCGAGAGCGCGTTTTCGACGACGTATGTCGATGGTGGCAAGCCGGTGAGAGTGAAGTGGAGGGGGTAGGGTTGTGCTCCACGAGGCGATAAGGCTTCATCACACAAACAATTACTTCGAAGAAATCTCCTGGTACCGTTTGTCGAGACAGACACCCAAGGGTCTGCCTGAGACCTTTCGGATTTTCACGCACGGCTACGATGATTGATACGGGAAGAGAAAAACTATCTTGTGTTTTAATAGCCATTAGGTGAAATCTCCTTACGCTGAGGCCTCAATGCCACAACCCACACAGCAATTACCCTAACAACCAACCAAAGTGACTTTGTCAGATCCGATTTATGCTTTCCGGCGCCTAACAAGAAAACCGGGTGTTTCGAAAGCAGATCTTGGATACAAAAGACCTGAAGGGCCGATCAAAGGCCTTAACGCTGATCAGTATCCGACTCAGAGTACCAGGATGACTGGGCCTGCCACATACTGGCATATAGCCCACCAGCCGCCAAAAGTTCACGATGGCTTCCCTGCTCGCATATCCGACCTTGATCCATGACGATGATTCGATCAGCGAATCGAGAAACCCCCAGACGATGGGACACCACTACGGTCGTGCGACCGTCGCCGTCCCTGCAATGGGATAGCAAGCGATTGACGATATCCACCTCAGCGACGGGGTCAATGGCTGCAGTTGGTTCGTCCATCACCAGCAGTCCACTTTCTGGCAGCACCCCGCGTGCTATCGCTACCCGCAACCACTCGCCACCCGAAAGATCGCGGCCACCGAATTCTGGGCCAAGCGATGTATCGAGGTCATCACCCAGCGATGACCCAGCCCTCGTGAGCGCACGCTGCAGTACGCTGTCCTGCTCGATCCGCGCCAGATCGCCAAATCCGACGTTGTCGCGGACGCTGAGCGCATAGCGGGTGAAGTCTTGAAGGACGGCGCTGCCTTGTGGCCCATCGGCGTCGCGCTTTCCGTTAAACGCGACCGAGCCCTCACTTGCTCGAAAGAAGTTCAAGATGAGGGCCGAGAGCGTGGACTTGCCCGCACCGTTTGGTCCAACGAGCGCAATGACCTCGTTAGGCGCGATATTGGCTGTGACCCCACGCAGCACATCGCATTGGGCAGCCGGATATCTGAAATGAACATTCTCCAATTCGATGCCAACAGGTTGAGAGTCAAGTCTATCGGTGCGTGGAGCAGTTTCTTCCCCCGTTGATCTCGAGAAGAAGTCGGTCAGATCGCCGATCAAGCTGGAGTCCTGACTCAGCCGGCCGATGGCCCAGACAATTGCATTGAGATAGCCTTGCATGGCCTGTGCGGTCATCAGCAAGCCAACGAACACGCCTGCAGCCTGTGCTGGGCCAGCCTGATTCGCCACAAAAAGTGAAACCAAGGCGACGATTGCGTACGCGATGACGCTGAACACGCTGCCAATGAGACCCAATCGAGCGCGCGAAGCAGCGGCCGCCCGATCTAGATGCGCGCACTGTTGATATGCAGCGAACCAGTTGCGATGAATCCAGTCTTGTGCGCGAAAGAGTCGAACTTCGGATGTAGCCTTGCGATTGGCCAGCAGGTCGGCCCAGGCCTCAGCAATCCGGCGAGGGCGCGTCGCATTTCGTGCCTGCTCGACATCGATGCGTGTCATGTATCTCTGAATCACGATTCCGAGCAGACTGTTTGCGAGGACGACTCCCGCCACAATCGGCCCACCTCCCAAAGCCAGTATCGCTACAATCAGAGCAGCGATGGCAGCGGCCATATTTACAAACGTCATGAAACTTTCGAACCAGCGTGTTATCCTGACGGGCAGATCCTGGCTCGCTCTGGTTACCGAGTCATGAAACGAAGGATCATGAAAGCGGATCAATGGTGCTGATGCGATTTTGGCCAGCACTGATTTGTGCACACGACGCGCGGCGGTGGCCTCGATCCACTCGCTTATGGGCTGATTGGCCATGTCAGTCAGCAGCTCGATGAGTGTGACCAATGCAAGTGCCACGGCCCAGATCAGCACATTTTGTCCAGCGATGAGCGCATTGACAAACGCAGCCATGATAACTGTTGACACTGCTGGTCGAAACGCATTCAGCAGCCTCAATATCGCCTGCGTCAACACAGGAAGCGGCGCGGCGGAGACAAACTGCCACACGATCTTAGTCGCCGCCAGTCGGTCGCGCAATGGTTGGTTCACGCTCATCGATACCACCCCGCCTGTGCCTCATACATCGATGTAAACAAGCCCCCCGACTTGCGCAGTTCAGCCGGCGACCCTTGTTCGACCACCCTACCGCCGTCGAGCACGACGATGCGGTCAGCAAGTCGCGTAGGTCCCAGTCGGTGCGAAATGAGTATCGTCGTCCTACCGCGTGTCAGTTCGGTGAACTGGCTAAAAAGCTCCAGTTCAGCAAGCGGATCGAGCGCCGCGGTCGGTTCGTCGAAGATGATAATCTGTGCGTTCTGTCGGACCAGTGCGCGTGCGATCGATATGCGCTGCCATTCGCCACCCGAAATATCGATTCCGCCAAATTCCGGCGAGAGCAGGTCGTCGGCGCCAAACGCGCGATGATTGAGCCCGACCGTATCCATGGCCGCGCTCGTACTGGTAAGTGTGCGGGGTTCTCCAAGGCAGATGTTGTCGCCAATCGAGCTGGGATAGCGATTCGGTTGTTGGAAAACTGCGGCACAATTCTGGTAAATATCCTCTGGCGAAAGCTTGGCCAAGTCAATGCCGTCGATGGTGCAGACGCCGGATGTCGGCCGCCTGAGCCCAACCAGCAAACTCGCCAATGTCGTCTTGCCTGCGCCATTGGGTCCAACCACGGCAATAATCTCTCCAGGCTTGATTTCGAGATTGATATTGGACAGGGAATCTCGCTCGGCGCCGGGATAGCGATACGTGATGTTCCTGAGTGACAGTGCGGAGCGAATCGGTCGCGGGAAAGAAATCGCGCCGGCTTCGCGCGCATTCGGTGCTGTAGCCGTTGACGAGATAGCTGCGACGTCGTCATGTTTGCGGGCCTGCGTCTCCATTCCATTGAGCAACAGCCGCACGTCATTGGCAAATCCGACATTCTTTGCAAAACGCATCAACGCGTTCTGCACTTGATAGATTCCGGCAGTCACATTGCGCAGCGAGATGAGCACCACCGCCGCGATGCCTGGCAAGGCGGTCGCGCCAAGTAGAGCGACGCCGATCAAGGCACCCGGCGCCAGTAGGGCAAAGCCAAGTGCGGCGCCGAAACCACCCTTGACGTTGCTCAAGCTGGTGCGTAGTTTGTTGTCCAGAAAGACTGAAATGGTTCGATCCCAACGGTTCAGAATCTCATCGCGCAGCCGCCACAGCCGCAACTCCGGCGCGAAAGTGCGCGTGGTCAAGACATCTGCATAGTAATTTGCGAGGCGCTGCTGAGCAGTGAAGTCGACTTCAAATTTGCGTGTGACCCGGCCAGCGCGTTCCGCATAGACCATCAACATGAGTTGTCCTGCGATCACAATGACTGGCAGCCACAGCGCAACATAACCTAACGCGACTGTGCTCACGATCAAGGTTGGCAACAGCATCAACGCATCCAACAAGTCGCCAATCAGTTCAGGACCTCGCCGATCTGCTCCGGCGGCTACGCGGCTGATGAGATCATGAGTTTGATCGTGCTCAAATGCCTCGACCGACAATTGGCCCATCTGTTTTAGAGCGGTCGATTGAAGCGCGTATCCACTTGCAATGCGCACGCGCTCTCTCAGGTAGGGAAGAAACGTCTGAATAAGCTGCTCACCGACAAACGTGGCAACAAGGCCGGCCAACCATGGATATACACCCGCCGCTTGGCCGCTTTTGGTCCACGTTGTAATCGCTGTAACGATTCCGTTCAGCACCCACAAACCGGCCGCGTCAACAAATCCGGCAAGCAGCGTCACCACACACCAACTCGCAACGAGCAACGGAGCCGAACGTGCCATTAGATTTAGTAGCCAGATGACATCTGACTTCCTAAGAGTCGATGTTCTATTCATTGGACATTACTGTTTACTCCTTGCTTGTTTCATGTCCCGGCGTTTTTGGGATCTGCTTTTGGCTCGCCTTTGAAGAACGGCATTGCTTGTCGTTTCCGCGCGCTTGGCTTCTTCCAGATCGCGCCGCAACTACTTAATCTGGCGCTCTTGTTGCTCGCCAGCCCCTCACCCATCCCCCAGCCTGTCCCGATTCGCCCACATATAGCCCCAGCCGTCGATCTCCGGCGTCGCGACGCCAAGCGCAGCCAGAATGGTCGTGACGTTCGTACGATGCTCGACCCCGTGGTTAATCAACTGGATCAGGACTGTGACGGCCCTGTAGACATCCACTCCCCCTTCCCACTGCTGCCGAACGATATCGTCCGGGTTGGCGCGCCTCATCGTATCGATCAAGGCCGGGCCGCGTTGCTCGGCATACCGTCTGATGTCGGCGACGGCAGGTTTGTCCTCCCAGCGGAACGGCGGCGGCTGGTCCGGTCCGCCGAGTAACTTGATGTAGAGATTCTCCCCCTGGATGATGTGCACGAGCGTGTCGTAGATGGTCCCGTACGCGCCGGGCGCGGAGGTCTGCAGTTGCGCTGCGCTGAGACCTTCGCACGTTTTCAGCAACCGCAGGTTTGCCCATACGTTATAGCGGGCGAACTCGACGATAGTTCCTTCGGATTGAGATTCCACAATAATCCTCCTGATTACCACCTCTGATGCCATGGCGTACTATACATCCCCGGAATCCGGCTGAGCAAAGCTCAGCTTGTGATTCCGGGGATGTTTCTGTTACTCCTTGGGGCAATGGTGCTACCCCACTACCGGCAGCGCCAGGCCCTGCGCGCCCAGTTCCGACTGCGTCGCCCCCGGGTAGTAGCGCCGCAGCAGGTCCAGCCCGATCTCGGCGCGCCGCACGCGCTCGCGGCTGAGCGCGATGACCGTGTTCTCCAGGTGCGTCCCGCTGGGGTACACGTCCGGCGCGTTGCGCAGCCCGAACTTGACGTACACCGGCGCGGCCACCCGCACGATCTCCGGGATCTCGTAGTGGCGCACGAACCCGCCAAAGTTGTCGGGCACCTCCACGTAGATGTCGAGCGGCAGGCTCACCGCCGCGCGGATGGCCGCCAGCTTGGGCAGGTCGAGGTCGGTCGGCGTGTTGTAGGTGCCCGCGCCCAGTTGCTCCTGCAGACGGATGCTGGCGGGGTTGGCCGCGCCCATCTGCACCGACACCTTCTGCACCAGTTCCGCCGGAAGCTCGCCGGCCTTCTTCATCTCGTTTACGGCCCACAGCAGCCCTTCGTCCGCCACCAGCACGCTGCGGATGCCCAGGCTGCACGCGCGCTTGATATCCTCGATCGCGTAGACCAACTGATCCATGCCGCGCTGGCGCGCGCCCAGATTCTTGCCCGCCGGCGCCGTGATCTGCGCGCCGGTCTCCCACGCCGCGCGCGGGCCGACGAACAGGCTGACCTCCACGCGCGCCTGCGCGCCGAGCCGGGCCATCTCGCGGATTTCGCCGTCGGTCAGCAGCATGATGCCGCTGCCCTGGCTGACGCGGTGCACGCGCACGCGGCGCGCTTCGGCTTCGGCCAGCACGGCCGCCAGCGCGCGCGGCCCTTCTACGCTGGGAATCTCGACGCGGTATTGCGCGCCGTCGGGGAAGCGTTTCGCCGAATCCGGCAGGTCGTACAGGTCGCCCGGCGGCAGGCCCAGTTGCTTGAGAAAGTTGCGTGTGGCCTGCATGCTACAGCACCTCATTCTCCAGCGTCAGCACCTGCCCATCGCTGAGCGTCGTGCTCACGCGCACGGTGTCTTCGACCTGCAGCGTGAACGTATCCGGCGGCACGATGCCGGTGCCGGTCATCAGGAAGACGCCCTCGGGGAACTCGGTCTCCTTGAACAGGTAATCCACCAGTTCCTCGAAGCGCCGTTTCATCTGCGTGAGACTCGTCTCGCCCTTGAAGACGACCTGACCATTGCGCTCGATCTCGATGCGGATCGGCAGGCTGCGGAATTCGTCCGGCGCGGCGATCACGATGCCGGGCCCCAGCGCGCACGAGCCATTGTAGATCTTGGCCTGCGGCAGGTACAGCGGATTCTTACCCTCGATATCGCGCGAGGACATGTCGTTGCCCAGGGTGAACCCGACGATTTCCCTGCTCTGGTTCATCACCAGCACCAGTTCCGGCTCCGGCACGTTCCACGCGCTGTCGGCGCGGATGCGCACCGGCGTGTCTGCGCCCACGCAGCGCCAGCCGATGGCCTTGAAGAAAAGCTCGGGCCGGTCGGCCTCGTACACCATCTGGTACACGTCGCCCACCGTCGATTCGACCTTGCGGGCGTCGCGGCTGCGCAGATAGGTCACGCCGGCGGCCCATACCTCCTGATCGGCCTCGATGGGCGGCAGGAGAGGTTCTTCGGCGGGATCGTCGTGCGGCAGCGCGGCCAGCAGCGCAGCGATGGCGCTGCGCGGCATGGTCAGCAACAGGGCCAGGTTAAAGCCCTCGGGCAGATACTTGCCCTGCAGCGCCCAGCGCGGGCCGATGAACGTTTCGTGCATGGTGAGGTAAATCATGTGCATGCTCCTGACCGGATAGTCCGGCGAGTCTGGTTCAAGCGTCTGACGTTATCTTAACTCACGATGTCACCAATCCAGTATCGCCCCGTCGCGCGCGCGTGTGCCCATAGCGTGGATGACCTCCTGCTTGAACGGGTGGCGCGCGGCGGCGACCTCGTCGATCTCGATACCCAGCCCGGGCGCGTCGGACTTCAGCCAGTAGCCGTTCTCGGTCTTCAGCGCGTGCTGCACCACTTCCCAGCGCCACGGCACGTCGCTGAGCATGTCCTCCTGGATCAGGAAGTTGGGCGTGCTGAGCGCGAAGTGCAGCGCGGCGGCGTTCGCCACCGGACCGAGGGGATTGTGCGGCGCGACGCCGACGTAATACGTCTCGGCCATCGCCGCAATCTTCTTGGCCTCCCACAGCCCGCCGCAGTGGCACAGGTCGGGCTGGATCACGTGGGCGGCCTGCTTCTCCAGCACCGGGCGGAACTCGTAGCGCGTGACCAGCCGCTCGCCGGTCGCAATCGGCACCGGGCTGGCGCGGCGCACCTCGGCCATGGCGTCCACGTTTTCCGGCGGGACGGGTTCTTCCACGAAGTACGGCCGGTACGGGGCCAGCACCCGGCAGAACTCAATCGCGTTGGCGGGGGCATGCCGGCCGTGACAGTCGATCATGATGTCCACGCCGTCGCCCAGCGCCAGCCGCATGGCCTCCATCACTTTGGCAGTGTAGGTGTAGTCGGCGATGGGGTTCAACGCCTCGGTGGGCGGCGTGATCAGCACCTTCACGGCGTTGTAGCCGCGCGCCACCACCTCCTGCGCCTTCTCGACAAACACCCTGGCGTCGCTGCTGTGCTGCGTCTCGTACACCGCGCGCATGTCGCCGCCGCCCAGGTGGGTGTACATGCGCACCTTGTCGCGGGCGGCCCCGCCCAGCAGCTCGTAGACCGGCACGCCCAGGCGCTTGCCCTTGATATCCCACAGCGCCTGCTCGATGCCGCTGATGGCCGACAGGCCGATCACGCCCACGCGCCAGAACGACTGGCGGTACATCTTCTGGTACAGGAACTCGATGCGCGCCGGGTCCTCGCCGATCAGCATCGGCGCGAAGTCCTCGACCGCGCCGGTGACTGCGCGGGTCTTCCATTCCAGCGAGGCCTCGCCCCAGCCGTACAGGCCGGCCTGGTCGGTCTCCACCTTCACGAAGACCCAATTGCGCATCTCCGCATTCACCACCACCGTCTTGATCGCTGTGATTTTCATGTACAGGATATTAACCGCAAAGATAGCAAAGAACGCGAAG
>JAMCQN010000163.1 GCA_023382055.1 Chloroflexota bacterium
GCGGATGCGTTGAGACTGGCCCAGGCTGATGGACGGCGGCGCCCAGCCGTACAGCCGCAACGTGGGCAACTGCTCCCCCGCGCTGACCGCCCTGGAGATGGCCTCGTCGCGCGCCATATTGGTCGCGCCGTCGCATAAGCCATCGTAAATAATGCGAAACGGATAGGTCATAAAATCGAGTATAAACGACTCAGCTACCGTTCATAATGCGCATTTACAATGCGCGTGCCTGCGAGGTGCGGAGCATCGTAAGGAGTTGCCGGATGAGAAATACGCGCAGAGGGTTGTTGTTCGCAGCCGTCGTTCTGCCGCTTGCGCTAAGCGCCTGCGCCGGAACGTCGAATAGACCACGCATAGAACTCCCGCAGCAATTCCGCCTGCCCCAGGCCAACCTCGTCACCCTCTTCGAGCGGCGTTCGGGACGCATCGCCGTCATCGATGAAACCGGCAATCTGGTTATCATGGATCAGACCGGCGGCGCGGCGGTGAAGATCACCCGCGATGCCGTCGTGGATGCATCGACCGTGCCGACGGGCAGCGTCAGCAACGGCCTGACGAATACCTACCACTGGCCGGTCTGGTCGCCGGATGCCTCGCATATCGCCTTCGTAGAAGTGATGGCTCAACAGCCTGCCGCCAGCCGCATCATCGAGTTGGGCGCGGAGGCCGTGATGGTGCAGCATGGACCCGGCAGCCTGACCATCGAACAGACCTCCGACGGCCGAACCATCCAGGTACCGGTAACGGATACGGCGAGCATCATCCAGCAACCCAGCCGCGTCATCATCGAACAGGGCGGCGGCGCCGGCACGATCGTCTCCAGCGCCATCTACACCGCGCGCATCGACGGCAAAAGCCCGTTGCAGGAAGTCTATGAATCGAACCAGTGGGCGATTGGCTATCTGAACTGGTCGCCCGATAACGCGCAACTCGCCTTTCTGGGACAAACCGGCGATCAGGAAGCCTCGCTGGAACTGGTGAACGCCGCCAATGGCAAGCCGCGCATCCTGGCTTCCGGAGTATCCGCAACCTGGAGCTGGCATCCGGATGGGAAGACGCTGGTCGCCAAGGTCGAAACGTCGCTGACCGGTAGCACGGCCGACCTGGGGCTGTGGGATGCGCAGAAAGACCAGTCGATCGCGACCATCGCCCGGCAGGCGGATCTGTCATTCGGCGCGCCGGCTTTCTCGCCGGATGGCAACGCCATTTTGCTGACGGCGACATCGGGCGGCCAGGACTACCTGGCGCTGGCCGATAACCGGGGGAATATCAAGCGTAATCTCGTGCCCGTGAATGGTATGGTGCAATTCAGTTGGTCGCCTGTAGACGCGAAAGTGGCGTATATCGTGCAGCAGGCTGCCGGATCGGCCAGTTCGTCACAGAACGGCGGCGCGCTGCATCTGCTGGACGTGAACAGCGGACAGGATAAGCTGCTGTCACAGATGCCGGTGAGCGCCTTCTTCTGGTCGCCGGATGGGCAGCGCCTGGCGACATTCAGCCCGTTGCAGGTGAATCAGATGTCGAAAGACTTCCCCGGCATTGACCTGACAGACAGACAGCCGGCCAGCATCCTGATGCTGCAGACGATTGACACAGCCACCGGCGCATACCGCCAGTTGTTTTACCTGGAACCGAGCACCGACTTCGCGCGCCTGCTCAGCCAGTTCGACCGCTTCAGCCGCGCAATGAATATCTGGTCTCCGGACAGCCGCTCGCTGGTTTTCTCGGTGACTTTCGATAACGGGCAAGGCAGCACCGACTACGTCGTTGAAACGGAGGCCACCGGCAGCGTGGAACCGCGCGTGATATCCCAGGGCAGCCTGGCAGTGTGGTCGCCGCGTTAAGCCTGCCAGCGATAGTTGACCATCTCGCACACGTGCCGCGCGCCGTGCAGCATCAGTTCCTGCTTCAGCACGATGCCGTGTTCGTCGGTCCAGAACGTGGTCTTCAGGCTGGGCGCCGCAGTCTCCACGATGGAGTATTGCCGGCCCAGAGGCTTGATGGGGTCCTCGCGCTGCGCATCTTCGGGATCATAGATGTAGGTCTGCTCGACACTCATGGGTACCAGCGTGGGGAGCGACAGCACGATGGAGTTGAACGTAGCCTGGCCGCCCTGCACCAGTTTCAGGCGCTGCAGCGCCGCGTAATTCGATAATGCCGAAGCGAAGTCCAGGTGGGTATTGGCCTCAAACGGCGTCTGCACCAGCGTGACGGATTTGTTAACCCCCGCTGTCGCTGCAGATGTGGAGGGAGCCGGCGGGTTGCGCGCGGGCGGCGCGGCGCCGGCCTTGCTGCGCTGCTTCCACTTGTTGCGCAACTGGTCCTCTTCGTTCAGGCGCTGATCGGTCAATTCAACGTTCAGCACGTTGTCGGCGGGGATGCAGGCTGCCATGCGACGGACATTGCCAATGTCGATCTGCACCCACATGCCCTGCGCATTCCAGTGCTCGTCCACGTCCAGTTGGACTCGCTGCTCGTGAGCCATCGGCCACTTCTGGTCAATCGCGGCCATCAGGCGGTAGCCGCTGTCCAGCAGCGCGAAGATGCTCCATACTTCTTCGCCGATTTCCCGTCCGTCGCGGGTCAGCCGGT
Organism: Chloroflexota bacterium; assembly: GCA_023382055.1. GTDB lineage: Bacteria > Chloroflexota > Anaerolineae > J036 > Brachytrichaceae > CAIXPS01. Next base: position 2,593 of record JAMCQN010000163.1, read on the forward strand.
AAACGCCATGAGCCAGTCTGCGCGCGATGCGGACTGACTGATCGGCGCCGTAGTCAAAATCACTGGGAGACTGACCCACAGTGAGCTGATTCATGTGAGATATTCTAATGCAGACGCCGGAGCGGGGTAGAAAAACACCTCACAGGTCTGCCAGACCTGTGAGGTGTGCAATTATCCAAGCGGCGACGCTAGTCGTCCTTGCCGAGCGACTGCAGGAATTCATCGTTGTTCTTGGTCTTGGAGAACCGCGACAGGAACGCTTCCATGGCGTTGGCGATGTCATACCCGGCGCCCTGCGGCTGCGGTGTTGTCAACTGGTTCAACATGCGTCGCATGAGATAAGTGCGCTGAACGGCTTTTTCGCCCAGCAGCAATTCGTCACGGCGTGTGCCGCTGCGTTCGATGTCGATGGCCGGGAAGATGCGCCGGTCGGCCAGCTTGCGCAGCAGGTGCAACTCCATGTTGCCGGTGCCTTTGAATTCCTCGTAGATGATGTCGTCCATGCGGCTGCCGGTATCGACCAGCACGGTGGCGATGATGGTCAGGCTGCCGCCTTCCTCGATATTGCGGGCCGCGCCGAAGAACGCCTTGGGCGGATACAGCGCCGCGGGGTCGATGCCGCCGGACAGCGTGCGCCCGCTGGATGTGACGGTGAGGTTATAGGCGCGGCTGAGGCGCGTGAGCGAGTCCAGCAGAATCACCACGTCGCGCCCGCATTCGACCAGACGCTTGGCGCGCGCCAGCACCATTTCCGCTACGCGCACGTGATTCTGCACGGGCTCATCGAAGGTGCTCGACACCACCTCGGCGTCCACCGAGCGATCCATATCGGTGGCTTCTTCGGGGCGTTCGGCAATCAGCGCCACCATCAGATGCGCCTCGCGATAACGCGCGCTGATGCCGTTGGCAATATCCTTGATGATGGTGGTCTTACCGACCTTGGGCGGCGCGACGATCAAGCCGCGCTGTCCTTTGCCGATCGGCGACACCAGGTTCAGCAGGCGGGTGCTCAGCTTGTTGTTGCCGCTCTCCAGGTTGTAAATCTGCTCCGGGAAAATGGGCGTGAGTTTCTCGAAGTGCGGGCGGTTCTTGGCAGCCTCCGGGTCCTGGCCGTTGACGGCCTCGACGCGCAGCAGGCTGAAGTATTTCTCGCCGTCTTTGGGTGGGCGGACCTGGCCGATGACCATATCGCCGGTGCGCAGGCCAAAGCGCTTGATCTGCGAAGGCGATACGTAGATGTCGTCGGGACCGGGCAGATAGTGTTCCGCGCGCAGAAAGCCGATGTTATCGTCAACCACGTCGAGCACGCCGCCGCGCAGTTCAAGGCCTTGTTTTTCAGCCTGCGCCTGCAGCAGCCGGATGATCAGGTCATCCTTCTTCAGGCGGCTGTAGCCCGACACGGTCATATCCCTGGCGCGTTCGCGCAGGTCGCTCAGCGTTTCCGCGTCCAACTGAGCCATATCGATCATGTTGCGGCGCGCGGGGCGCTGGTTCTGCTGAACGTGCGGCGGGGGCGCAATTACAGGCGCCGGCGGGGCTTGTACAACGGCGCTCTCCTCCCCATTCACGGGGGTTTGTCCATTTACAGGGGCGACCGTTGGCCGGTCGCCGGCCAGATTGGTGTCTGCTGGTTCTTCGGATATTCGTCTAGGGCTCATAGTTTAATCTTAATGTTTGTGAAAGAGAACGCTCTTTACCGCGTAGCTGTCCGTTTGAGTCCAGCAACTGCGGTGGTGTTGTACATACCGCCCGGTGGCTTTTCAGATTTCGTCAATATTCTGAGGAGACACTCACGTATCTATTTGCCGCAGCACGCATATATCCATAGCACTGTGACGCTGCTGGAGCTGTCAGTCAATAACGCGGTACCGAGAGTATAGACGTGTTAAGCACGCGAGTCAAGAGCTAATCGGGGAACCGGGATTTGAACCCGGGACCTCACGGTCCCAAACCGTGCGCGCTACCAAACTGCGCCATTCCCCGGAAGATTGACATTATACATGGTTATATGACGCCGAGATTAGAGTTCGTTGAGCGCCGAATGGGTGCCTGGTGAATTGCATAGAAATCGGCGGTCAAAAGGCTGGAAGGCAGAGGCTGGTGGTCAGAGGCTAGAAGCCAGAGGCCAGAAGCCAGAGGCTAGAGGCCAGAAGCCAGAGGTCAGAGGCCAGAGGCTAGAAGCCAGAGGTCAAACGTCAATCTCCAATCTCCAATCTCCAATCCCAACCCTCACATCTTCAATCTCCACCAACCGCGGGCGGCGGTGTTCATAAATCGCGATGTGCGTAAAACCAGCCTGTTGGGCCATCTGCAGCGCGGTGTCGATATCGGCGCCGACGTGGTCTGAGCGGTGCGCATCCGACCCCACGGTCAAAATCGCGCCGCCCATGGCGCGATACCAGTCCACCACCGGCTGCGGCGGGCATGGCGCTGACAATCGCTTGCGCAGCGAACTCGTGTTGATCTCGATGCCCTTGCCGCGCTCGATGATGGCGCGCAGCACGGCGCGCACCTCGTCTTCATATTCGCGTATATCGTATGCGCCGTCGATATATGGCGCGCAGTAACGCGCGGGGTAATCCATGTGCGCCAGGATGTCGAAATCGCCGCTGCGGGCCAGGTTAAGCATCTCGCGAAAGTAGGCGCGGAACGACTCGCGCCAGCCGCCGTATGACGTGAAGAACTCGCGCGCGCCGGTGTTGAGTTCCGCGCTGACCCAGTGCAGCGAACCGAGCACAAAATCCCACGGATAACGGCGCAGCACGCGCTCGGTCTCGACCGGGTAGCGATGCGGTTCGCTGATCTCGATGCCGGCCCGGATGGTCAACCGGTCGCCGAAGCGGGCGCGGCAGTGCGCCAGTTCCTGCAGATAGGCGGGATGGTCGAAGGAGAACGGCAGGAATTCCCGAGGGTTGTTTTCCTCATGCTCGGTAAACGCGATCTGCCGGATGCCGGCTGCGATGGCCGCCCGGCACTGTTCTTCCATCGGCACATTGCAGTCGTTCGAGAACTCGGTGTGGACATGATAATCAACGCGCATAACCCCGCGATGATACCCCATCCCGCTGATGACCGATCGCCGCGATGTGCGCCGGATATGCGCGTAGACTCCCGTACGCGCATAGACTCCCATACGCGCATAGACTCCCGTACGCGCATAGACTCCCGGAATCTCCGAGATTCCGGGAGTCTTGATTCTCATACAAAATATGTCGGTGAACCTTTCAGCGAGCCGCGCCATGCACGGCGTCGCGGCGGATATCCGACTTCGCAACCGTGATCCAGAACGCCATCGCGGGATTTCTCGCGGCGTCGAAATCCGGCGGGTAGGCATCAAAGTGAAGGCCCACGCTGAGATCGCCTGCGTGGAAGCGATATCCCAGCTTCTTCATCATCTGGTAAGGGTTGTCCTTCCAGAAATCAGTTTCATAGCGTTGCTGAGTCATCTCGAAAATCATCCAACTGCTGGCGCCGATCTCTTTGCTGAACAGGCTGTGCTCGCCGGCCAGTCGGCGGAAATCCGTCTGCCCGGTTTCCTCGATGCAGATCGTGTAGCGCTGGCCCTGCCTGGGGCACTCCGGGTCCCACGACCCGAGCACGAGCACCCACGGACTAACAAGCGAGGCGCTCCTCAGCCGCGCCAGTCTTCCGTCGGCCTCGACCTCGCGCCAGAATGCGGGGATGAGCGCATCGGCCTGTGGAGCCACGATGAGCGTATAGCCCTTCACCGTGAACGCCCCTCGCGGCATGACTTTGACGCGGTAACCGGTGATCGACTCGCTGTGCTCGATGTATTCCATCAGGTCTTCTCCGTTGGCGCACATAGCACGAGTGTAGTCCCGGCATCGACAAGCGTCAAACAAACCGACACGCGCGGCTTCGAGCATTTTGCAGCACGGCGTATTCTGCACGGTTTTGAAGTTAGCGCCTATACTTTTCATTAGATCAAAGCAGTTGGAGCAAAGAGGTCACAAGATGAACGAGTTGATTCGAACCGCGCTGGCCGCATCCGGTGATTCGATCGACATCGATGGAGACACAGGGCGCGTGCGTGTAAAAGATGAGACGCTGCTGCGATCACATGGCATTGACGCGCTGGTCTACCTGGCAGTGTTCGGCGCGCCGGCCCGCCAGGTCGTGGCGCGCTGGTTGATCTGGGAGACGGCGCAGTCGCTGGGCATACACCCCGCATCGATTCACGAGCTTTACATAGGGCGCGCAAACGACCGCCTGCCGCACACCTTCACGACGCCTGCCATGAACTTGCGCGCGCTCAGCTACGACATCGCGCGCGCCGCGTTTCGCGCCGCGTTGAAAGCGCATGTGGGCGCCTTCATGTTCGAACTCTCGCGCAGCGAGATGGCCTACACCGATCAGCGACCCGCCGAATACACGACGTGCGTCCTTGGCGCCGCCATCAAAGAAGGCTATCGCGGCCCCGTCTTTCTGCAGGGCGATCACTTCCAGGTGCACGCCCGCAATTACATCGCCAATACCGATGCGGAGTTGTCCGGCCTGCGCGACCTGATCCAAGAATCGATCCGCGCCGGTTTCTACAACATCGAACTCGACACCTCCACGCTGGTAGACCTGACCAGGCCGGCGCTGGAGGCGCAGCAACGCCTGAACTTCGAGCTGTGCGCGCTGCTGAGCGACTATATCCGCACGCACCAGCCTCCCAAGGTGGACATCTCGATTGGCGGCGAGATCGGCGAGGTGGGCGATAAAAACAGCGATATACACGAACTGCGCGTCTTCATGGATAGCTATCGCCAGCACATCCGCCACCAGCCGGGGCTGAGCAAGCTGTCCGTGCGCGTGGGCACGTCGCCGGGCGGCGTCGTGCTGCCCGACGGCGCCATCGCTGCGGCCAATGTCGATTTTGCCCGCTTGAAGGAACTGTCGACGGCCGCGCGCCGGGAATATGCGATGGGGGGCGCCGTGCTGCACGGCGCCAGCAGCCTGCCGCAGAGCGAGTTTCACAGGTTTGTCGAGGCGGGCGCGATTGAACTGCACCTGGCAACCGGTTTCCAGAACCTGCTGTTCGATCATCTGCCGGGCAACCTGGCGACCGACATCTACGGCTGGCTGTTCAGCCGCGTTGCCGGCGAACGCAAACCCGGCGATACCGATCGTCAGTTTATCTACAAGACGCGCCGCCTGGCCAATGGCCCGTTCAAGAAACAGGTATGGAACATATCCGATTTCGAACGCGCCGAGATTCGCCGCCTGTTTGAGGATCACTTTACCAGCTTGTACACAGCGCTGGGCGTCAACGACACCGCCGCCACGGTGGCGAATATCGTCGCCACCCACCACATCCACAAGCGGTTGCAGGATTTTGAAGTCGCCGGTGCGCCGGCGAGCGCGCAGCCCGCCAGGGAGTCGGCGGGCAAAGCGTAGAAGCACACCGAACACACTCCCGGAATTTTGGAAATTCCGGGAGTGTGGACCGGCTGACATCTCCGGGATTTTAGAAATCCCGGAGATGTTTTCTACTCGCGCGCTGCGTGAAGCTCGGCGAGGAACGCCCGGCCCTCTTCCACCGTCAGCGTCTCGTTGGTGATGTGGAAGATGAAGCCCTTACCGCCCACCTCCCTCTGGATAGCCAACGCGCCCCGGCGATCCACATACACCTGGCACAGTTTCCCGCTCGCGCGGATGCGCCTGAGCAGCGGCAGCCAGCTATCGGCCAGCGGCTGGCCGTCGCCAGGTTGCCACTGGATGCCGCGCAACCGTTTGATCGATAGCAACTGGTCGAGGTGCGCGATCTCCCCTTTGCCGTCCAGGTGATAAAAGCCGTAGTCCAGATGATCGCAGCAGGCGACCAGATCCGGCATGACGAAGCGCGTGAACATAGCCGGCGATATCATGTACGAGAAATCGCACTGCAGCATATAGCCCCGGCCGGGCGACCAGCACGGCCCCCAGCAGGCGTTGCCGCGCCCGACCGAACTGGTGATTGGGTACAGTTCGTCGTAATAGCGCAGCCATAGCGGCGTTATCTCACGCGTCAGGCGGTCGATTTCCTCCGGGTTGTCGGTGAGGTCGAGCAGCAGCCGTTGCGAACTGCGCAGGCTGGCCAGGATATCCAGATTCCCGCCCAGGTCGGTCGTTCCTACCAGCACCTGATCGCCCCAGCGTTCTACGGCGCGCGACGTCATATCTCTGACGCGCCGCCACCACGGGTTCTGCGCATCGTAGCGCGGATGAATATCCTGCAGGCCATCGATGCCTTCCAGCGGCCAGAACCAGGTCGTGTCAGGCGACCAGGACACGCGCGACCCCAGGAAGGCGGCCACCGTGCCCGGCCCGAAGTTCACCCACCATTTGGGGAAGGCATCGCCCAGCCAGTGCGTGGACTCCAGGATGCGCTGCCAGTTGTCGATCACCGCGTCGATGGGCGTATCAAGACCCCAGCGCGTGAACTGCGAGCTATCCGTGCCGGGCGCGGGTTCGCTGATCTCCAGCACCACGATGGGGCGATCCAACTCGCCGGCCCAGAATGCGTTCCAATCGCGCGCGATGCGCCGCCAGTCTGCTTCAGTGAACTTGATGTTGATTGCCATATATGCCAGTTGTAGCGCAAAATGAGAATTCAGACTCCCGGAATCTCGGAGATTCCGGGAGTCTATATTTCTTCTTATGAAAAATATAGGACGGCTGGTAAAATGCCCGATTGATAGACAAGATGGACATCATCGAAATTAATGAGACAATGGCGCAGGATATAAACCATGGCGTTAACAGAAAAACAAATTACTGACGCACTCTCGCGCGTGATTGAACCGGAATTACACAGGGACCTGGTCAGCCTGAACATGATCAAGGACCTGAAGATCAACAAAAACGATGTCGGATTCAAGATCGAACTGACCACGCCGGCCTGCCCGCTCAAGGATGTGATGGATCGGGCGGCGCGCGTCGAACTCAACAAAATCCCCGGCATCGGCAAAATCGAGATCGGATTCACCAGCAACGTGACGGCCAACGCGCAGATTCGCGGCGCGCTCCAGTTGCCGGTGAAGAACATCATCGCGATCGCATCGGGCAAGGGCGGCGTGGGCAAGACCACGGTCGCGGTCAACCTGGCGCTCGCGCTGGCGCAGACCGGCGCCAGCGTGGGGTTGCTGGATAACGACGTCTACGGCCCCAACGTCCCGCTCATGCTGGGCCTGCCCACGGCCGAACTGACCGCCGACGGCAAGCACACCATGCCCTCGGTCGACCAACGCGATGGCAAGCTGATCCCCATGGAGATTCACGGCATCAAGGTGTTCAGCATCGGATTCATCTACCCGCCGGAGTCGCCGCTGGTCTGGCGCGGTCCTATGCTGCACAGCGCGATTCGCCAGTTCCTGCAGGACGTGACCTGGGGCGAGCTGGACTATCTGATCATCGACATGCCCCCCGGCACCGGCGACTCACAACTTTCGCTGGCGCAGGTCGCTGCGGGCGTCATGGGCATCATCGTCACCACACCGCAACTGGTCTCCATGAGCGATGCGCTCAAGGGGCTGGCGGCCTTCGAGCAGCTTAAGGTGCCCGTGCTCGGCGTGATCGAGAACATGGGACCGTATATCGACCCGGCCACCGGCGCAAAGGTGGCGTTGTTCGGCGAGGGCGGCGGGCAGCGCCTGGCCGGCATGAAGCACGTGCCGTTCCTGGGCAGCGTGCCGCTCGACCCGCTCATCCGCGTCGGCGGAGACAGCGGCAAGCCGGTGCTGGTCGCGGATCCCAACTCGGCCACGTCGGCCATTTTCAAGGGACTGGCGCAACAGGTGGCGGCGCGCGTCAGTGTTGTAAACTTCCAGAGCAATAATGTGATCCCTATCTCGGTGATTGGATAACCGTATGACGAACGATCTGCCCATCCTGGAACGCCCCGCCGCGCCGCCCGCATCCGCGACAGTCGCGGAGCCATCGATGTTCGATGCGCCGGAATGGGTCAATGGCGGCGTCACCGCCCCCCGCGCGGAGATGCGCTTCGCCGGGGTGCGCTTCCAGCACGTCGGCAAAGTCTATCACTACATCGCGGACGGCTTCAACCTGAAAGTCGGCGACTGGGTGATCGTGGATACGCAGCGCGGCAAGCAGATGGGGCAGGTGGCGACGCTCAGAGCGCCGCGCGGCGCAGCCGACCTGGGGGCGTTCAAGCGCATCGAGCGGCTGGCCGGCGGGCGCGATATGGTCATGCGCCATTATTACGAGACGCGCGAGCTGGAGGCGATGATCGCCTGCCGCGCCGAGTCCAATGCGCTTGGGCTGCCCATCAAAATCGTCAAGGCCGAATACAGCTTCGACGGGCAGACGCTGATGTTCCTGTTCTCTTCCGACCAGGAGGAGCGCGTGGAGACCAACGACCTGCGCCAGGTGATGAGCCGGCTTTACCGCGCCCGCATCGAGATGCGCCAGATCAGCCCGCGCGAAGTGGCGAAGATCATCGGCGGCATGGGGGCGTGCGGCATCGAACAGCGCTGCTGCTCGCGTTTCCTCACCGATTTCAGCCCGATCTCGATCAAGCACGCCAAGGAGCAGGGGCTGAGCCTGAACCCCCACGACATCACGGGGATGTGCGGGCGATTGCGCTGCTGCCTGATCTTCGAGTACGAGCAATACGTGGAAGCGCGCCGCCGGTTGCCCAAGAAGAACGCCATCGTCGGCACGCCGGCGGGCCAGGGCAAGGTCATCGACCTGCTGCCGCTGCGCGATTCGGTGCTGGTGCTGGTCGGCGAAGGGGAAGCGGCCAAGGGCATCGTCGTGCACCGCGAGCAGATCATCCCGCTGGAGGAATTGAAACGGCTGCAGGAAAAAGCGGCCAGCGGAACCTGCGACAAACACGAAGGCGGCGAGTGCGACTGCGGCAAGAATCAACCGGCCGCAGCGCAGGGCGCTGCAGAAACCGGCGCGGGCGCCAAAGCGCCGATTGCGGCGCAGGAACAGGGCGTATCGCGCGCACAAAAACACAAAAATAAATCTAAGCGTCCAGCCGGCGCAGGCGAGCGAGAGGGGCAGGCATCGCGCGAGATGCGCGGCGCGCAGGATGGCGCGGGGAATCGTCCCGGTCAACCGGGGGAGCGGACGGAACAGCGCAGGGCGCAGCCGGCCCGCCACAAGCATCACCACGAACACGCCGACAACACCCGTCGCAGCGGCGAGAACGCGCCGGCGCCGGACGCGCCGCAGCAGGGTATACCTCAACAAAGCGCGGCTGAAGCGCCGGCCAATAGGCCCGACACCCCGCCACAGGCGCTGCCTTTACGTCGTCCGCTGCGCCGCCCGCTGCAGCGCAGGCCGCCGCCGGAAAAATCCAGCCAGGACGGATAAACAAGCTTTCTCCACTTTTCATGAGATGGCAGTTATCGCCATCGATCACCGTGTATTATGAAAATACTTTGTATGGTTGCGCATCCGGATGACCCGGAATTCTTTGCAGGAGCCACATTGGCTCGTTGGGCGGCCGAAGGCAACCAGGTCGCCTACGTACTCGTCACCGGCGGGCAGAAAGGCACCGACCGCACCGACATCACCCCGCACCAGTTGGCCGAGTTGCGCGAGGTCGAGCAGCGCAACGCTGCCGCCGTGCTGGGCATCAACGATCTGCGGTTCCTGCACTACGTTGACGGCGAGTTGTCCAACACGCTGGAACTGCAGCGCGACCTGGCGCGCGAGATCCGCCGCGCCAAACCGGACGTCATCGTCACCACCGATCACCAGTCGATCCATTCCGGGTCGCGCGGGATCAACCACAACGACCATCGCGTGATCGGGCTGGCGGTGTGCGACGCGGTTTTCCCTGCCGCGAACAACCGCATGTACTTCCCGGAACTGCTGGCCGAGGGCTTCGAGATGCACCGGCCCGGCGAGATCTATTTCGCCGGCCCCGCCGCGCCCAACACATGGGTGGATGTAGGCAGCTACCTGGGTCTGAAGGCGCAGGCGGTATGCCAGCATGCTTCGCAGGTGAAAGAGCCCGATGCGGAGAAGTTCGAGGAGCGATTCCGCCAGGGCTCATTGCGCATGAAGGCCGACGGCAGCGTGTGGTTTGCCGAGGCTTTCCGGCGCATCACGCTGTAACAGGTGGACCATCCACGCCAAAAAACCTAACAGGTCTGGCAGACCTGTGAGGTTTTATGTCTGGCAGGTCGTCTCAGTGGATGATAAATGCCAGCGCGCCCATTGCCGCCATCAGGATCACGGCCAGCACGGCGGTGCGCTTCAGATCGCCCATGACTTCGCCGTACTCCTCCTTCCAGTTGATCTCGGCGGCGCGGCGCAGCGCCGGCGCTGCGCTGGCCGATTTTTCCGCAGTTGGACGAGCGGCGATGGCCGCCTGTGGTGAACTGTACGCCTCGGGCGGCAGATTAGGCCGGCGCTGTCGTCGTGATTTCTTTGACATGATGAACCTTGTAGTGATTACTCGATTTAGTGTTGGCGCTGCGGGCCCAATCCGTTTCGCTCATGATAGGCATCCTGCGCGCGCATAAGCCCTAGAATACCATGAGCCAGCGGCGCGCGCAGCGGTTCCGGCGGCAGCGGTATGGCGGGGCGATTGACAAAGAACGGTTCGGCCTGTTCCGCGCGCGCCCCGGCGATGATGGCGCTGATGGTCAGCCCGTTCAGGGTTGCCAGCGCCACACCGCGCCCCATGCAGCCGACGCTGTACACGATGCGGCAGTCCCTGCCGATGACGCCGATGACGGGCGCCATGTCGAACGTGGCCGAAACCGGCGCCCCCCAGCGGTGCGTGATGCGTAACCCGCGCAGACCGGGAAATGTCTCGGCGATGAACCACTGCAGGCGCTCGATGCTGGTCGGGTAGGTGTCGACGCCGGTCTGGTTGCCGCGGAAGTAGCGCACGTCGCCGCCGCCCGCCAGCAGGCGATTGTCCGGCGTCAGGCGGTAATAGTGCGCCAGGTTGCGCGCATCGGCGACGCCCTGCCGGCCCTGCCAGCCGATACCTTCGAGCTGCGGCGCGTTCAACGGCTCGGTCAACACGATGTAGGTGTGTACCGGGATCTGCCGGCTGCGCAACTGCGCAAACTGCGCCGTAAATGCGTTGGTCGCCAGCACCAGCTTGTCCGCCTCGACCGCCCCGTGCGGCGTCTGCGCCCGCACCGGCGCGGTGAACTCCAGATTGGTGACCGGGCTGCGCTCGTAGACTTCAACCCCCAGCCCGACGGCGATGCGTTTCAACTCGCGCACAAATTCGACCGGGTTGACCAGCGCCCCGCGCGGCTCGCGCCACGCGCCCAGGTAGGTGGGGGAATCCACCAGCGCGCGCGCCGCCGCCGCGTCGAGCCACTCGACGCCTTCGATCCCCAGCGCCTGCGCCAGCGCCAACTCGCGCCGGATGTGCTCCGCGTAAGCGGGCGTCGTTGCCACGCGCAGGAAACCGGACGGCTCGTAATCGCACCTGAGGGCGTGCGCGCCCACCAGTTCGCCCACGTAGTCCACCGCGCGTTCCATGTAGCGGTGCGCCCCCAGCGCCTTTTGGCCGCCGAAACGCCGCGCCGTCTGTTGCAGCGACAGCCCGAACTGCGTCGATACGATGCCGGCGTTGCGGCCGCTGGCGCCAAAGCCCACGACATCCGCTTCCAGGACGACGACACGCATGCCGGGGTTGGCTTTCTTCAGGTGATAGGCCGTGGAGATACCGGTGAGACCTCCGCCGACGATCAGCGCATCCGCGCGCAACACACCCTCAAGCGCCGGGCTTTCGGCATAAGAAGCGCTTGCCTGTTCCAGCCAGTATGACTTGACGCGGTAATCGCTGAACGGTTGCATCGCTGGGAATGGAGATTAGAGATTAGAGATTGGAGATTGGAGATTGGGGATTGGTAATCGTTGACTGGCGATCGACGGCTGCGGTAATCTCTACTCTCTAATCTCCAATCTCTACTTAGTGCCGACACCGAATACTTCACGTTCGAAGAACCAGGCGAACGGTAACCAGTTGAAGGCGATGTAGCGCAGCGCAGACAGCAGGGTGCCTTCGTTGCGGTGCTGGGGCGGCGTATCCAGCCACACCTTCACGTTGCGGAACCCCGCACGCTTGAGCACGCGGCGCATGCGCAGAATATCCTGTTCGTTGACGTGCACCTCGGTGTTGATCGCCACGTTCAGCGCGCGCGGGTTGGCCGGATAGCGGGCGCCCTGTCCCATCATCCGGCGCACCTGTCGCACCAGCGGGTAAGCATAAGCGTCATACCAGCGGTTGGGCGCGGTATGAATGATGATCTGTCCCTGCGGCTTGAGCACGCGCTTGACTTCGGCCAGGCAGGCGTCAAGCTCCCACGGGTGCAGGTGCTCCACCACGTCGAACATCAGCACGCGGTCAAACTGGTTGGCGGCGAAGGGCAGCAGCTTGGCGTCGCCGCGCATGATGCCGAACTCGCCCTTCTCGCCCTGCAGGATGCGGTGCGACAGGCGCACGGCGGCTTCGGAATAATCCAGCCCGTAGGATTGCGCGCCCAGCCGCACGACGTGCCGCACGATCTCGCCGCGCCCGCACCCCAGGTCGAGCACGCACATGCCCTTCGCGACGGCGGCGAACTCGAAGGCCTCGCGCAGGCGGCGCGACAGGTGCTCGCCCTCTGAGCGCGTGAATTCCTCATACCCCTCGCAGGCCGTGAGGAAATATTCTTCGTCGTACAGATTGGATGGCAGGGGCGCCTGGTCGTTATTCACTGCGCTCATGATTGGAACTCGGTTATACGCGGTAGCAGCCGGGTTTCTGATTGTCTCTAAGGTTTATTCTGCGTAGTCGCCTCGCTGGCGAGCACGCGCTTCACATTGATATACCAACTGCCGATCGTTCGCAGGCGGTCGCTCGGATACATCATCGGCGGCAGTTGCACCTGCTTCACCCGGTTGGAAATCGCGTACTGGTACGTCGGGTAGTACAGCGGCAACGCGGGCAACTCATCGGCAAAAAGCTCCTGGAACTTCCGATAATACTCGAATCGCAGCGTGCGGTCGGTGGTCATGCGCGCGGCTTCCAGCCAGTTGCTGGCGTCGGCGTTGTCGAAGCCGGTGTAGTTCTGCCCGGGCGGCGCGATCTGGCTGCGATGCCAGATCGGGTAGGGATCGGGGTCGCCGTCCACCAGGCTGTCCACCAGCGCCACCTGAAACTGGCGCGACGACAGGAAGTCTCGCACCAGGTTGCGCACAGGCTGAACGCTCACCTGCACGCCCAGGTCGCGCCACTGTTTGGCGATCGCTTCGGCCACCGTGCGGCGGGTCGGGTCGTCCTGCGTGAGCAGCGTGAAAGCAATCGGCTCGCCGTTCTTCTGCCAGACGGACACGTTGGATGGCGCGACCGTCGCCAGTTCGTAACCGGCATCGCGCAGCAACTGCGTCGCGAGGGTCGGGTCGTACGGGTAGTGTTTGACGCCCGAATGATACGCCCACGTGCCGGGGATGAACGGCGTATCGGCCACGACGGCCTCGCCGCCCAGCACGTCGCGCACCAGCTTGTCCCGGTCGATGGCTAGCATGAGCGCCTGGCGCACGGATTTATCCATTAGCGCGATGGCGCCGCTGTCCTTGCGCAGGTTAATGAACAGCGAGGTGTAACGGGCTTTCGTCGCCGAATAGATCGTCAGGTCATCGCGTCCCTCGGCGCGTTTCACATCGGCCAGCGACAGGTTGCCGAACCCGTCCACATCGCCGGCGCGGTACGCGTCGAAGGCTGCCTGCACGTTCGGGTAGTAGCGGAAGATCAGGCGCGACAGGTTTGGCTTGGGGCCGTAATAGTTCGCGGACGGCTCCAGCGCGATGGACGACACTCGGTTGCCGTTGGTATTCACCTCGACGACGCGCCAGGGACCGTCGCCGACCGGCTGCAGGTTATACGGCAGGTTGGTCAGCTCGGATGCCTTGGTTCCCGTCAGGATATGCTGCGGCAGCAGACCGATGGTCGTAAAGTCCAGGAACGGCGCGAGCGGCTGGCTCAACTGGAACCGCACGGTGTAGTTATCGACCTTGATGACCTTGATGCTCTGCCACAGCGCGCCGATGTCCTGCCGGCCGGGAAATCCGGGATCCTGCAGCAGCTTTGCGGTAAAGACGACGTCGTCGGCGGTGATTGGCGAGCCATCCTGCCATTTGGCGTCCTGGCGCATCTTGAAAGTGTAGGTGATGCCATCTTCGGAGATGCTCCATGTGGTGGCGATATCGGGAACGACTTCGCCGGTTTCCGTGAAGCGAGTCAGGCCCGTAAAGGCCAGGCTGCACAGATCGCGGTCCTCATCGTGCAACTGGCACAGCAGCGGGTTGATATACTGCGGCGCGCCGGCCACGCCTTCCACGTAGGTTCCACCCGTGTCCGGCACCGTGACGGTGCTGCGGGGCGCGAGTTGATAGACGATAAATGCAATCGCCGCCACCCCGATGATGATCAGAAGCAGCGGCAGGCGAAACGAGCGCATCTGGACGATCTTGGTTTCCGTGTTCCGGATTGCAGCCCGCGGGCGCCTTGCGGCTTGCGGCGGCGACTGCGCTCAGGAATCGGAAATTACTGAGGCGCCGACAGAACGACGTTGACGACGGCGAGGACGAAGAATGCGATGGCCAGGAACACGGTGATGGTGAACAGCATCTTATCGACGCCGCGCCGTGTCTGGTACACGCTCTGGGCTCCGCCGAATACGCCGCCGAGTTCCTCACCCTTGCTCTGCACGAGCACGGCGACGATGAGCGCGACGGCAAGGACAAGTTGTGCAATGCCGAGAAATACGTTTAGGACCATGGGAAAGATTATACCGTGATGCGGGGCAGGTCATGCCAAATCGTGAGTAGAATGAAAGTATGTCTGTTGTCGATGAAGTCCGCAGCCGAATCGATATCGTCGATGTGATCGGCGCCTATGTCAAGCTGACCCGCAGCGGGCGCAGCTTCAAAGGCCTGTCGCCGTTCCAGAACGAGCGCACGCCTTCGTTCTTCGTCTTCCCCGAGACGCAGACATTCAAGGACTTCTCCAGCGGGGAGCAGGGCGACGCATTCTCCTTCCTGATGAAGAAAGAAGGCATGACCTTCCCGGAGGCGCTGCGCGAACTGGCGCAGCGCGCCGGCGTCGAGGTGGAGCAGCAGACCGATGTCCAGCGCCGCAACGAGGGCCAGGAAGAGCGCCTGCGCGCCGCCCTGTCGGAGGCCGCAGGTTATTTTCACCAGTTGCTGCTCAGCGCGCCTCAGGCGGCCAACTGCCGGACCTACATCAGGGAGAAGCGCGCGCTCAGCGACGAGACGATCCACAACTGGCAGTTGGGGTACAGCCTGATGGACTATCACGCGCTGTCCAACTTCCTGAGCGCGCGCGGTTTCACCCTGCAGGAACTGATCGACGCCGGCCTGGTCATCGAGAATGAAGAAGGCCGCCGGTATGACCGTTTCCGCGGCAGGCTGATCATCCCCATCCGCGATGAGAAAGGCCGCGCCGTGGGCTTCGGGTCGCGCTCGCTGGATGGCAGCGAACCGAAGTACATGAACTCGCCGCAGACGCCTGTCTTCGACAAAGGCCGCCTGTTGTTCGGACTCGACCGCGCGCGCATCGCCATCCGCAACGAGCAGACCGCCGTGCTGGTGGAAGGCTATATGGACGTGATCGGCACACACCAGGCGGGCTTCACGAACGTCGTGGCGGGCATGGGCACATCGCTTACCGAAAGCCAGTTGAAGATGCTCAAACGCCTCACCCCGCGCATCGTGCTGGCGCTGGACCCCGACGCCGCCGGCGACCGCGCCGTGTTGCGCGATGTGGACGTGGCGCGCGACTCGCTGGAACGCGATGAAACGCCCACCTTTGACGCGCGCGGGGTGATCCGCCACGAGTCGAAACTCAACGCGGATATCCGCGTCGCCATCATGCCGGACGGGCTGGACCCCGACGAAATCGTGCTGCAATCGCCGCAGCGCTGGCGCGATGCCATTGCGCAGGCGCGCCCGGTGGTCGACCATGTGATTGATACGCTGCTGGCGCGGTATGACATCGAGGACCCGCACGGCAAGTCCGAGGCGGTCAAAGCAGTCGCGCCGATCGTGCGCGATCTCTCCGATCCGGTGCGGCGCGATTATTACACCCAGCAACTGGCGCGCAAGCTGCGCATCAACCCGCGCGCCATTGCGCTGGCAATGGCGGCCATGCCGCGCGCCGAAACCCGCCGTGCGGAACGCGAGCAGCCGCCGGCCGCAGGCGCTGCTGCACCGCTGCCCGTAGCCGCCTCTGGGGAAGGAGCCCCACAGGCCGCCAAAAACCGCACACCGCAAACCGCCAGCCGTCCCGACCTGGAAACCCACATGGTCGCGCTGATCGCCCGGCACCCCGCGCTGCTGATGGACGCCAACGTCGCGCTGACGCGCGCCAACCTCGACATGCTGGGGCAGGATGACTTCAGCAATCCGGCGCTGCGGGCGGGATTCGTCCAGCTCAGCCGCGCGGCGACCGGCCAGACGCTGCCGGAAGCGGATGATGACTGGCTGGAGCTGATCGCGGACGTTCAACTCACCATCGACGCACCGGGCAGCGGCGTCGACGAAGAAACTGTTCTGCGCGAGGAAACGGTGCTTACGGCGCTGCGCCTGCGGGAGCAAAACCTGCGGCGCGACGGCCAGGCCACTGCGCTGATGATCGACGATGCGCAAACCAGAAATGACCGCCCGGCGACTTCACAGTATAATCATCAACTTCTAGACGTGAATGCCAAACTCCTTCGCGCTCAAAAGGCGCTGCGGCTGCGCAGCATGGTGACAATCACTTGAACCAGAGCCAACTTATATACCGGCCTGAGATCGTTGACAGGTGTTACAGTTTGATTGGATGTAAGGCGTGCCTATCGCAAGATGGGAGACAGTAACAAAGTGGCTACTGAACCGAACACGGCGAGAACAATTAAACAGGCCGCCGACAAGGATGCCGAATCCTTGCGAAATCGCCAGCCCAGTTGGGGCCGGGGAGAGACTGACAACGCCCCGCTCGAAGCGCCTCAGGACGAGTCAATCGATTCAAAAGACGATGAAGAACTCAACGACGGCTTGAGTGAGAACGGGCCTGAACTCGCTGCGGGCGACGCCGCCGATCCATTCATGCGCAAACTGCTCGGCAACGATGCGGAGCCGGTCAACCGCGACCTGTCCACGGCGTCCGATGACGATGAGGCGGAACTCGCCGCTGCTTATGCACTGGCCGAGGGCGAAGATGAGGATGAAGCGCTCGAGGACCTGTCTGACCTCGATACGCGCCGCCTGGCCGCCGTCGATCAGGCCGAGGGCGATGACCCGGTGCGCATGTATCTGCGCGAGATCAGCGCCACACCCCTGCTGACCGCCGACCAGGAATTGCGCACCTGCGCCACATTCAGCGCCGACCAGTTGCTGCCCAGGCTGATGAAGATCGGCGACGAAGCGGACATGGTCCTGTGGGAAGTGGCCTATGCCCATCTCACCGACGCGTGGCGGACGGTCGTCGAGGAATGCGCGCTGCGCAATGCCCCGCCGCCCCGTCTGGCCGAAAACATGTCCGAGGCGCGCCGGATGCCCTTCTCGTATATGGATGCCTCGCCGGCTTATATGCAGCAGTACCTGCGCGAGCTGGGCTGGGGCCAGGATCAGACGGTCGAGAAAATCAGCAAACCGCTCTTCGAGGTTGTGCTCTCCGCCATCGTGCTGCCGCCGGCCTTTGTGGATCGCCTGGCCGAGCATCTGGCTAATATCGACAATGGCGCGCAAGCCGTCGAACTGCCCGAGTGGGACGAGGTGCGCGCCTGGATGCCGTCGCCCGATGAATGCGACGACCACCTGGCCGACATCCATCGCCGCGCGGAGGAAGCGCGCCAGTCGCTCATCCGCGCCAACCTGCGCCTGGTGGTCAGCATCGCCAAGCGATATCTGGGACGCGGCATTTCGTTCCTGGATCTGATCCAGGAAGGCAATATGGGGCTGCTGCGCGCGACCGAGAAGTTCTACTCGTGGCGCGGCTTCAAGTTCAGCACCTACGCGACGTGGTGGATACGCCAGGCCATCAGCCGCTCGATCGCCGACCAGGCGCGCACCATCCGCATCCCGGTGCACCTGGTGGAGACGATCAACAAGCTCTCGCGCGTGCAGCGCCGCATGACGCAGGAGATGGGGCAGGAGCCGACCACCGAGGACCTGGCGATGGAGATGAACCTGTTGAACGAGGCCGAGTTGGCCGCCATCATGGAAGCGCAGGCGAATCACAAGGCCATCGACCCGGCGCTGGAACGCAAGCTGGAGCAGGCCGTCAAATACGTCCAGGATATCATGCGCGTGTCCGCCGAGCCGATCTCGCTGGAGACGCCGGTGGGCAGCGAGCAGAACAGCCTGCTGGGCGACTTCATCGAAGACCAGAGCGAGATGTCGCCGATGGACTCGGCCACGCTGGAGATGCTCAAAGAGCAGGTGCGCTCGGTGCTGACCAGCCTGAGCGAGCGCGAGCGCAACGTGCTGGAGATGCGTTTCGGCTTTCGCGACGGCAAGACCCACACGCTGGAAGAGGTCGGCCAGATGTTCGGCGTGACGCGCGAGCGCGTGCGCCAGATCGAGGCCAAGGCGCTGCGCAAATTGCGCCACCCGCACCACAGCCGCCGCCTGCGCGACTACCTCAGCGATCAGTAACCTTTCCATCTACCCTTGCGAAGGCTCGCAGCCTTCGCAAGGGTAGATAGCGGAAGCTCATCGTGGGAAATTAATATCTGATGCTGCCTGACAACACGCATACCTTCCAGGAACTTGTCGAGATGACCCGCCAGGTCATTAGCGCCTTTGACCAGGTTGAACAACGGCCGTGGACTGTCGAAGTCACCCTGATTGAATTGATGAAACAGGTGGGCGACCTGTCCAGGCGAATCCTGGTTATTGAGGAGTACTACCTCGCCGATCGCGCCACCCGTCCGGACTACCACACATCAGTCGGCGATATAGGCGATGAACTTGCAGATATCTTGTACTGCCTCATTCGTATTGCGGATCACTATCACATTGACCTTGAGGCAGCGCATATCGCGGCGCGCCGGCAGGAAATGCGTTACATTGGGCATGAGCCTGATTTCTGACTGTTAGCTCCGTATGCCATGTCGCAACAACCCACAACATAGAGATAAACATATGCCAACCATCGGTGTGTTCGCGGCGATTTTCGATGACCAGGGACGCATCCTGTGCGTCAAACGAGCCTACGGTTCCAGGAACTGGACGACGCCTTTTGAATAAGGTGCAAATGAGCACTACGTCTGCAAGGCCATGCGAGGTGTTTTTGAACACCCGGTGGCAGCTTCTGAGCCACTATGGCTACCGCCCCGACCCCGGTTCGCTTGAGCGTAGCCCTGGCGGATGTGTTTTATATCATTACACCCGGCGCGAACGGCTTGAACAGGTCTTCGCTGCCGATTCCGGCCTGCACGCACGTCTCCCGGTCCTCGCGTCCGAGCTAACGCCGGAATTCAAAGATTGCTATGTGGTGGAAGGGTTACTCAACCCATTGCCACATTGGCTCACGGCAAGCCCATACTTTGGCAGTGTTGGCATCGAGATGTTCAAGGAATACATCGGCGATGTCCTTCTTCAGATAGAGTTACCCTTGGGCATTGCCGATGTCTATGTTGCTGATTATGCGCATATATTGGAATGCAAGCATCTGGACCGCCGCGGTATGGCATCACTCAACCTTGGCTACGACTGCCGCACCGGGCACGAAGCTATCCGTGCCTATGTACACTCCTACATCCCCGCACTCGATTATGCAGGAGGACACATTGCACCTGTGGTGCAAGTCGTCCGCAAAGGGGAAGGAATTGCTATTCCGTGTAAGTACATACGGATAGCAGATATCCAGCCGCTTTCTGTTTGAAACGCTCGCATATTATTGCCACGGGCTATCCTTGCGAAGGCTCGGAGCCTTCGCAAGGATACATGTTTTATGGGCGACGCCTGCGCAGCTTCTCATACACGATCATCTCGGCGTCGTAGGCGCGCATATCGACGCGCAGCGTTTCGGCATCGACGACCACCCCCTCCGCCTGCAGCTTGCTGCGCTGCGTGTCCGACGCCTCGGCGCCGGGGATCGAGATGCGCCCGGCCGAATTGATCACCCGCCACCACGGCACGCGCGCGCCGGGCTGTAGCGCGTGCAGCGCATATCCGACGGAACGCGCCAGACCGGGATGGCCGCATTGCCGCGCGACGCCGCCGTAGCTCATGACCATCCCGCGCGGAATCAGCTTGACGACCTCGTAAATCTGTTGATAGAAATTGTGGACCGCCATACTGGCATTATCGTCGCAGTGGACCTCTCCCCCAACCCCTCCCCTGCAAGGGGAGGGGAGTCAGATTCTCCCCCTTCCCTAGAAGGGAAGGGGGTTGGGGGGGTTAGGTCTTGATCCGCTCACGACAAACAGCGCGAATTTTTCTGAGAACCTCAAGCAGGTTGTATTGCACATCATCATTCGTAAATCGGATCACTTGTAAACCGAGCGACTGGAATATCTGGCTGCGCTCTGCGTCATGATCGCGTTGTTGCTCGTGTATCGGCCCATCGATCTCGACGACTAATCGTGCAGCATGACAGTAAAAGTCCACAATGAAGCCTACGATTACATGCTGGCGACGGAAGTGCAGGCCATCTATATTGTTACGTCGTACTGCTTCCCAAATCATATGTTCCGAAATCGTCATATTACGGCGTAGCTCTCTGGCAGTTGATCGCTTGTCGAGTTTAGTTTGCATGGTTATCTACCTCTACCTATCACGATGCCGATATCGTCGCAGTGACCGATACGAAATCAGTTTTACAATCCGGCTCGGGATAGCCTCTCAATTCCAGACATTATCTCCATGTGGACCTCTCCCCTAACCCCTCCCCTGCAAGGGGAGGGGAGTCAGATTCTCCCCCTTCCCTTCTAGGGAAGGGGGTTGGGGGGGTAGGTCTTTACGGCTTGCGAAGGCGCCTGGGCGGGCCGCAATATCTGAGGGCAACCTTCGCAAGGGTTCATATTGACCTGCTATAGTAACCGGTGTGATTACATTCACGCAGCCGCTGTTCCTGGCGCTGCTGGTGTTGTTGCCGGTCAGCGCGTTCATCGCGCTGCCGCGTTTGCGCCGCCAGAGAGGCAAGGGCGGCGCGCACCTCGCTCCCACCCACGCCTGGGCGGGCCTGCTCATCCGCTGCCTGCTGCTGTCGTGCATCATCCTCTCGCTGGCCGGCCTGCAGGCCGTGACCTTCAACAATAAACTCGCCGTGGCGTTCATCGTCGATATGTCGGACAGCATGCGCGCCAGCGGCCGCGATGCGGAACTGCAATTCGTGCGCGACGCCCTGCGCGCCATGCGCACGGACGGCAGCGCAGAAGCCGCCGTCGTCGTGTTCGGAGCGGACGCCCAGGTGGAGCGCAACCTGTCCGCCCTGCAGGACCTGCCCGACTTCAGCACGCAGGTGCGCACGGCCGGCACGGATATCGAAAGCGCCATCCGGCTGGGGCTGGCGCTGCTGCCCACCGACCATGCCAAGCGACTGGTGCTGTTGAGCGACGGCCAGCAGACGGTGGGCAGCGCCGACGCCGCCGCGCGGCTGGTGCACGCTGTCAATGCGCGGCTGGATGTCGCGCCCATTCAGGTGGTGGAAGGGCCGGATGCGGCCGTCGAGCGCATCGACGCGCCCCAGCGCGCCTCGGTCGGCCAGGCCATCCCGCTGCAGATCGCCGTGCGTTCCAACGCGGCCATGCGCGCGCAGCTCACGGTTTTTTCGGGGCCGGATATCGTCGCTCAGCAGAATGTGAACCTCGTGGTGGGCCTGAATGAATTCAACGTGCGCGCCGACGCCTCGCGCCCGGGCTTCACCGAATTTCGCGCCCAGATTGCGGCCGAGGTGGACACCGTGCCGCAGAACGACACCCTCTCCGCGTCGATGATCGTGATCGGCCCGCCGCGCGTGCTGCTGGTGGCAGTCCCGCCCGGCACGCCGTCCCCCGGCGACAACGGCGCTGTCGTCGATGAGACATCGCCGTTGAAGGCGGCGTTGACCTCCGCCGGCATCGTGTACGAGGAGACCACGCCGCGCGCCTTGCCTACCGAGATGACTTCGCTGTCGCCATATCAGTCGGTCATCCTGGTCGATGTGCCGGCGCGCGAACTCTCGCCCCGCGCTATGCTGGCGTTGCAAAGCTATGTGCGCGACGCCGGCGGCGGGCTGGTGACCGTCGGCGGACCCAGCAGCTATGGCGTCGGCGGGTACTTCAAGACGCCGCTGGAGGAAACGCTCAGGGCACACTCGCAGATCAAAGACCCGCGCCGGTTTCCCGCCGTATCCATGGCGATCGTGATGGATAAAAGCGGCAGCATGAGCGTGCAGGAAAACGGCGTGATGAAAATCCGCCTTGCCTCCGAAGGCGCCGCGCGCGCCGCCGAGTTGCTCAACGACGACGATGAGATCACCATCATCGCATACGACACCACGCCGGTCGATGTGATCGGCCCGTTCGCCGGGCGCGACCGCGCCCGGTACATCCCGCGCGTGGTGAGCATCGCCCCGGGCGGCGGCGGGATTTACACCTTCGAATCGCTGCAGGAAGCCAATAAGATCATCACCGCGACAAGCCAGCCCACCAAGTTCGTCATCCTCATGGCCGACGGCAACGACGCCGAACACCAGGACGGCGCCAGAGACGTTGTGCGGCAGATGCATGCCAGCGGCGTCACCGTGAGCGTCGTATCGGTCGGCGACGGCACGGACGTGCCGTTTCTGCAGGACCTGGCGAAACTCGGCGGCGGGCGTTTCCATCTGACCACCAAGGCATCCAACCTGCCCACCATTTTCACAGAGGAGACGGCGCTGGCGCAGCGCAGCTACATCATCGAGCAGAATTTCTTCCCCAGGCAGGCTGCCGGCAGCCCCATTCTCAGCGGCATCACCGCCATGCCGCAACTGCAGGGCTACGTAGCCACCTCGGCCAAGTCGGCGGCGACGGTCGTGCTGAAGGCCAACGACACCGACCCCCTGCTGGCGACCTGGCAATATGGCCTGGGCCGGGTGGCGTCGTTCATGTCCGATGCCACCGGTCGCTGGGCCAAGGCGTGGGTGCCGTGGCCGGATTTCCCCAGGTTCTGGGCGCAGACGGTGCGCTGGACGATTGTCGATCACCCTGATACCGGCCTGGATGTGCAGGTCACCCAGAACGCCGACGAGTCGTTGATTCAAGCCGACCTGCCCCCGGCGCGCCTGGACGACAACGTCAAACTGGCGGCGACATTGATTGACAGCCAGGGCAGGTCAATGCAGCTTCCGCTGTTGGAGACGGCCCCCGGGCATTATGAGGCGCCCGTCTATCTGGCGCAGCCCGGCGCGTACTTCATGCGCATCGAGAGCACGACACCTCTGACCAACTCGGTCATCACCACCACCGAGACAACCACGGTCGAACGCACGCTGGCCTGGGTGAAACCCTACTCGGCGGAATATGCCCCGCATGACAACGACGGCGGCGCATCGATGGATGCGTGGGCGGCGCTGGGCGGCGGCGCTCGCCTGAACGCGCCGGCGCAGGCTTTCGACCAGAACGCCCCGGTCGCCGCATCGCGCACGGAATTGTTC
>JAMCQN010000087.1 GCA_023382055.1 Chloroflexota bacterium
CGTAATCGGTTGGCGATTCCCATCAAATGGTCGTTTGATTGGAAGCGCGCCAAGCATGTCTTCGCCAAGCAAATCAGTGAGTTGCGTGGGCGGACAACCCCGTAGAATTAAATGGTCAGTCTACTAGTGCCGGGTCAATGCGCCAATATGCTTATGGACGGCATATTGTATTGAACTGTTTTATACCGAGGGTCGATTCCGAAACTGACGTAAAAACATTGATCGCTAGAGTATTCGTATTAGGAACGTTGCGCCGTGTATTGTGGCTCAAATGTTAATCTATCTGTTAGAAAATTCACTGACTATACAATAGTTATTCCTTCTTTGAATACAGCTCATATAATTCTTTCCGCTCACGCTCCTCGTACTCATCGGCCTTTCTGAGAAAGAATACTAAATCCCTACCATCACCCCGTAAAATGATATCTTCATAACGGATTTCCATACTGTTGAAATGGCCTTCGACGCTATTCATTAGGTGGGAAATCCGACGTAATGCTTCCTCAATCTTTTTTATATGTACTGTGGGCAATGGTGCTACTGGCCGATTCAAAGATATAGCCAAGTTGGCGTGGGCAATCCTGTTATTTCGCCATTGTCGAAAATCTTCACAGTAATCCCTAATATCAATACTTTCTTTGCGTACATGTTCTTTCAAAATCGTTTCATCAGGCGAGCACCCGTCAATATTCTCGGCCAGTTGCTCAAGTACCAAGCATTCATGTCCCACACTTTTTAAACCATCAGTAATTCGACAAACAGAAACCAATATGTCATCTGCGAGGCTGTTTTCTATAATGACTGATAAATCCCTTACCTTGGCATTGAGCAGTTTGGTCGTGTCTGTATCTGGTTCAAAAAGTTGCTTGTAAACCTTGAATTTGGCGCAGATCCAATTGAATTCTGTGCTCAGACCATCGTGGATTTCCCTAAGAGTTGTCGGCATCATATCAGCCTGATCTGATGTGGTCATAACTTTGTTTGTGGCTTTCCCCTCGCCCGTATCCATGCCTGTGCAGTACCTGGTGTCGCAGAAGATGATAAAGTCAAGTTCCTCATTGGTGAACCCGTAGTAGTGCGGCGCCAGCACCTGATCGATATCGTCGCTGATCGGGATTGGACACAAATATCCCTACTCATCGTATACGAGTGACGCGCCACGGCGCGTCTCAACTGCCATCGATAGTATCTGAATCTTCGTGCGCCTGGCCGAATTTTCCTTAACGCGAATTCCATCACACAACGAGTGAATCAACCACTCGCCAAGCAGAATGGCAGACGGGGTTATAACTGCCCCGCCGGCCGATCTCCAATCCCTAATCTCCAATCTCTCTTCTCTTGCCTCTGACCTCTCGCTTCTGACCTCTGACTTCTCTCCGAGTCACGCCACCTGCACGGGCACGCCGTTCTGGCGCGCCGAAGCCTTGATGGCGTCCCACAGTTGCGCCATGCGCAGCCCCACCTCGGGCGGGCAGGGGTTCTCCATCTGCCCGGCGCGCACGGCCATGAAGGTCTGCCACACGCCCGACCACGCCCCGCAGTCCACCGGCGTGGCCTTGCTCTCGCCGGCGCGGCGCAGGTTCAGGTAACCGCCCCATACGCCGACTTCGAGGATAGCCCCTTCGCAGAAAATCTTTACGTCGGACTCGCACGACGGGATGGCCGCCCCGCAGCCGTTGATCGAAACCAGCGCGCCCGACTGCAGCCGCGCGATGGCGACCGCCAGGATGTCCACCTTGGTCTTGCGCTTGTCCAAGAAGGCGGCCACGTCGCTGAACGGCTCGCCGGCCAGGTCGGCCAGCGTGTTCAGCATGTGCGCGCCGGTGTCGAACATGAACCCGCCGCCCGAAATCTTCGGCTCCTGGCGCCATTTGCCTGTCGTGCCCTGCTCCCAGTTCTGCCACACTGTCCCGCTGATGGTGAGCAGTTTGCCGAACTCGCCGGAGCGCAATATGTCCGCCGCGCGGCGGATGTGCGGCGACAGGCTGCCCGGAAACGCCACCACCAGCAGCCGCGCGGTCTTGTCGCGCGTCTTGATCAGCCGGCGCGCCTGCGATGCGTTGATGACCATCGGTTTCTCCAGCAGCACGTCCTTGCCCGCTTCCAGCAGCGTGGTGGTCTGCTCGAAGTGCGCGTTGTGCGGCGTGTTGATAAAGCCCACGTCGATGTTCTTGATCTGCCGGCTCATGAATCTGGCGAAGTCAGGCTCGTTGGGCGGGACGGGCTGGCCGGCCTGCTCGAACAGCTCCGCCGCCTGCGCGTATGCGCCCTTGTCCGGTTCGCAGATGGCGGTGATCTGCGTCGTGTCCGCCTGCTTGATGATGTTGCCGATGTGGTGGCGGCCCATGCCGCCCGCGCCGATGAAACCTACACGCACGATGCTCATACGAAGTGCCTCCGAAGGTTTAGGATCAAGTGTCAAACTTCATGCCACAGCATGATGTTGCATGGGCATTGTGCACGCAATCCCCAAATGCGCAACCCGTCGGCTGGACGTGGACGCTTTAGCGGGTGGCGTAAACCGGCTGAAGCCTCCGCATCCAGATCGCCCTCTCGTCTCTTGCTTCTTGCCTCTTGCTTCTGACTTCTCCCCTCTGACCTCTGACTTCTGTCCTCTCTAGTCTCCACTCTCCAGCACCAGCGTCACCGGCCCGTCGTTGGCTGACTCCACGCGCATGTCGGCGCCAAAGACGCCGGTCTCCACGCGCAGTCCCTGCGCGCGCAACTGCCCGCAGAAGTACTCGATCAACGGCGCGGCCAGTTCTGGCCGCGCCGCCTGACTGAAATCGGGGCGGCGGCCTTTGCGCGCGTCGCCGTACAGCGTGAACTGCGAGACGACCAGAACCGCGCCGCCGACGTCCAGCACGGAGCGGTCGAAATGCGAGGGGCCATCGGCCGCGCGGAACACGCGCAGCGTGGCGATCTTGCGCGCCAGCCAGTCGGCCTGCGCGCGTGTGTCGGTGTGGGTGACCCCCACGAGTAGCAACAGCCCGTGCTCGATCTCGCCAGTCACCCGTTTGTCGACGATTACCGATGCGCCAGTCACTCGCTGCAGGATCACTCGCATGATGGTTGCGTCAGATCATAACAGGCGCGTCAAGGCGTAGAATTGGGCGAATGTCTAATAACACTGAAAAAGGTAAGGCGCGCGCTCAAACCGAAACGGCATCGATCACCGATATCCTGAGCGCGGCCATCACGATTGCGCGCGGCGCAGGCGCGATACTGCGCGAGGGGGTCGCCGCGATCGAACGGAACCGCGGCACGGCGCTGCAATTCAAGTCCAGCGCGATAGACCCCGTCACCGAATACGACGTGCGCGCCGAGAAGTACATTGTGGGCGAATTGAACAGGCTCTTCCCGGAGCATCGC
Organism: Chloroflexota bacterium; assembly: GCA_023382055.1. Lineage (GTDB taxonomy): Bacteria > Chloroflexota > Anaerolineae > J036 > Brachytrichaceae > CAIXPS01. The sequence continues at coordinate 3,373 of JAMCQN010000087.1, forward strand.
GTCGTCGGCGAAGAAGGCGGCGCATACGAAGCCGCCCGGAGCCGCACCACAGCCTCGACCTACCAGTGGCACGTGGACCCGCTGGATGGCACCGTGAATTTCGCGCACGGGTTCTCGATCTTCTGCGTGTCACTAGGGCTGCTGATCGACGGCGCGCCGTCGGTCGGAGTAGTCTACAGCCCGGTGATCGACGAGATGTTCGCCGCGGCGCGCGGGCACGGCGCGACCCGCAACGGCGTCCCTATCCACGTCTCCGTCACGCAGGAGTTGAACCACGCGTTGCTGGTGACGGGTTTCCCGTACGACTCGCACACCCACGACAGCAACATCCCCGAGTTCCTGGGATTCCAACGCACCGCGCAGGCCACGCGCCGCATCGGCTCAGCGGCGCTGGACATGTGCTACGTTGCGGCCGGCCAGATGGATGGCTACTGGGAGAGCAAGATCAAGCCGCACGATATCGCCGCGGGCATCGTGCTGGTGCGCGAGGCCGGCGGCATCGTGACCGACTATGGCGGCGGCGACAGCATGCTGGCGAGCGGCATCATCGTCGCCAGCAACGGGCTGCTCCACGGGCCGATGCTTGACGTGCTGAAGAAGTCGCAATCATGACCACACAGGATTCATCGACCGGCGAGGCCGCACCTGCGCTTGCCGCCCCGCCCCACTACGACTACGCATGCCAGTATGTCGCCTCCGGCGAGACGACGCTGCGCTGCTCCAAGTGCAACCGCCCGCTGATGCCGAAGGATGCGAAGCGCACGCCCACCGGCTACGTCTGCACATACTACGTAAAGGCGCGTGTGGCCACCTTCTATAACGCCGGGATCGAGCACTACGTCCTGGTGGCGATCGTGGCGCTGGTGCTGGGCGCCATCTCCGGCTTCGTGTTGAACTTCGTCGGCAACATCGGCTTTTTCGCGCTCATCCTGGTCATCTTCGCCGGCCCGGCCATCGGCGCGCTGGTTGCTGAAGCCATCCGGCGCGTGCTGGGGCGCGTGCGCGGGATGTATTTCTGGCTGACGGCGGCCATCGCCCTGGTGATAGGCGCGGTCTTTCTGTTACTGCCATCGATCTTCAGCGTGCTGGCGGGCAATATCTTCAGCCTGATCCCGTTCCTGGGGCTGGGGCTGGCCGTCAGCGCGCTCGTCGCCCGCATGCGGATATGATATGCGATGCAGCAGTCTGTATAATGAAGCAGGGATGATACGACCCGCTTCGGAGACCGTGATCAATGACTGTCCTTACTATCCAACTAAGCGATGAAGACTACCAGCGGCTGGAGAAGACCGCGCGCGAGGCTGGAAAGACCGTTCAGGATGTGATCCAGGATTGGATCGCCGAACTGCCTGAGACCAGCAGGCAAATTGATCTCTCCCGCGATCCGATTTATCTGTTTGAAGGTTACGACGCCGCTGCCCCGGTTGATTTGGCTGAGAATCCGGACGCTCATCTATACCAGCAACACACCCTTCGATGAAGCAAATTTTTGTTGACGCAAACGCCTGGATTGCGTTATCCAGCAAACGCGACCGTCTGCATGATTCGGCGATTGCGTTGCACCGGGAGCTGCTTGAGGCCGGTTATCGATACATCACTACAAACTTTGTGCTGGATGAGACTTACACGATCCTCCTGATGCACATCGGTCATTATGCGGCGGTGGATTTCGGCGAACGCGTTCGTTCATCCAGCGTCATCGATGTCATTCATGTGACAGAAGGGATTGAACAGGACGCATGGTCATTATTCAAACAATATTCGGATAAGCAGTTCTCGTTTACGGACTGCACGTCATTTGTCGTTATGCGCCGGCTGAACTTGATTGAGGCGTTCACGAACGACCACCACTTTGAGCAGGCCGGATTCTCCGCCCGGCTGCGGTGAGCCTCAGCAGATCCTGGGCAACTGTTCGCCGCTGATCATGTCCACAATGCGGCTGACGCCGATGCGGCTCTTCATCATCACCACGCCGGGGTGGTCGGCTTTGACGGTTCCGATGATGGTCGCATCCGCGCCGAGAGGATGCGCGCGCATGATGGCGAGCGCGCGTTCGGCATCATGCGCGGCTACAAAGGCCACAAAGCGCCCCTCGCACGCCACATAGAGCGGGTCGAAGCCCAGGATTTCGCAGGCGGCGTGCACGTCGTCGCGCACGGGCACGCGGCGCTCCTCAATTGCGATGCCGGCCCCGGCGCTCTCGGCGATCTCGTTCAGCGCGCTGGCCAGCCCGCCGCGCGTCAGGTCGCGCAGGCAGTGCACCTCGATGTTTTCCGCCAGCAGTTGCATCACCAGCCCGGCTACGGCGGCGGAGTCGCTCTCGATGGTGGTTTCGAATTCCAGCCCTTCGCGCACGGCCATGATCGCGATGCCATGCCGCCCGATGTCGCCGCTGACGATCAACACGTCGCCCGGCCGTACGGACTGCGGAGCGATGCGCCGGTCGTGTTCGATGATGCCCACACCGGCGGTGTTGATGAACACGCCGTCGCCCTTGCCGCGATCCACCACTTTCGTGTCGCCGGTGACGATCTGCACGCCGGCGTTCTGTGCGGCCTGTTGCATGGATTGCACGATGCGCCACAGTGTGTCCATCGGCAGGCCCTCTTCGATGATGTAGCCCGCGCTGAGGTAGAGCGGGCGCGCCCCGCACATCGCCAGGTCGTTCACCGTGCCGTGCACGGCCAGCGAGCCGATGTCGCCGCCGGGGAAGAACAGCGGGTGAATGACGTAGGAGTCGGTGCTGAACGCGAGTAGGGGCGACTCCTTGCGGTCGCCCTCACTGTGTTCGCGCAGGCGGAACACAGCTCCATCGTGCTGCGCCTGCAGCGCCGGATTGTCGAACGCCGGCAGGAACATTTTAGCGATGAGCTGGTTCGTCAGCTTCCCCCCGCCGCCGTGCGCCAGCAGCACGTTGGGATAGTCGGAGATGGGGATGGGACAAGAGAGGCCGTTGGTAATATCCATTTTGACGTGTATCGAAGTCAGAAGTCAGAAATCAGAAGTCAGAGATCGGATGGCGGATGGCCAAGCAAATCCAACGTGAGAGACAGTCATGCGTATGTTTTCCAGTTCTCAAATAGGCTATATAGCATTTTGCCAAGTTCTACACAGGAATCGGTGAGTTTGCTGTGCTCTTCCTGGCTTATGTACTGGCACCCTGAGGCAAAGTCCAGCCAGAGTTTTGTTTCGTGGCATGACCCATAAGCATCCATTAAATGGCGCTTGAAAATGTTCTCATAGCTGCGTTTTGCCCAACCCTCGACAATGTTCGCGGTGACTGACCGCGACGATCTGCGTATCTGATCCGTCAGCGAATACAGCTCTTCCTTCGGGAACTTTTTACTCAGATGGAATACGTCCATGGCCAGAGCATAGGACAGTTGATAAACCTTGAGGTCGTTATACGACTGGATTGCCATGATAACCTCAAATAGATTATGCTTCTTTCTGACCTCTGACTTCTGACCTCTGACCTCTGACCTCTGACCTCTGACCTCTGACTTCTGACTTCTGACTTCTGACTTCTGACCTCTGACCTCTGACCTCTGACTTCTGACTTCTGACTTCTGACCTCTGACCTCTGACTTCTGACCTCTGACCTCTGACCTCTGACTTCTGACCTCCTGCTTCTAGCTTCTCCTCCGATATCGATAATACGCCGCGCAGGCGCCCTCGGATGAGACCATCGGCGCGCCGAGCGGGTGTTCGGGCGTGCAGCGCGTTCCGAAGGCGGGGCACTGCTCCGGCTTTTTCACGCCCTGCATGATCAACCCGCTGATGCACTCGCTGGATTCCTCAACCGGGCCGGATGCGATGTCGAAGCGTTTCTCGGCGTCATAGGCCGCGTATATCTCGCGCAGCGCCCACCCGCTGTTGGGGATTTCGCCGATGCCGCGCCACTTGCGTGGGGATACTTCAAACACCTCCGCGATAAGCTGCTGCGCAGACCGGTTGCCCTCGCGTTTCACCACGCGCGTGTATTGATTCTCGACCTCGGCGCGGCCTTCCTCCAGTTGCTTGATGCACATATACACGCCCTGCAGGATGTCCAGCGGCTCGAAGCCGGTCACTACCATCGGGACGCGATACTTAGCGGCCAGCGGCTCGTATTCGGTGTAGCCCATCACCGTGCAGACGTGCCCGGCCGCCAGGAACCCCTGCACCTGGTTCTGCGGAGATGACAGGATGGTCTCGATGGCCGGCGGAACCAGCACGTGCGACACCAGGATCGAGTAGTTGGCGATGCCCAGTTGCTTCGCCTGGTATACCGACATGGCGTTGGCGGGGGCGGTGGTCTCGAAACCGACCGCAAAGAACACCACTTCTTTCGTCGGGTTGGCCTGCGCCAGCTTCAGCGCGTCCAGGGGAGAGTACACGATGCGCACATCGCCGCCCAGCGCCTTCACTGAGAGCAGGTCTTTGTGCGTGCCGGGGACGCGCAGCATGTCGCCGAACGAGCAGAAGATCACATCGGGGCGCGCGGCGAGTTCCACCGCTTTGTCGATCAACTCGATGGGGGTCACGCACACCGGGCAGCCGGGGCCGTGCACCAGCGTGACGTTAGCGGGCAGCAACTCGTCGATGCCGTACTTAACGATGGCATGAGTCTGGCCGCCGCAGATTTCCATGATCGTCCATGGGCGGGTGGTGAGTTGCGCGATGGCGGAGGCATATTTCGCGGCAGCGTCGGCATCGCGGTATTCATCGACGTATTTCATCGCTCATGTAGCCTGCCTGGCTCAGACAGCCTGTTCGGCGGCGCGTTCCTGATCCCTCTCTTCCAACTCCGCCAGATCGCCCATCTCGCGCAGATAATCGAACACCAGGTTGGCCTCGGCCTCGTCCATGATATTCAATGCAAAACCGACATGCACGACGACATAATCGCCCACCTTCGCTTCCGGCACGTAGGCGAAGTTCACTTCTTTGATGATGCCGCCGAAATTCACCTTGCCGGCGCGCGTGAGAGGTTCATCGCCGCTGATGGATACGATCTTCCCGGGAACCGCTAAACACATCTCATATGCTCCTTGCCACAGTAGTGTACCAGCCCGCACACAATAAAGTTAATGTGGATGCTCGTTATTTTAGCCTGACAATCGGCACATACGCCGCGGCGACGGCCTGACCCAGTGCAATGCCCCCATCATTGGGCGGGACGCGTTGATGCCAGTAGGGGTGGAACCCCGCGGCTTGTAACCGCCTGACCGTCCGTTCGAGCAGGTACTTGTTCTGGAAGACCCCGCCGCTGAGGATCACCCGCCGCTGGCCCACCCTGCCAGCGACGGCGACGATCATCTCGACCAGCGTGTTATGGAATTTGGCTGCCATCAGCCCGGCCGGCACACCTGCTGCTACGTCGGCGATCAGGGCGCGGATCAACGGTTCCCAGTCTACGATAAGAGGAGATTGGTTATTAGAGATTGGAGATTGGAGATTGGAGATTGAATCTCCGTTCTCCGCTCTCTCATCTCTGACCTCCGACTTCCGACTTCCGACTTCCGACTTCTGACCTCTGGCCTCTGGCCTCTGGCCTCTGACCTCTGGCCTCTGGCTTCTGACTTCTGTCTTCCAATCTCTAATCTCCAATCTCCAATCTCCAATCTCTATAGGGTACGCCTCGTCGGTATCAGTAGTTTCGGCTGCAAACTCCAGTTCCATGGCGGCCTGACCCTCGTAGTTCACGCGCTGGCGCAGGCCGATCAGCGCGGCGCAGGCGTCGAACAGCCGCCCGGCGCTGGATGTGAGCGGCGCGTTCAGCCCGCGCTGGATCATCTGCCGGATGACGCCGCGTTCGATGGGCGACAGCGCCGCCACCGGCGCCAGGTCGGTGCGCTCGATCAGCGCGTCGCCGAACAGTTCGTAGAGCAACCCGAAGGCCGTGCGGCGCGGCTCTTTGATCGCCCTGTCGCCGCCGGGCAGCCTGAACGTGCGCAGATGGGCGGCGCGGGTGAAATCGCGCGCCGAATCCGTGTTGACCAGCAGAAACTCGCCGCCCCAGATCGTGCCGTCCAGCCCGTAGCCGGCGCCGTCCCACGACACCCCCAGCGCGCGGCCGGGGCTGCCGATGAGTTCGTTCTCCGCCATGCACGAGACGATGTGCGCGAAATGATGCTGCACCGCGATGACCGGCAGCGGCGGGTTGCTGCGCGCGGTCAGTTCGCGCGCGTAATGGGTGGAGACGTAATCGGGGTGCAGATCGCACGCCAGCGCACCGGGTTGGAACTCATACAGCCTGCCCAGGTCGGCGATGACGCGTCGGAACGCGTCGTAGGCCTGCGGCGTCTCCAGGTCGCCGATGTGCTGGCTGATGAACACGTTCTCTCCCACGGTGATCGCCACGCTGTTCTTCAGGTGCGATCCCACGGCCAGTATCGATGACACTCCCGGAGTCTCCGAGACTCCGGGAGTGTTGTGCGTCGGTATTGGCAGCGGCGCGTAACCGCGCGCGCGGCGCAGCACCATCTCGCGCCCCAGCACGACGCGCACGATGGAGTCATCCACGTGCCGGACGATCGGGCGGTTGTGCACCAGAAACACGTCGGCGATGCGGCTTAGCCGTTCCAGCGCCTCGTGTTCATCGATGCAGATGGGTTCGTCGGACAGATTGCCGCTGGTCGCCACTACGGGAAAGCCCAACTCGGCCATCAGGATGTGGTGCAGCGGCGTATAGGGCAGCATGATCCCCAGCGATGGATTCGGCGCCGGCGCAATCGTAGGGGCGATCCTGTGTGATCGCCCTTCTTCAGATCGCCCAATCCGCCGCAGCAGGATGATGGGCGACTCGGGCGAGAGCAGCAGGCGCTCCTCTAACTCTGATACCTCGCACAGCGCCTTGACCTGCTCCAGCGAAGGCGTCATCAACGCCAGGGGCTTTTCCTCGCGATGCTTGCGCCGCCGCAGCAGTTGCACGGCATCGTCGTTGCGCGCGTCGACCATCAGGTGAAATCCGCCGATGCCCTTGACCGCGACGACCTGCCCGCGCCGTATCGCTTCGGCAGCCTGCAACAGTGCATCATGTTGCGACGCCAGAATGCCTCCAGCGCGATCCCACAGTTCCAGGTGTGGGCCGCACTTCGGGCAGGCGTTGGGCTGTGCGTGGAAACGCCGATCCAGCGGACTGGCATACTCGGCGCGGCACTCGTCGCACATTTCAAACAGCCGCATGCTGGTGTTGGGCCGGTCGTAGGGCAGCCCCTCGATGATGCTGTAGCGCGGGCCGCAGTTGGTGCAGTTGGTGAATGGGTACAGGTAGCGCCGGTTGGACGGGTCGAATATCTCGCGCAGGCAATCCGGGCAGATTGCCAGGTCAGGCAGCACCAGGACGCTTTTGGCGCCGGACTCCTCGCTGTGGCGGATCTCGAACGTGTCGAAACCGAGCGGGTCGAGGAACGACGACTCCAGGCTCTGGATGAACGAGCGGGGTGGCTTCTCGCGCTCGATGCGCAGCAGGAATGTGTCGAGCCGCGCCTTGTCGCCTTCGACCTCGATGAAGACCCCCTGCGACGAGTTGATGACCCAGCCGGGCAGCCCCATCTCCGCCGCCAGGCGATAGACGAACGGGCGAAAACCGACGCCCTGCACCGCGCCGCGGATGACCACGCGCAGGCGCTGGAATGTTGTGCGATCCATCAGGCTGTTACGTTACCACAACGGCCGCGCCTGTGCAGATCGTGCAGTCGTGGTACAAAGAGCGCATGTCTGATTCACTCGTACCGCTGCTGGATCACCTCGCCGCCGATCCGCCGCGTGGTGAAACGGCGTGGCAGGGCTGGCGCATCGCGCCGGTCGCAGGCGGCGCCAACAACCTGCTGTATCGCGCGACGGGAGACGGCGGCGACTACGCAATCAAGTTCACGGTGCGCGATGAACGGCGCCGCGCGTTGCGGGAATACACCGCGCTGAAGGCGCTGCGCCAGGCCGGGCTGACGATCGCGCCGCGCGCCGTCTGGCTGGACGAGGCGCGCTATCGCCAGCCGGTGGTCGTGCAAACCTGGCTTGAGGGCGAGGGGCTGACTGCACCGCCGGCGTGCGATGCAGACTGGTATGCGCTGCTGGAACACTACTGCGCCATCCACGCAGTCACGCCGGAGCACACATCCGTGGATATCGGCGACGCCGTGCTGAACCTGGCAGGCGGCGCGGCAGGCAAGCGGCTGGTGCAGGAGCATGCCGCGCGCTTGCCCGTAGCGGCGCAGCCGGACTCGTTGCGGACGGTGCTGGCGTGGATCGAGTCATGGACGCCGCCCGAATGGGACGCGCCGCCGAGGGCGCTGTGCCGCGTTGACGCGAACTGGCGCAACTTCATCCGCCGCCCCGCCGGTTGGGCGTCCGTCGATTGGGAGAACAGCGGCTGGGGCGACCCGGCGTTTGAAATCGTCGACCTGATCACGCACCCGGCCTACGCCGATGTGCCGGTGTCGCGCTGGGAGCCACTTTGCGCCGACTACGCGGAGATGCGGCGAGATACCAGCGCCGTTCAGCGCATCCGCACGTACACCACGATTATGCGGGTGTGGTGGGTGGTGCGGGGCGCGCGCTATCTCTACGAGGCGCCGCGCGGGCTGGATGCGCGTCTGGTGAGCCGGCCTGATGACTGGCTCGAAGACATGCGGCGCAAATATGATCAGTTTGTGGCGCGCGCCGAAGAGCACATCGCGGCGCTTAGATAGAAGCCACATGTCACAACCAACATGGCGACATGTTTAGACTATGTGTACAGCTATTCCGATTCGTCGTTCAAGCGTATTTGTGCAACACATTATCAAAACCGTTAGTGATGTACAGTCATAGTTGGTACGACATTTTAGAAGCCAAAATACTCGCTTATGAATGAGGTGATACTTGTGTGCAAGTATGGGCAATGATATATTCCTATATTGGTGATGAAACTGCACACCTAAAAGATTGTTTGTCCTTATCTTGTAATCTAATTACACGTGCCTATTGGTGAGTTTCAGTGTGGAGCCATGTACACGTCGCTGGGTTATCAACCACTATGGTACCGGATATTGACACTGTATAAGGAAAAGCTATAACGACGAGATCTGTAATAGTAATATCTATATTACGGTGTCGAGAAAGGAGTCGAACATGGCTGTTATATTGCCGTCCGAACAAGAGATACGCGCAGCATTTCCTCAGGTGCGAACTATAAGCATGATTGACAGGGGCGGCTTTAAGGTTGTGTATAAAGCACAAATTGAGGATCATTTTGAAGCGCTCAAACTGATAAATCTGCCACAACCACGGGATCTACCATTGGGTTTCGACCTCGCAGCTTTCCAACGAGAGTCATTAGGCCGCGTTCAACGCGAGATCGAAATATTGCAGAAATGTCAGTCAACACGCCTTGTAAAACTCGGTAGTATGCACCCGTGTCAACTGCGATTAGGCGATGTTGACTATGTCGCTTATAGTGAGGAGTTCCTTAATGGGTCGGATTTAATGAGAGTCATTCAACAATGTGGCCCAAAACCCAGTGAAGGAGAGTTGCGTATTCTATTTAGCTCATTGCTCTCATCCATTATGGAATTGTGGTCTCTTGGATATGTTCATAGAGACATAAAACCCAAAAATGTCATAAAGCTCAATAGCACATCCAGACCGTTTGTGCTGCTCGATCTGGGGATTGCTTATTCAGTCGTCGATACCAGCCTCACCTATGACGCAGATAACCGAATGCCACCAGCGACTTTTCGATATTTGGCGCCGGAGATGCTGACCCCAGGATTTCGTGACAACATTGACTACAGAAGTGATCTCTATACAGCAGGTATGACCGTGTTCGAATATGCGGCTCAAGAACATCCACTTGCTCAAAGCAATGACGATATGATGCTGACGATCTCAAGGGCATTGCGTCAACCTGCCAAGCCTCTTAGGAAGCTGCGCCCCGATTTGTCAGAAGATTTCTGTAACCTGGTGGATCAGATGTTGAAGAAGAAACCCGCATTACGACCGGCCAATCTAAATATTCTACAAATGAAGTTAGGAGGCCTGCAATGAAGTTGTATGCACAACATGGTGCACAAGAAGGCGAAAAGATCAATGAAGGAATCTCACGTGGTCTTATCGATGGGGTGGTTTTCAGTCCACGCGACATTTCGGCAGATCCGCTCAGAAAGAAGATTGATTTATGGGCAGCCCTCCATCCGCAAATCGACTTTTTTTTCGATCCTCAGTTTTATACATGTTTTATTGCCTCTTCATCAGACGCTCGACTAGGGAAACTGTCCGAGACCGAGTATGGTAGCTACTTACAACCCCGGCGACGCAGTCAACTTGAGCGGGAAAGTCAAGTTCGATCTGATTTAGATGCAACTCTGAGGTTTCAGACTAACCTAAGATTAAAGGGGCTGATTGCTCCTAACATCCTGATTCCGCGTTCATTCGACTCTATTGAGGCAGTGATTGCCAAGAACTTCATACGCTTGACAGCTGAGATTACATCAGCATTACAGGAAACTCGACCCGTATATGCAACGCTAGCTGTATCGCGTGATACCTTAAGCGATAAGCAGGAGCTTCAGCAGTTTCTGAATGAGATCACTCTGCTAGATACCCCTCCTCATGGCTTCTATCTATTGGTATCGGCTCGAAGTGCTGATGCACGATCCGACATATATAACGCTGACGTTATTGCAGCATGGATGCTGATTAACTACTCCTTAAGAATTAACGGCTTTGACGTTATCAATGGCTACTCAGATATTCTTACTCCATTCTTGGGGGCTGCAGGTGGTCTAGCTGGTTGTACTGGTTGGTGGTCAAACTTGCGTTCATTTTCCACCGACCGTTTTGGGGGTGCTCAGAGTGGTGGTCGGCTGCCTATTCAACGCTATCTAAGCGTAAATCTGCTAAATCGTATAGCCTTTAGCGAATTGGATCAATTGCGCCAGCTTGTTCCTAACGTTATGAATAATCTCAGAACCGATGATTTGTATAGCTCAGATGAAGGTTCTATGCCAGAACGCAACAAAGAAGTATTGCAATCTTGGGAGGCTATTAAGGCGCTGAACCAACGACTAGTAAAGGAGGATACACTCACTTCTTTACAAGCCTGTTTACAGTGCGTCGAGGAAGCTAAGAACTTATATGATATCGTGCAGTCCCAACAGATTGTGCTTGATCCAAAATCAAACTCCGAGCATTTGGATGCACTTATTGATGGGATTAATCTATTTCTCAAGCTTGCAGAGATTGACTTTGCGACTTATTAGGTCGAACGCAAGTGTACGCGCTGCGGTGTTTCTGGCGCGCATCCCTCTCGGTGTGTGAATTCTTGATATGCTATTTGATGACATATCGAATGCCCATAAGCCAATACGTAAGTCGCGAAATAGCTTTAAGAATGCCTTTGCCTGTTGTGCGACATCTAGGGGTATAACAACAATCGATTGATCAGCAAAATAGCTATACCTATAGGCCTGCTGTAACGCTTGTCGCCAGTCACGCAGTTTCATCTCAAATGCCCTAAGACGCTGGTTAGGTAACTTAGTCAGTATATTCTCGATTGTGCAAGTGTCGTAACGCAGGTTAATCCACACAAGATCGGCAATACCAAAACCAGGCACCTCGAATTCACGGCCACCGATATGCAGTCCTTTATTTTGCGCTAGATAAGCCCGTTCGAAGGCACCGACAAAATTTGCCTCGCCACGTTTACTTGATGACATATAGGGTAGGTTACGACGAGGTTTTGCCCCACCAAAGTTAAACCTTAGTGGTGTAGTCATCTGACTCCTCCTTCGCCACACCGCGTGTGCATCATTGGTAGAAAATATCGACTAAGTTGTACGCTCTTCTTCTACAAAGTCAAGCAACCTAGAAGGTGTGATGATAACTTACTCACTCAGTCCTTATAGAACCGATTGATACAAATGTCCCTGATATATTGCCTCTGCTTCCTCACGCGATCTGCACCCGGCACATCACACAGCGCGGGGCGAGATGCAAATCGAAAGCCATCTCCCGCGACTCAGCCACGCTTCATCGCCACCCAATCGAGTTCGATCCCGGCCTGCGTCCCAAGCCGCTCCATCAACTCGCCGGCGTGTTGCTGCAGATGGCGGATGTTGTAAATCTGTAGTTCCAGCTTGTTGAAAGGCAGCCAGTCAAAGCCGGATGGCGCTTCCATATTCAAGGCCGGCATCCTCTCCGCCACCTGCTGCTGGCAAAAGGTCAGGTAATCCAGAACGGTTGCCTTGTCATATGGCTCGTCGATGAGCACAGGGTCATGCGGCGGCCAGGGATAACGCCCCAGGAACTGGTAATCGCGCCGGTGCAGGCGCCAGGGCGTGAAGGTCTGCGCGGTGTCCTGCAGGTAGAGGTGCGTGTAGAAAAGCGCATGGTAGGCGATGTGCCAGAACTTTGTTTTATCGTCTGCGCTGTCCCAAACCGACACCGGGCATTGGCTGATCGTCTGCTTGAGCATTTCCAGAGCAGCCAGATATTGAGAACTCATTATTGCAGCGATGTCCATCTTCGTTATCTCCCTTTTGTTGTTATCGGGTCTCACTAACAACCTGTCTCGACAGGCGCTCAGATGTCTGACTTCTGCCAGAAGTCAGACATCTACATCTATCTACACCGCCTCCGCCTCTTCTCTCGCGATCTGCACCCAGCGCACCACGCGGCGCGGGTCGTTGCGGATGGTGTGGCAGTCCTTCATGATGACTTCCATGTGGCAGTCGTGCGACCGGCAGATGCGCATGGCCGCGCGCAAATCCGCGCGGATCATCTCCTCGTCAAACGAGTCCATCGCCAGGTGGGCGGGGTTGGGTTTCATCGAGAAGATGAAGCGGTCGCCGAGTTTCTCGGCCATGCCGGGGATGCTGGCCCACGGCGACACTGACACGCGCCGCAGGCGCGGGATGCTCTCGATGACGTGCCAGCGCTTGTCCACCGGCTCGCAGCAGCCGTAGCAGTTCAGGCCGAAGCGCTCCAGGATGGGCAACTGGTAGGGGTAGACGAACTCCGCGAACATGGCCGCCGATACGCCGACGGTCTCCTGGCTTTCGGCGAAACCCCACATATCGATGGGGCGCACGTGCCCGTCGAAGTCCGTCTGCGGCAGTTCATGCGTCCAGCCAAACCCGCCCGAGCCAACATACGTGCCGTCGTTGTTCAGGCTGAGCAGGTCGCCCCGCTCCAGGTAATCCAGTTTTGCCAGGTGACCGTCGCGCAGGAAGGCCATGACCCGGTGCAACTCGTCGGGATAATCCACCATGTCGTACATCATCTGCGACAGCCCGCGCAGGTTCACCAGCGTCCAGGTCATGCCCATCGTCCACCACCACGAGGTCTTGAGCCGCACGGTGAGCATGTCCCCCAGCGTCTCCTGCGCGATGGACAGCGCGCGTTGTGTGGCGGCTTCGTCCACAGTGATGGTGGGGAAGCGGAGTTTGGGAAGGTCATCGTAGCTCTGCAGCGGCGCGACCCAGGTGTACGCGCCGCCGTGCTCGCCGCCCACTTTGGTTTCGTGCATGCCCCAATCGCTCTCGGTGTACACGTGGCGCACGTCGAAGAATGGCTGCACGACGCGGTCGTCGCGCATCTGTTCGCCCCAGAACACTTCCTTGCGCAGGGCCATCTCCCAGTCGCGCGCCAGCGGCCCCTCGCAGGTCAGCAGCCCCGGCGTGACGATCTCGTTCCAGCCGTTCTCGGGGTCGCAGAAGACCACCGGGCGGGTGGGCTGCAGCATGTTGTGGCGATACCACAACTCGCGCTTCTGGTTTTCGAGCGGGCGCGCGGCCAGTTCAGCCGCCCGCTCCGCCAGGCGGCGCAGCACCGCGCGCTCGTTGGCGCTCACGTACAGGTCATCGACGCTGGTTTGTTTTCTGGTCAATTCGGATACGGTCTGCACGGGTTGCTCAGACATGCCTTAAATCTCCAATCTCCAATCTCCAATCTCTAATCTCTAATCTCCAATCTCTAATCTCTAATCTCCAATCTCTAATCTCCAATCTCTAATCTCCAATCTCTAATCTCTAATCTCCAATTCCCCTATGCAAGGTTCTGCGCCTTGACCACGGCCAGCGCGGCCAGGTTGACGATGTCCTTCACCTCGTCGCCGCGCTGCATGATGTGCACGGGCTTGCGCATGCCCACCAGGATCGGCCCGACGACCTCGGCATTGGCCAGTTGCTGCACCAGCTTGTAGGCGATGTTGGCTGCTTCCATCGTGGGGAAGATCAGCACGTTGGCCTCCTTCTGCAGGCGGTTGAACGGATAAGTGCCGTTGAGAATCTCCTCGTTTAGCGCGGTGTTGGCCTGCATCTCGCCCTCCACGATCAGGTCGGGCTGGCGCTGCCGCACGATATCGACGGCCTGGCGCACCATGTCGGCATGCGGGTTGCGCACGCTGCCGAAGTTGGAGTAACTCAGCATGGCGATGCGCGGCTCGATGTCGAAATCGCGCGCCAGCCGCGCGGTGCGGATGGCGATCTCCGCCAGTTTCACCGCGTCCATCTCGATGTTCACCGTGGTATCGGCGAAGAACAGGACGCGGTTGCGGGTCGTGACGAGGTAGACGCCCGCGGCGGTCGTCGTATCGGCGACCGTTCGGATGATCTGCAGGGGCGGGCGCAGCGCGTCGGGGTAATGCGACGTCAGGCCGGCGATCATGCCGTCTGCGTCACCCTGTTCCACCATCAGCGCCGCGAAGTAGGTGCGGTCGCCGACCATGTCGTGGGCGGCGGGCGGCGTCACCCCTTTGCGATAGCGCAGTTCGTACAGGCGCTGCTCGTAGCGGGCGCGCCGGCTCGATGTTGCCGGGTCTTCCATCTGCACGCCCGCGCCCAGGCTCAATTGCAGTTCACCCGCCTTGCGGCGGATGACCGCCGGGTCGCCCAGCAGGATCGGTCTGGCGATGCCCTCCTCCGCCAACTGGTGCGCGGCGCGGATCATCTTTTCGTGTTCGCCCTCGGCCAGCACGATACGCTTGGGGTTCTGCCGGGCCTTGCGGAACACGATGCGCATCAGCTCGCGCGACTTGCCCAGGCGGCCTTCCAGCGTCTCGCGGTATTTGTCCAGATCCAACTGGACGCGCGCCACGCCGGTTTCCATGGCGGCGCGCGCCACGGCCGGGGCTTCCCACAGCAGCACGCGCGTATCCACGGGTTTGGGGATCAAGTAGTCGACGCCGAAATGCAGCGACTCCAGCCCATACGCGCGCACGACCGATTCGGGCACGTCCTCTTTGGCCAGCGCCGCCAGGGCGCGCGCCGCAGCCACCTTCATCGCCTCGTTGATCTGGGTGGCGCGCACGTCCAGCGCGCCGCGGAAGATGGAAGGAAAGCCCAGCACGTTGTTGACCTGATTGGGGTAATCGGAGCGCCCCGTGGCGACGATGGCGTCGGGGCGGGCGGCCTTGGCGTCGTCGTAGGAGATCTCCGGGTCGGGGTTGGCCAGCGCGAAGATAATCGGGCGGGGCGCCATCTGTTTGACCATCTCCTGCGTCACCGTACCGGCAGCCGAAAGGCCCACGAACACGTCCGCGCCGGCCAGCGCCTCGGACAGCGTGCGCGCGGCGGTGTCGCTGGCGAACTCTTCCTTGTAGGCGTTCATGCCGCTGGCGCGGCCTTTGTAAATGACGCCCTTGCTGTCGCACATCACCATGTTTTCGTGTTTGGCGCCCAGCGACAGGTAGAAACGCGCGCAGGCTATCGCCGCCGCTCCGGCGCCGCTGAACACGATGCGCACATCAGTGAGGGATTTGCCGATCAGTTCCAGCGCATTCAGCATGGCTGCGCCCGAGATGATGGCGGTGCCGTGCTGGTCGTCGTGGAAGACGGGGATGTTCATCACCTGCTTCAGGCGCTCCTCGATGATGAAACATTCGGGCGCCTTGATATCCTCCAGGTTGATGCCGCCGAAGGTGGGTTCGAGCAGCCGGACGGTCTGGATGACCAACTCGGGGTCTTTGGTGTCCAGCTCGATGTCGATAGCGTCGATATCGGCGAAGCGCTTGAAGAGCAGTCCCTTGCCCTCCATGACCGGTTTGCCGGCCAGCGCGCCGATGTCGCCCAGGCCGAGCACGGCGGTGCCGTTGGTGACCACGGCGACGAAGTTGCCTTTGGCGGTGTATTTATAGGCGTCGTCGGGGTTTTTCTCGATGGCGAGACACGGCACTGCGACGCCGGGGGTATAGGCCAGCGCCAGGTCATGCTGGGTCAGGCAGGGCTTGGTAGGATTGATTTCCAGCTTGCCGGCGGGATACCTGCTGTGGTAGTCCAGTGCCTCTTGTTTGAGGGTCATAAGTCACACTCCGTTCTGCGCGCGCACAAAAAAAGGCGCATGCATCAATGTATGGGAGTAGTGTACTCACGAATCGCGATTAGTGCCTGCCGCCGAATGACCTCAGCCCGTGCCGGCGTCATTTATACGGTAATGCTTCCAGAATCAGCATTTCGGCCAGTGCTTCATATTCCGGGTCTTTATGCACTAATATCGCGTGATGTCGTACCGCAAATGCCGCGATGATGGCATCAGCTAACGAGACGCGGAAGCCAGCTTTGAATCGAGCAGCGATCAGTAAAGTTGGCTCATCAATTTCCCACAGGATGGTTGCGCGTGTTCTCTTGAGCAACGCATATCGTTGCTCTGCTTCAGATTGTCCATGTTCCTGTTGGGTGATGTAGCAAACTTCGAGCAGTGCAATAGAGGGCACAAAAACCTGCTCGCGCACGAGAATACGCTCAACACGCTCAGCACCCTCTTCATCCTCAATGAATGTCATCAGCGCAGAGGTGTCCAGTAAAAATACGTCTTTAGTGCTGCTCACGTTCACGATCCTTTCGTCTTGACTCGAGCAATTTCCTGGTCAATCCCTCGCCTTTGCCGCGCCCGCGCAATGCTCTCAGGGCGTCAGCCGGCACAGGCACGACGCGAATCATCTGGCCGTCATCAAGCCAGACGAGCGTATCTCCCTCTTTGATCTGATATCGCTCACGGATATCTGCTGGAACCACCGTCTGCCAGCGTTTTGTGATTTTGGTTTCCATAGTAATATTATACAAGATGATAATCTGTTTTACAAGACAATTGATGTATATAACTGTCTTATTCGGAAACGCACAAGATTAATGCTTTGCCCCTGCCACGGGATCGTGACAATGCATCGCCCTTACGCCCCCGGCGTCAACTGGTACAGCAGTACGCTGGCCGGTGGGACGCGCTCGATGATGCGGAACGACGGCGCGCCGAACCATTCGGTCTTCACCAGTTCCATCTCGTGACCCGCGTCGACGAGATACAGGTCGCAGCGCGCGCGCCCTTATCCCACGGCAGGTTGAGAACTGAGTTGAGCATGTATTGCAAATGGTTATCGCTGAATGTAATGAAAGAAGGCAACGCGTAGGGCAGGCAGAGCTAACCGTGATGGCCCAGCGAATTGGCGGCGAGTTCACTCAGCTACGATATAAATGTAATAGACAGCACAGAGGTGGTGAGGTATAGCTCGAAAGGGGTGATTGATATGTCGGGGAACATGTGAGGAATGGATGTGTAGAGTGCATAAGTCATACCGATATAATGCCAATGCTGGGTGAATTTGAGAAACATGGCAGTATTTACACGAGATGATTTAATTGACGCAGCACGGAGCGCGTGTGCTCGCGCTCAGGGTCCATTGTCGCGACGCGACTTCGTGCGGATTACGGGTATCAGCGAGTACCACATCGATAGGCTCTTTCCTGAAGGCCGCTGGTCAGAGTTGAAACGTCTCGCGGGAATCGACAGGCACCCCAAGGACAATCAGCCACTGACCGATGACGATCTACTACAGGAATTTCACTCGGTCGCAAGCAGGCTCGGTCGGATCCCAACCTGGGCGCTATTCGCTCATAACGCCAATATCTCCGCTGATGTGGTCCGTCGGCGCTTCGGCGGATTACAGGGTACCTTGAAGCAGTACTGCCTCTGGCTCGAAGCCCATCATCCTGACACGCCACTGTTGGCTGAGTTGCATGACCAGTCGAGGCATCAAGTCCCTCCACCGCCTCAATCGAGTGCACTAGATTTACCAGATCACACGGCACCTTCGGGATCATGGGCAAAGGTCGCTGGGTCGGAGTACGGACCGCCGATTAGCTTTCGCGGGCTACGACACGCTCCAATAAATGAGCAGGGTGTTGTCTTCCTCTTTGGCATGGTCAGTTACGAAATAGGCTTTATCGTCGAGGCGGTGCATGCTTCGTTTCCCGACTGCGAGGCGAAGCGATGCATCGACGTTACGAATCAACGCTGGCAACGGGTGCGTATTGAGTTCGAGTACCGATCTAGGACTTTCAGAGATCATGGGCACGATCCATCTGCATGCGACCTTATCGTGTGCTGGGAGCACAACTGGCTAGAGTGCCCGCTTGAGGTGGTCGAATTGCGACGAATACTGGATGAACTGGAGGGGTGAACGCCTAGCAAGGGTGGCGGAAGCCTACGCGTTAACGCCTCCATTGAACCGAAGCGATGGTCGGCATGGTACCGGCGCGGAAGACCAGGGCTGGCGGATAATCGTTAGGGGCGAAGCATTGCCCATCCAAGTTCAATTGGCCCGGATTCGATGGGCAATGCTTCGCCCCTACCGCGGTATGTGGACGCAGGTGATCGTCGATGAAAACCTCACGGGTTTTTGAAACCCGTGAGGTTTGTTCACGCACTGCCTGCCGTGGTTGTGTGGCAATGCATCGCCCCTACCATTGAAACCCGTGAGGTTTACTTACGCCCCGCCGCCCGCTGTTCGAGGAAGTTGTACCAGCCTTCCATGCCCTGGCCGGTGCGGGCGGAAACCTCGAAGACTACCGCCTGCGGCGTCATGCGGTGGATGTTGCTGAGCGCCGTCTCGCGGTCGAATCCCACGGCCTCGGCGATGTCCACCTTATTCACGATGACCACGTCGGCGGTCTTGAACATCGTCGGGTATTTAAGCGGCTTATCCTCGCCCTCGGTGACCGCCAGCATCACCACGCGCAAGTCCTCGCCCAGGTCGTAGGACGACGGGCAGACCAGGTTGCCCACATTCTCGATGATGAGCACGTCCAGCGCGTCCAGGTCGAGTTTAGCGGTGGCCAGGGCTACCATCTCGGCGTCGAGGTGGCAGGTGTCGCCGGTGGTGATCTGGATGGCGGGCGCGCCGCTGCGGGCGATGCGCCTGGCGTCGTTGTCGGTTGCCAGGTCGCCCACCACCACGCCGCCGCGCAGCCGCCCCTTGATGTCGGTCAGGGTGCGCTCGATGAAGGCGGTCTTGCCAGATCCGGGCGACGACACGATGTTCAACGTCAGCAGGTGCTTGGACCTGAACAGGCTGCGGTTGCCCTGCGCCAGCGCGTCATTCTTCGATAGCACGCCCTGGTTGATGATGATCTTGCGCTGCTCGGCCTCCGCCCGCTGGCCGATGGTCTGGGCGATCGGATTTCCAACATCCGCAATCTGACTTCTGGCTTCTGACTTCTGACTTCTGATCTCTGACTTCTGACTTCCACCGCCCATCACGACACCTCCAGGTAGGCCAGTTCCAGTTCCTTGCCGTGCAGCAAGTCCACCGTGAGCGCGCCGCAATGGGGGCACGCGTAAAAGAAATCCTGTGGTTCGAAATCGCTGTTGCAACTGGCGCAGTGGCATTGCGCCGGCACAAACTCGATCTCCAGCGTGGCGCCCTCGGCCATGGTGCCTTTGGCTACGATGGGGAAGGCGAACTCCAGCGAGTCCGGCGCCACGCCGGCCAGCGCGCCGACGCGCATAGTGACGCAATGAATCTGCTGCGCGCCCTGCGCTTTGGCGCTCTCAACGGCGATCTCCATCGCGCTCTGCATTACCGATATTTCGTGCATTCTGCGTTCCTGTCCAACTGAGACATTATCCACCCGGTGGATGAGTGGGCGGGCATTCGCATGACGTGCGGGCAGGCCTGCGTGCCTGCCCTGGCCGATGGGAAGGGCGAGCACACAGGCTCGCCCGTACGTATGATTGAGAATAGGGTTTATAAAGGGTAACTGCTTTGACAATGTCACATTCAATGTGGTGTGTCTAGGCGTGAGGCTGTTGACCGAGCGCCTTCTACGCAACAATCAATTGATTGAGAAGTCGGCAACGCTTTTTCGGCGATGCTGAAGCGATCGCGCATCAACCTGGAGCAGGCGATTGAAGCCATAGAAATCTATCAGGAAATCCCGTTGGAAATTACCGAGATAAACCTGAAAGTGGCTGTGCGGCTGGCGGGCAAGTACGATATTTACGCCTATGATGCGTATATCCTGCAATGCGCTATCGAACATGACTTGCCGTTAATTTCGCTGGACCAAAATTTGATTGACATTGCAAAACATGAAGGAATACAGGTCATCGAGGTGGAGTCGTGATGATTTACTCATATGCTGAAGCGCGCGAGCGGCAGGATGATGGCGGCCGCCAGAAACAGCGCCCGCACGAGCAATAAGGCGAAATCGCTGTTGCTGGATTCCGGGCTGCCGCCGCTGGGCGGCGCGTTCAGCGAAAGCGAGCCCAGGTCGAAGGGGCGCCCGGGCTGCATCTGCAATCCGTTGATGCCGATCGCCAGCAGGAGCAACAGAACCACGACAGCCGCCAGCGCCAACCCGGTTCGCGCACGTTTACGCATCTCTGCGAGTATAGGAGTCGCGGGGGGAAACGTCAAACAAAGGCAGCGATTGCGCCCGCCGAGAAGCGGCTTTCCTGTATAACCATCACAGGGCGCGCGATGGATGCGATTATTACCGCGCCGGGTCAGATCATCCCGGTGGTTGTGATTCTGGTTTTGTTCAGGCCGAACTAAAGTAGACTCTGAGCATGGAAACACAACCCGAACCGACGCTGGTTGAATTCGTTCTTTACAACCGGTGGGCTAACCAGCAACTACTGGCCATCTGCATGAACCTCGACGAGAGCCTGCTCACGGCAGGCATTCCGGGCGCGTATGGGTCGATTCGTGAGACCTTCGGCCACCTCCTGCGCGCAGAGGCCGGCTTTCTGAAGCGGATTCACGGAACATTTCCGCAGCCAGCATTCCAATGGGAAGAGGGCCCCAGCCTGGCGCAAATGGCAACCTATGCCGCCCAGGTAGGCGAGGCGTTTATGGACACGCTACAGCGCGTCCCGCCCACTCAGAACGTGCACGAGGAGGAGAACGGCCTGACCTTCGACTATCAGGCGCGCCAGCTTTTCATGTCCGTGGTCTATCATGGCATCGCGCACCGGACCGACATTACGACGTTCCTCAACGGCAGGGGCGTGGCATTGCCTGAACTGGATGTGTGGGGGTATCTGTCGGCGTACCCGGAGCGCTTTGAAGTGAAAAAAGGCGGCTGGTGATTCTGGCGTGTGTAGTCTTCTGGCCGTGGATGTACCCCGACATGACCGGGAACGACGACCTGCCGGCCAATGCAAAGGATCGCTGGACGACGCTGTTCATTTTCATGAACGGTTTCGGCGCGATTCTGTACTGCGTCAATGTGTATCGAAGACGGTTTTGATGGATGACCAAGGTCTGGTTCTGCAGCCGGGGCACGCCGAGCGCGTTTTTGCATCGCTGCGAGTAGGGGGTTGCGGGGAATACGGCAGACAAATACAAGACATAGGAGACATAGAACCCTCAAATATTGTACCCCCTCCATTAGGCATCCCACATACTCGCTTCGACACGCCGGGAGGTCGATTCCGGTCCGTTGTTGTCGGTGCTGAGGATGCTGGAAAAATCTGATTGGTAGCCGTCACATGGGCAATAAGGCGATATTGAACAAAGGGGAAATAGCTGAATATGTCGGCCCCCATTGCCACCCCGCCAAGGCGGGCATGCTCACTTACAAGCCTCTTCGGCCTAATGTAGTTCGGTACTACTAGCCTATAAAGGTCAATTTATGGTAGAGCGAGCAGAACAGTAATTGACAGTGTCATAATCGGCTAGAGTAGGTATTGGGCCCTTGCATATATCATTATCTAAAATTCATAAATACATACTGATTTAACATGAAGAAAAGGCTTACTTTCCAACCGCCTTCACCCATCGCTCCCCAAGGGACATGTATCGAATGGCAATTCCCATTCAACATGGTTGACTCATCATTAATTGGGAAACCAGAAGAAAGCAGACGAACAAATTCATATGAGGTTTACGTTAATGCGAGCCTCAAACTGGTAGCCACGTGGGGGTTTGGCTCCAGCCAAGGACAAGAGAAAAATGGTTACAACTTGATGAAGATTCTATTTGAGTATGGAAAACGACATGTCATCGACGTTCTTAAGACTAAAGGCGAATTAGACAAGACAGAAAGGTTGGAATTGCGCACGTGCAATACCGAGTCGCCTTGCATTTTTGATCCGTCTCTTATAGATGACCCAGACGGTTCAGTTGTCGAAGTAGAAATCGGCGATCAAAGCGTTCAAGCCAATGCAAAAAGCTACGCTATGAATTCTGATACTTTCATCGACCCAATAAGACTGACCGAATTGCGCTCAATCCGTAGCACACAGCTCTCATTTCCCTAGAAATCAGGTAATAACGGACGAATTAGGCGACGTAGAAATGGCGAGGTTCTCATAAAGCGTGGTGGACAAATGCAGATAACGGAGTATTTGCACCAGGGTAGGCGGCAGCGCTG
>JAMCQN010000045.1 GCA_023382055.1 Chloroflexota bacterium
TCTCGAACACCGCGCCAAACGTCTCGGCATATTGTTTCACAATCGGCGCCAGGGTCACGATCGGCAGTTCCAGTTTCATCCCGTTATCATCGCTCAGTCCGCGAAAGGCGAAATCACAACTATCGAGGACTATGTGCACATTCAAGCTACTCCGGAGACGTATACGGCCTGGACGCCCTTGAGCGACTGTCCGCAGGCGCTGGGCGGGTTAGCCGTGTTGGCGGGATCGCACAAACTGGGTCTGCTGCCCGTCCACAGGGCGAATGGCGCAGGCGGGCTGGGTATCGACACCGACGACATCGACCTGCCGTGGCACACGGTCGATTATCAGGCCGGCGATGTGCTGATATTCCACAGCTTCGTGGTGCACAAAGCGCTGCCAAACCGCACGGCTGATCAGGTGCGCCTGTCGACCGATTATCGCTACCAGGGCGTCTCGCGACCGATCGTCGCCGACGGCCTTGAACCGCACTATGGGCGACTGGGCTGGCCGGAAATATACAAAGGCTGGCGGCGCGCCGATCTTCAGTATTACTGGCGCGATCTGTCTCTCAAGACTGTCGCGCGGGATCCATCTTTTCATGCCAATGCGGCGGACAAACAGTAGAGGTTGATTATGGCGAATCAATTACGCGTCGGATTTATCGGAGCCGGAGGTATGGCGCGCGAGCATGCCAAAGGCCTGCGGGTGATGAATGACGTTGTGATCGCTGCCGTCACCGATGTGGTGCGCGACCGCGCAGCCGCGCTGGCAGCGACTTTAGGGGCGGCGACATACGATACACCGGAGCAGATGCTCCGCGATGCCGGGCTCGATGCCGTGTATATCCTGCTGCCGCCGTTCGCACACGGCGAGGCGGAACGCGCGGCACTGGCAGCGCGCCTGCCATTCTTCGTCGAGAAACCGGTGGGACTCGACTTGGGCCTGTCGCGCGAGCTGGCGCGCGAAGTGGAATATAGCGGGCTGCTCACCTGCGCCGGTTACATGAACCGCCATCGCAAGAGCGTCAACAGGGCTCGCGACTTGCTGTCCGCCGATCCGGCGGTGCTGGTGCACGGCGGCTGGATCGGCGGTTCCCCGAAGCCCGGTCCTGACTATTCGATCGTGCACTGGTGGATTCAGAAGGATAAGAGCGGCGGGCAATTTCATGAACAGGTGACGCATACGATTGACCTGCTGCGCTATCTGTGCGGAGAAGCCGAGGAAGTATTCGCTTACAGCGCGGCCGGTTTTAACCGCGATATTCCCGGATACACGATCGATGACGCCGCCGTGGTGAACATCAAGCTGCGGAGTGGGGGCGTCGCCAACCTGATGGCGTGCACTGCGTCAAACGCCGACGGCGGTGTATGGCTGAATGTATACGCCGGCAAGACAGCGTTCAAGTTCACCGGATGGGAACACACGCTGACGATCAAACGGGCGGGGGGCGATGGGGAGGAGATTGCAGGCGAGCCTGATATCTTCGCCGTAGAAGATCGCATCTTCCTTGACGCGGTGCGTTCCGGCGACCGTTCCGGCATCCGCTCCACGTATCCGGATGCCGTGAAGACACTGGAGATCAGTGTGGCGGCCAGCCAATCCATAGCCAGCGGTAAACCCGTACATCTGACTAACTGAAGGAGTTGAGTATGACGAAGATCAAGCAGTCGCTGGCGTGGTGGTGCTTTAACCGCGAGGGTGTGGACGCCCGCCGGTTTTTCGCGGAAGCCAAAAAGATCGGTTATGCCGCAGTGGAGTTGCTCCCGCGCGAACTGTGGGATGCGGCGCGCGAAGCCGGGCTGGTCATCGCGGCGCACGGCGGGCACGCCTCTCTGACCGATGGATTGAACCGCCGTGAGAATCATCGTCAGATCGAGGATGAGATTCACCGCAACCTCGATCTGGCCGTGCAGTATCAAATTCAAAACCTGATTGTCTTCTCCGGCAATCGGCGCGGTCTGAGCGACGAGGAAGGGGCTGCGAACACCGTCGAAGGACTGCGGCGTGTGGCGAAGGCTGCCGAGGACAAAAGCGTGACTTTGGTGCTGGAATTGCTTAACTCCAAAGTCGATCATAAGGACTACCAGTGCGACCATACCGCCTGGGGCGTCGAAGTCACAAAGGCGGTCAATTCGCCGCGCGTCAAATTGCTCTACGACATTTACCACATGCAAATCATGGAAGGCGATGTGATCCGCACACTGAGCGACGCCATCGACCGGATCGGTCACTTTCACACGGCCGGCAACCCCGGCCGGCGCGATATGGATGACACGCAGGAGTTGAACTACCCGGCCATCATCCGCGCCATCGCGCAGACAGATTATGCCAGCTATATCGGTCACGAATTCATCCCCAAAGGCGATGTCTACACCGCCATCCGCGCTGCCTATCGCCTGTGTGACCTTTGAAATGCGTCCGATCTGAGGTGCTTTAGAAATGCCAAACTTCATGGTCAGCGAACCCTTGTTGGCGGCTAAATTCGACGCGGTAAGCCGACAGAATGGATTTCATGCGAGTAGTATGAGTGAATGGCGCATCTGGCGGCGCGAACTGCAGGCGGTCCTGCGCGGGCTGCTCGGTCTGGATCGCATGGTCCCGGCTGACTTGAATCCACGCCTCACCGAAGTGGTGCAACGCAACGGCTATCGCTGCGAGCGTGTGGAAATCGATACCGAACCGGGCGTTACGATGCCGTTATACGTCCTGGTTCCGGATGGCGTGGTGAAGGCTTCGGGGGTGATTGCCGCTCACGGCCATGACAGCGCCGGCAAGCTGACGGTGGCCGGTGTGGCTGATGATCCTGGCGTTGCAACGCGCATCGCCACCTACAGCTACAACTACGGCGAGGCGGCGGCGCAGCACGGCTACGTAGTCTTCTGCCCGGATGCGCGCGGGTTCGGCGAGCGGCGCGAGTCGCTTTCCCAGGGCGCGGATCAACTGTTTGATTCATCCTGCCATCAGTTGGCGCATCTGGCGCTGCCGCTGGGCCTGACAGTGGCGGGCATGTGGACCTGGGACCTGATGCGTCTCATCGACTACATCGAGACTCGCCCGGAGTGCCGGGGGCAGAAAGTGGGCAGCATCGGCCTGTCGGGGGGCGGGTTGCAGACGCTTTATCTGTCGGCTCTGGATGAGCGCGTCGCCTGTGCCGTGATCAGCGGTTACTTTTACGGTGTGAAGGACTCGCTACTCGCCATGTCGGACAACTGCGACTGCAACTATGTGCCGCATCTATGGGAGAACGCCGACATGGGCGATCTCGGCGCGCTGATCGCGCCGCGGCCGTTACTGATCGAGTCGGGCCGCCAGGATCCGTTGAATGGTTCGCGGGGCATGGCTAATGTTGATGAGCAGATCGATATCACTCACGCTGCCTATACCGTGCTGGGCGCTGAAGACAGACTGGATCGCAACATTTTCGATGGCCCGCACAAATGGGATGGGGCAAAAGCCCTGCCGTGGCTCGATCGCTGGCTGCACGTGTAACTAACGGCTGTTCCCCAATGATGGCAGAGCCTGGCGGCTTAGGTTATTTCGCGCTGCTCGGCCGACGCATTAAAAGAACTCCGAGTTGACGATATTCAACTCGGAGTTCCTGTTTTGTCGCGGACTATGTACACGCATCGGAATATGCGCTATAACATCGCTAACTGAGGGCTGATGAACCTTAGGTTGATGAGTGGCGCCGCCAAGGGCGCTTGCATGGAAGTATGAGCTATGTCCGAGATCAATGAACCAGTCATTAACTGGGCTTTTTTCGTGGTGTTATTACCGCTGGCGATCGGCACAGCCATAGCGTTTCCAGCATGGTGGAAACACAAAGCCATCTTCGGTAATCTGCTGGGGTCCCTCGCCATCGCCGCTGTTGTGTTTGTGCTCATCTGGCAGCAGTACGGCGCGTATGCGCGCGCTCAGTCTGATTGCGCCCAGGTGTTCGTTACTGCCTGCCTGTCAATCACAGGGGTGTCGCAATACGTCCCCTATCTGCTTCTGGTACTGCTGGGTTGGGTGGATGTATTCTTTCTGCTGGTAATAAGCGGAATAGTGGAAGATCGCTTGAAACCGCGCTGGTTTGACCGCAGCCAGCTTTAATGCGCAGTGAGTGTACACTTGGGCAATTGGAATTCGGAAGCTTATACGGTGAGAAATCGATGATAATCGCCGCAAAACGAAACCCAGAGAGGTAGATATAGACGTGTCAACCAGTTTCATGACAACCAAGCAACTCTTCTTCACCAGCGAATCGGTGACGGAAGGGCATCCCGACAAAATGTGCGACCAGATCTCCGATGCGGTGCTGGACGCCTGCCTGGCGCAGGATCCCATGAGCCGTGTCGCTTGTGAAACCGCGGTGAAAACCGGTTTCGTGCTGTGTTTCGGCGAAGTGACTACCAAGGCGATTGTCAATTACGAGCAACTCATACGCCAGGTGGTCAACGACATCGGTTTCGACGATTCATCCAAGGGCTTCGACGGCCATACCTGCGGCGTGTTGGTCGCGCTGGCGCGCCAGTCGCCGGACATCGCGATTGGCGTCGATAATGCGTTTGAGGTGCGCGGTCATGACAGCGAAGCAGAGATCGCGAAGATCGGCGCCGGCGACCAGGGCATGATGTTCGGGTATGCCTGCAATGAGACGCCCGAATATATGCCGCTGCCGATTGCGCTCGCCCATAGGCTGGCGCGCGAGTTGAGCGTCGCCCGCAAAAAGAACCGCATCGCCTGGCTGCGCCCGGATGCGAAGAGCCAGGTCACCATCGAGTATTCGCATGGCGTTCCTGTGCGCGTCGATACGGTCCTGGTCTCCACGCAGCACGCGCCTGAGGTGAGTCAGGAAGAGATCAACCAGACGATTACGGATGAAATCATCATGCCGGTGATGCCGCATAACCTGGTTGACCGCAAACTGAAGGTATACACCAACCCAACCGGACGCTTCGTCGTCGGCGGACCAATGGGTGACGCCGGTCTGACCGGGCGCAAGATCATCGTGGATAGCTACGGCGGCATGGGCCGGCACGGCGGCGGCGCATTCAGCGGCAAGGATCCGACAAAAGTGGATCGCTCAGCAGCATATGCGGCGCGGTGGGTAGCCAAAAATGTCGTGGCGGCAGGTCTGGCGGATCGCTGTGAGGTGCAGGTGGCTTATGCGATCGGTGTCGCGCATCCGCTATCTGTAAACGTCGAGACATTCGGCACCGGCAAAGTGAGTGACGAAACACTCAGCAAAGCCATCAGCGATGTATTTGACCTGCGCCCCGGCGCGATCATCCGCGACCTGAATCTACGCCGGCCGATTTTCCGGCAAACAGCCGCGTATGGCCATTTCGGACGCAC
The DNA here is from genome assembly GCA_023382055.1 of Chloroflexota bacterium. Taxonomy (GTDB): domain Bacteria; phylum Chloroflexota; class Anaerolineae; order J036; family Brachytrichaceae; genus CAIXPS01. The sequence goes on from JAMCQN010000045.1 coordinate 5,324, forward strand.
TGATATCGATCTGCCGTGGGAACATCTCGATCGCATTGATGCGCTGAGAACAGCCGCGCATGTTTGACCGGTACAGCCCGAAACTCTGGCGATGCAGATTACACCGGAACAAACCGGTGTAATCTGCGGCATAACGTAAACTCGATCTACGGAGGATTCAAAGAATGTTACGCATAGCAATGCTTGGCATGGCGCATGTGCATGCCAATGGTTACGGTGAGCATGTTCAGAAACATGCTGAAGCAAAGATGACGTGCATCTGGGATGACGATCCAGCACGCGGCAAGGCAGCGTCGGAGAAGTTCGGCGTGCCGTGGTACGACGACCTGGATAAAGTATGCGGAAGCGCCGATGTCGATGCCGTGGTGATCAATTCCCCGACGTCGCAGCATCCGATGGTCATGAAGGCGGCGCTGAAGCACAAGAAGCATATCTTTACCGAGAAGGCGCTGACCGTCACAACCCCCGATGCAGATGAGATCGTCAAACTGGTTAACCAGAGCGGCATCAAGTTCATGATCTCACTGCCGAGCCGCACGCGTCCGGAGATCCTTTTCATGAAGAGCGTGCTGGACAAGGGGCTGCTTGGCAAGATCACGATGATGCGAGCGCGGGTTGCGCACAGCGCCGCACTGGATAAATGGTTCCACGACGGCAGCGCGTGGTTCGCCGACGAGAAGCTGGCCGGAGGCGGCGCGTTGTTCGATCTGGGTTGTCATACTACCGATGTGATGCGCTGGTTCATGGGCGAGCCGAAGAGCATGGTGGCCAAGATCCAGACCTTCTCCGGCGCCTATCCAATTGACGATAACACCGTCGCGCTCATCGAGTTCAAGAACAACGCGCTGGGCATCTTGGATACATCGTGGGTTCACCGCGCCGGCGCGAATCCATACGAAATATACGGAACCGACGGTTATATGAGCCTGAATGCGGCGCCCAATGGCGGTTTGATCCTGAACAGCACGCAACTCAAGACCGGCGACATTCAGGGTTACATCATGCCGACCAACCTGCCCAAGGCGCCGCCGATGCCGATGGATCAGTGGATCAGCGCGATCCTGCACGGCACGCCGATGACGATCACGGTCGAAGACGGCCGCAACCTGACCGAGTTGCTGGAGGGCACCTACCAGGCCGCCCGCAGCGCCAAGGAAGTCGTGTTCTAAATCCGTCGGCGCAAGCTGTTGCTTGTCTATTCCCCGATAATCTTGACAAGCACGTGCTTGCGCCGGCGTCCATCGAATTCGCCGTAGAAGACCTGTTCCCAGGTTCCAAAATCCAGTTTCCCTGCGGTGACGGCGATTACCACTTCGCGCCCCATGACCTGGCGTTTCAGGTGCGCGTCGGCATTATCTTCACCCGTCAGGTTGTGGCGATACTGGCTGGTCGGTTCATGCGGCGCAAGTTGCTCTAACCAGGCATCATAATCGTGATGCAGCCCGCTCTCGTCGTCGTTGATGAATACCGAGGCTGTGATGTTCATCGCGTTGACCAGCGCAAGCCCTTCCGTCACGCCGCTCTCGCGCAGGCACTGCTGCACCTGCTGGGTGATATTCACAAAACCGCGCCGGCTGGGGATGTTGAACCAGAGTTCCTTTCTGTAACTTTTCATGGCTCTATTATGGCGATATCGGCCGGCGATTCATTGTTTCGGCACATAGATATTGGTGCCTGCGATCGTCTGATCCAGGCGATAAGAGGTATAGACGGCATCGAGCATTTCAGGTGTCCAGCGTGATTCACGCATATCCCTGAACAGCAGGATCAATGGAAATCTGCGGTTGCGGATGTCGCTGATAAATGGGGCGGGGTTCCACAAACCGGCGTCGATGAGTTGCCTGCGGGCGAATGGCTCGTAATACAGGGGATGTCCATTGAGGACGACGAGGTCGACTGTGATGTCCGACAGGACCGGATCCGGGGCGGCGCGTATGATCTGCGATAGCCGTTCGACGTTGGCTGTGGCGGCAAGCATGGCTGGATTCCTGGCATAGTTGACAATAGTCCAGTTCATCATGATGATGACCTGTGCGGTTATACCCGCGAGATATACAGCCTGGAGCCACTGGTTATTGTGAATCCACGCCAGCGCAATACCGCCGCATAGACTCAACGCCACCGCCAGTTCGAACAGGTAGTTGACGTTTGACCCTTCCTTGCCGATAGTTAAGCCGCTGATGATAGCGCCTGCGAGATAGGGGCATGCCAGCCACCAGGCCTTCTGGCGATTTATCTCCCCGCCGAATGCGACACTGACGCAGACGGCCAGCGCGCATAAAACCAGGATGGGGCTGTAAGCCAGCAGCCGGCTGAACTGAGATACTACGACGCTCCAATCAAAGATGCCGACGTTTGCACTGACGATATTGAGCCAGAAACCTCCGCCGGTCAACGTGTTGAGTGCCAGTAGCAGGCCAGCAGTCAGCGTGACCGTCGCTCCTGCCAACCCGATAGCCCCTCGGCGCATGCGCTGGGTAAACAGCCAGATGAAGCTGGCGGCCGGCGCGGCCAGCGCATAAGACTGGCGGGTATAGATGGATAGCGTAAACAGCGCAGCAGCCAGAAGCAGCCCGCTTCCCCTGTGGCCTGCGCGGACGACAGCATACATCCCGGCGCAACTCAGCGCCAGCGCCAGCGAGTCGATGCGGTTCAATCCGCTCCAGTAGATGACGCATGGGAAGACCAGCAATAGCGCCCCGCTGATAACGCCAGCCCGATGATCGCCCGTAAGGGAATGTACAATGAGACTGCAAAAAACGGCGGCCGCAATCGCGCTGAGAATGGATATCAGGCGGCCATACCAAAGCGCGGGTCCGAATGCCCAGGCAAACGGCGCCTGCACCAGCGTATAGATCGGCGGATAGTTGGATACAATCAGCGGAGGTGTAGTCAGGTTGTTGCGGTAGATCGCCTCGAAGCGCGACAAACGCATCGTCTGATCGAGCACTACTCCTTCGCCATAATCGAGCGCATAGGGGTAGTTTAGGGCGTTCCAGTTCTCGCGGATGAAAAGAGCAAACGACGCCAGAATAACCAGCAGCAGGATTACTGATGTTATTGGAATGAGCCAGCGCGGAGGACGTGTTAGGATGGGCTGATTCATCAAAGACCTATTATGTTCCCGGTTGAACACTACTGCGTTTCGCCACTTTCCAACATCGAGGCAACTGTATGATAAATAAACTTGTGACGCTTCGGGTATAACAATGCCTATGATCCAACTGCTCAACCCATATTGCACTGGCGATTTTACCTGGCTTAAGGGTAACCTGCATAGCCACACCTTGTTCAGCGATGGCGAGCGCAGCCCGGAGGATGTAATCGCGGACTACCAGCAGCGCGGTTATGATTTTCTTGCCATCAGCGACCATGACTTCTACGTGCCAGTGGAAAGATACCAGCAGGGCACAACCATGACGCTGCTGCCGGCGGCGGAGGTCACGGCGCTGGGCCCTCATATCTTACAGATTGGCATACCGCTGAGAATCGAACCCGATGCTGACCGCCAGCGTGTGCTCGATGACATCCGCGCCCGTGGCGGTTTGGCTATTCTCAATCACCCGAACTGGGAGTGGCACTTCAATCACTTTCGGCACGAATTTATGGAAGACCTGGAAGGGGCGACCGGGTTGGAAGTTTATAACGGTGTGATTGAGCGGCTGGAAGGCTCGGCGCTGGCATCGGATCGCTGGGACCGCCTCCTTTCGATGGGCAACTGGTTATGGGGTTTTGCTAACGATGACTCGCACAGGGCGCGCGATGTAGGTGTAGCGTGGAATGTGGTGCAGGCGTCCGAGGCGACGCCGGCGGCGATTCTGCAGGCATTTCGTCAGGGCCAGTTCTATGCTTCGACCGGCGTGGTCATCAATGATATCCGCGTCGATGGCGCGAGCATCAGCATTCGCACCGAGAATGCGCAGCGTATACGATTCGTGTCGCGCTGGGGGGTCGTTCGCGCCAGCGTGGATAGCGAACAAGCTCAATGGCAGGTTCCCGATGAGCCGAAACAGGTGGCTGCGTGGCGATACGTGCGCATCGAGTGCTATGGCCCGCGCGGACAGATGGCCTGGATGCAACCGATAAAAATAGAAATACCTTGATGGGGTGGAGTGCTTATGAATATTGAACTGATCCGCGAACTCACCGAAGCATGGGGCCCTCCCAGCCAGGAGGGCCGTGTCCGGGAAATCGTCAAAACTCATATCGCCGGTCTGGTCGATGAGATGCGCGTGGATCGCATGGGCAACTTGATCGCACTGAAGCGCGCAACGATTAAGCCCGCCGGGTCGGAAGCGCCAAAACGTGTGATGTTGTCCGCTCACATGGACGAAATCGGTTTCATCATCACCCATGTGGATGAGAAGGGCTTCAGCCGTTTCAACAGTGTCGGGGGATTGCGCCCATTGACGCTTGTCGGCAACCGCGTTGTCTTCGCCGACGGCGCCGTGGGCACGATCCAGATCGAGAAAGGCCCGCGCGCGGCGACCGAGGCTCCCGGGTTTGAGCAACTGTTCATCGACGTCGGCGCGGCGGATCGGAAATCCTCGCCGATCAAGGTGGGCGATCTGGGCGCATTGCAGGGTGTCCTGGCGCAGAGCGGCGATCGGCTGATCGGCAAGAGCATGGATGACCGCATCGCCTGTGTGGTTGCCATCGAGGCCATGAGGCAATTGAAACAAACCCCACATGATATCCATGCTGTGTTCAGCGTGCAGGAAGAAGTGGGCTTGCGCGGCGCGCGCACCGCAGCCTATGGCGTGAATCCTGATATAGGCATTGCTGTGGATGTAACGCTGACTGGCGATTTCCCCGAAGCTCCATTCATGGAAGTCGCCCTGGGGAAAGGAACTGCCATTAAGGTGCAGGATTCATCGGTAATCGCTGATCCGCGCCTGCGCAACCTGATGGTACAACGGGCGCGCGAGGGGCGCATCCCATACCAGCTCGAAGTACTCACCGCCGGTGGAACGGACACGGCGGCCATCCAGATGTCGCGCGAGGGAGTGCCTGCCGGATGCATTTCCATCCCCTGCCGATACGTGCATTCAATCAGCGAAATGGTCGATATCAAAGATATCCAGGCCAGCATCAATCTGCTGACGGCGATTTTGAGTAAACCGATCGACTTGGACTGAGGACGGATCAGGCGTGGATGATGCCGGTTAGGGGGCGCTGCAACCTCGGCGTCATCCGATGTGGGCTACCAGTTGGTTGGGCTGAGACGACCATCGCGCAGTTCAACGCTATGGATAATCCGCTTATCGCAGGGATCGTCCGGATTGACCGTCGATGCGGCAACCGTGACGTACTTCCTCAAAGGCGTGACCAATAACTTGCGCACCAGCGTCTGCTCCACCTGGAAAATACCCGCCGAGTTGCTCATTAAAACGGCTATCTCAACTGGCATACTGGCCCCGCGTCTGATATTAACTTCCTCGATGGCCAGCGCCGAAACGGCGTGGATATCGACTTTGCCGAGGTCAAACGGCATGCGTGCGCGCCCCTTGGTCATATCGCAGCCGTCCGCCACCGCGACGACGGCGCACTCCATAAATAAAGGCGCCGGATTGACATCGTGACACAGGATGGCCGACAGGATAAAGTCCTCGATGAGCTGCCGTTGTTCCTGATCGGGGTAGAGTTGGGGCAGGTACGAATCCAGGATTGGGTGCGCCAACTGCATACCGACCAGTTCGTGGTTGAGCCGGTGCACGGAGTTGCCGATGTCGTGCAGCATAATGCCGGCCAGGGTCACCAGGAACACTTCGTCCGGTCCGCCGACGCCCGAATTGATCACATCCATCGGCACATTGGCGCTCATCAGCAGCGTGGTAATCTCCATCGCATACGATGTCACGACGCGGGCGTGGATGGGCCCGTGGTCGTTATAGCTCAATTTGCTGACGGTGGTGTAGTTGGACAGATTCCAGTGTGCGCCCAACCGCGCATCGTCGATGAGAAACTGGTATAAACGCGCTGTGCGCGGGTAGAGGGCCGTCAGTTCATGGATAGTCGCTTCTGCGCGCTCGGCGAGTTCACTGTAGTCATTGGGCAGATCCGCCTTGAGTTTTGCTTCGTTCCCATCGGATCCACGCGGGACAATTATGATTCGTGACATGGTTCCACCTGTAGTGCGTTCAGTTCATGTCTATATTGTTGTCTGCATCGGCCGGGAGTAGTATTCACATCCGTTGAAGCCGCCGTTGGTTAACGCTTACCGCGCGGCCTGGAGCGAATGGCGGGCGCCTGCCCGCGTATGGCGCTGGGCGGCATCAATCCCGCGCTGACTTGCGGTGTTTCCCGATACATGCGCAGTTCACTGCGCGCTTCCTCCATCTTCTGCAAGAGTTCCTGGTCCTTGCCCTTATAGCCCTGGATGGTGCGACGCGCGCACTGACCACACCCGAGACTGGCGCGGTAACTGTCCAGATCGCAGGTCAGGCAATTGTTCAGGCGGATCATCATGAGCGAGAATGCCAGCACATCCTCATGACACTCAGGCTGGTTGGTGACATGATCCACCAACTCGCGCCAGGAGATGCCGGGGCGGACATTGCGCAGTTCGGGAATGCAGCGTGAGGGGAAAAGGATTTCACTATCTGGATACATGGGACTCGCGATTTCCTATTATAGATTTCAGCTTGCGACTGGCTTCAGGGCCATGTGGGTCCACGAATCAGCAATATCATACCTCAGTCGCCGGCGCGCCCGGCCTGCACTTATAATCGCAGCGATGAACGGAACACAACTGTATACCCGCACGGGAGATGACGGCTATACCGGTTTGCTGGGCGAGGGGAGGGTGGCAAAGTACATGCCGCAACCCGAAGCCTACGGCACGGTGGACGAAGCGAGCGCCGCAATTGGTATTGCCCGCGCTGCTTCTCTGGATGAGCGCACCAGACAATTGCTGCTGACTGTGCAGCGCGACCTGTACAAGCTGATGGCGGAACTGGCTGCCACTCAGCAGACCGCTGAGCGCTTCCGCAGTATCGATGAAGCGCGGGTGAGTTGGCTGGAGCAGCAGACCGATTCGATTACCGCGCTGGTCGTGCTTCCACACGAGTTTGTCATCCCCGGCGACACATTGCCCGGCGCCTATATGGACCTGGCGCGCGCCATTGTACGGCGGGCTGAGCGCATTGTGGTGCATCTGCTTCACGACGGGATCATCGACAATGTGGAACTGGTGCGCTACTTGAACCGCCTGTCGTCGCTGTTGTTTGTTCTGGCGCTGCACGAGAACGCGCTGGCCGGCGCCGCGCAGGTAACTCTTGCCAAAGACCTTCCTGCATGACCCTTCCGCCAGGACAGTGACAAATCGCCTGGTTGGCGTAAAATACTCCGGTTGTTTTACGGTATGCTTGAGGGAACTGCGTGAGAAGCGCCCTGTGGATCGCCGTCACCAGCGTCACGCGTCCGGCCGGTATTTCAGAAGTGCGGGAAATGGCGGGTGTTTTAGGGGTCCGACGAGTGCACGTTACTCAATTCACCGTTCTTGGCAGCACGCATGCGGAGTAATGGAATAGATATGAACAAAGAAGAACTGGTATCGCTATACCGGCAGATGCTACTCATACGAGTATTCGAGGACAAATCTGCCGAGATGTATGCCAAGGCAAAAATAGCTGGATTCCTGCACCTTTATAACGGGCAGGAGGCTGTTGCCGTGGGCGCTCTTTCAGCCCTTCGCCCCGATGACGATCTGGTGACCCATTACCGCGACCATGGTTATGCCCTGGCGCGCGGCCTGGATGCCAGAAAGGTCATGGCGGAACTCTACGGGCGCGCAGGCGGAACCACCGGCGGGCGCGGCGGGTCGATGCACATCGCCGACGTCAGCAAACATTTCTGGGGCGGATACGCCATTGTGGGCGGGCATCTGCCGCTGGCGACCGGCCTGGCGTACGCCAATGTGCACCACAAGACGGACCGGATTGTCCTGGCCGTCATGGGCGATGGATCGACCAATATCGGCACGTTCCACGCCACATTGAACTGGGCGCAGTTGTGGCGCCTGCCGGTGATCTTCCTGGTTGAGAACAACCAGTATGCCATGGGCACTGCCATCAGCGTCCACAGCGCGGTCACCGAGATTTACAAGAAGGCGCACGCTTACGAGATGCTTTCGGAGCGCGCCGACGGCAAGGATGTGCTGGCCGTTCACGACGCGGTGGCTGGGTTGGCCGAACGCGCCCGCAGCGGCGGCGGGCCTGCGCTGCTCGAGGTGGTTACCTACCGTTATCGAGCGCACTCTATGGCAGACTCCGACGTGCAGCGCCCTAAAGCTGAGATCAGCGAGCAGAAGGAACGCGACCCGATCGATATGTTCCTGGCCAATGTACTGGTTGCGCGCAACCTCATCACATCGGACGAAGTCGAACGGATCAAAAAACGCGTTGACGAAGAAGTTGAAGCAGCCGTGCAGTTTGCCGATGCCAGTCCGGAACCCGCGCTGGATACGCTTTACAACGATATTTACGCACAACCGGTTGCCAACATGCAGATTGGCGGTTCATTGATCAGCCCGGCGACGCTTTATACAGGGAACGGCAAACATGGCTGAAATCACATATCGTGAAGCTCTGAAGCGCGCGTTGCGCGAGGAACTGGCGCGCGACCCTGAGGTTGTCGTGTGGGGCGAAGATATCGTGGCCTATGGCGGCGGCGGCGCATACGCTGTCACCGCGGGACTGGCGAAGGAATTCCCCGGCCGCATTCGGGATACACCGATCGCGGAAGAGGCCATTGTGGGCGTTGGGATCGGCGCGGCTATGGGCGGCGTTCGTCCAGTGGTGGAGTTGATGACGATCAACTTTGCTCTGGTTGCCTGGGACCAGATCGTCAATCACGCCGCCAAGCAGCATCATATGTTCAACGGTACGATCAAGGTGCCGATGGTAATGCGGTCGCCGGCAGGTTTCGGCCGCACCGCAGCGACGCATTCCCAGAACTTCGACGCCTGGCTGGCGTCTATCCCCGGGTTGAAGGTAGTAGCGCCCTCGACGCCGTATGATGCCAAGGGTCTGCTCAAAAGTGCGATCCGCGATGACGATCCGGTCTTTTTCATCGAGCATCTGGCGCTTTATGGCACGCGCGGAGAAGTGCCGGACGAGGAATACCTGCTTCCGTTGGGCGTATCGGAACGAAAACGCGAAGGCAGGCACGTTACGATTGTGACATGGGGGCGTATGCTGGTCGAGACGCTGAAGGCTGCCAAGACGCTTTCAGCCGAAGGAATTGAGCTTGACGTCATCGACTTGCGCACGTTGCGGCCCATGGATCTCTCGCTGGCGATTGAATCCCTGAAGAAGACGAATCGGGCGATTATTGTCGAAGAAGGATGGCGCAGCATCGGACTCGGCGCGGAAATTGCAGCCTCACTGCAGGAACAAGCGTTCAACTATCTCGACGCTCCTGTTGCGCGTGTTGCCGGCCTCGAAGTGCCGATGCCATATGCCAGGAATCTCGAGCACGCGACTTTGCCGTTTGCCGATGACGTGGTCGCCGCTGTGCGCGCCATGATGGCCAACAAGTATTAGGAACAGGAAAACCAATGGCTACCGAAATCACAATGCCCCAGATGGGCTTCGATATGACGGAAGGCGTGATTGCCAACTGGCTGAAGGCGGAAGGCGAGACGGTCAAGAAAGGCGACGCAATCGCCGAGATCGAAACCGACAAGACCACCATTCAGATCGAGGCGTTTGGCGGCGGCGTATTGCGCAAGATCGTTGCTCCGGCAGGCGCCAAGGTGCCCGTCGGCGATGTAATCGGCATCATTGCTGATCCGGGCGAGGCATTGCCGCCGATCAAGGGCCAACCGGCTGCTGCCTCTACAACACCCGCCCCAGCGGCCCAGCCGGCTCAGGCTGCAGCGCCCGCCGGCGGGACGGTGAACGCTACTCCTGTGGCGCGCCGAGTAGCTCAGGAACTGGGTGTAGACCTGACCAAGGTGAAAGGCAGCGGACCGGATGGCCAGATAACCAAGGCGGACGTAGAGGTTTACACCTCGCCAGCCCCTGCGGAACAACCGCCTCAACCGGCGCCGGCGCAAGCGACCGGCCGCATAATCGCTACACCAAATGCCAGGAAGATCGCGGCCGAGCAGAATATTAACCTGCGCGAGATCAGCGGCAGCGGCCCGGAGGGTCGAATCGTCAGGGCTGATGTGGAAGCTGCGGCAGCGCGCGTTTCCGCCCAACCTAAAGTTACAGCGGCTGCACGTGTAGCGCCGCCCGTTGTGGCGCCGGTTGCCGGGCGTAAGCCGCTCACGCGCATTCGCCAGACAATCGCTCAGCGCATGACACAGAGCAAGACCACGGTTCCCCATTTCTACATCACCGTCCAGGTCGAGATGGACGCCGCGCTTAAATTGCGCGAGCAGATCAACGAGGCGCTCAAGCCCGAGAATCTTAAAGTCTCCGTCAATGACCTGATTGTGCGCGCAACCGCGCTGGCGCTGCGGCGATTCCCCAACCTGAACGCGTCTTTTGCCGGTGATGCCGTTGAATCGCATGAGCAGGTGCATATCGGTGTGGCTGTGGCGTTGCCGGGCGGACTGGTTACCGTGACGGTGCGCGACGCCGATACGAAGTCCCTGAAGCAGATCGCCGTTGAAGCAGTTGCGCTGGCAACACGCGCCCGCGACGGCAAAGCACAGCCGGGCGACATGGGCGGGCAAACTTTCACCATCAGCAACCTGGGCATGTATGGTGTGGAGAGCTTTGTAGCCATCGTGAATCCGCCGGATGCCGGGATACTGGCCATTGGCGCGTCGATCCCAACCCCCGTAGTGCGCGACGGCCAGGTGGTCATCCGCAACATCATGCATGTCACTCTATCCGGCGATCACCGGGTTACCGACGGCGCAGAGGGTGCTCAGTTTGTCAACGAGGTTAGGCGCATCCTTGAGAATCCATGGGGTCTGGTGCTCTAGTCGCCGATAATGGTTCAAGCACCGTAACCTTGTGCAGGTAATGCCCGTAATGCGAATGTGGCGCCCTCCCGCAGGCTGACGCTCTGTTGAGACCTGCGGGAGGGCGCTTTTTCCGGGATTGGATGTCCATCAATAGAGCTGGTTTGAAGGAGCTTATGGCTGCAGGAGTTGTTCGCGACATCATGCATGAGGGGATCGTCAGTTGCGCCCCGCATCTGAGTTTGAAAGAGGCGGCGCGGCTGATGACGAAAGCCAATGTGCGAGCCCTGGTCGTGGTGGAGTCCAATTGCGGGCTGACCGGAATCGTGTCGACTACCGACCTGGTCAACGCCACGCTTGATCGACCTGCTACCGATGGGAAAAGAGACTTGACCGTCAGGGATGTAATGACCACCCCGGTTTTAACCGTGACCCCGGATGCGCCGATCGCCCAGGCTGCTAAACTGATGCTTGACCGAAACGTTCATCGCCTGGTTGTCGTTGAAAATGAGAATGAAAATTGCACGCCGATCGGCATTCTCTCGATGGGTGATATTGTGCGCAGCATATCTGAGGAGTAGCAGCCGGTTGCCTGCGCTGAAGCAACGCTTTCTGGCATCCGTAGTGCTTTGTACTGTGCTGGGTCTGACCGCGTGCCAACAACCGTTTGCAGCGCAGCCCGCTGCGACTGCGCCGAAGCCTGCGGCAAGTACACCAGCGGTGACGCCTGGCGCTCCAACGGCGCCCCCGACGGCAACATCGATGATTGCATGGCAAACGCTGCGGAATGGAATTGAATATATACAGCGCCGTGAGCATGTGGGTGAGACCGATGACTGGGTAACCGTTGTCAGGCTCGATCCGAGCAAGCTCGCATTGACGGTTCACTATGATCCCACCAGTCCTCGCACCGTGCGGACATGGTTTGCGACGCTCAACCCCGATGTGGTTATCAATGCGGGTTTCTTCACTGAGGAAAACAAGGCAACCGGTCTGGTCATATCCGACGGCAAGCGCGCTGGCCAGACTTATAAGGGCTTCGGGGGAATGTTCTCCGTGCGCGATGGCAAACCCCAACTGCAATGGCTGGCGCGCACGCCTTATGCAACCGACGCGCGTGTGACACAGGCCGTGCAAAGTTTCCCCATGCTTTTACTAAACGGTAAGGTGGTCGATGGCATCCCCGATGATGGGTCGCGCAATCGACGCAGCTTCATCGGGATCGATCGCGCCGGAAAAGTCCTGGTGGGGATATGCCAGTCGCCCATATGGACTATGAGCGATCTGGTTGGATATCTGGAAAACAGCCCATTGCTCGATATCAATAATGCCCTTAACCTTGACGGCGGCGCATCGTCGGGACTGTGGATCAAAGGCCTGCCGGATGCGCTGCAGATGGATTCGCTGGTGGAAGTGCCGACGGTGATCGCGGTTTATGCGCGCTGATTGATCCTGGTTCCGCCAGATCACCCCGTTTCCGGTTCATTGCCTTCGGTCTTGTGCTCGTAAAAGCACAACAACGTCGCCCCATAACGTCGTTGATCCACCAGCTCCAGATGCACGATATCCAATTCATGGAACTCGCGAGGATGAATCTGCACGATGACGGCGCCGCCATCCGCCAGCCAGGTGGGGGTGTTGTCGATAAGTGTCACGGCCTGCGCCCACAGTCCCTTATACTGGGGTGGGGCGACATAGATGAAGTCGTAGGTCGTGTTTGGATAGCCGGCGATGTACTTAAAGGCATCCTGGCGGATGACGTGGGCATTCTGCGCAAGCTGGGCGGTTTTTAGATTGACCTCGATAGTCCGGATTGCCAGGGCATTCTGATCGATGAAAGTGACTGAACGCGCACCGCGGCTGAGCGCCTCGATGCCGACTGCCCCGGTGCCTGCGAACATGTCCAGCCAGGCGGAATCAATGACATCATCGCCCAGAATGTTAAAGACAGCCTGCTTGACGCGATCCGTAATCGGCCGCGTCACATCGCCCGGCACTGTCCTGAGTTTACGCCCCTTGGCGCGCCCGGTAGTGATTCGCATCGCTAGATGGGGATATGCGCCGTGGGTGTTTCGACGACCGGCTTGAATACCAGGTTCAATGACCAGGCGCCGAACATATCGCGGCTGGCGCGCCAGACCCCGGCGGTGGGAACATGGTTGCCATTCGGGTAGATGTGCTTTGTGAGATCGATCATATCGTGTGACAGAACCTGCAGGATCGCCTTGATCGGCGAACCGTGCGTGACCAATGCGGCGCAAGAATAGCGGCTGGCATCCACGCCCGCCAGGCACTCGCGGATGCGCGCCTTCACATCATCGTATTTCTCGTCGCTGCGGTGTTCCGCCAGTTGCGGGTTGACCTGCAGCGGGATATCGAGTGTCGCAGCGATGATGCGCGCCGTGCCGAGGGTGCGATCAAGGGGTGAACTGTACAGGCACTCGATACCGTGACCCATCAGGTATTCTGCGGTAATGTGCGCTTCAGCGCGCCCTACATCTGAGAGCGGCGGGCCGGGTACTCGGTCATAAACCAGTCCTGTGCCCATCTGCGGGTGGCCGTGACGCACGATGTACAACTCTTTCAACATGACTCGTAGTTATCTTTACCTTTTGATTCCAGCCGCGCGAGTATATCATCTTGAGCATACAGCACGTTTGCGCCGCGCAGTTATGCGCCCCTCACCTGCACGCGCCGGATTCGTTCTCGACCAACTGGTTATTCTTACGTTCGTAGCATGTGCAGTAGCTGGCGTTGGTCTCCAATCGCAACCTTTTGTCCCACTTCAGGAAAGTAACCGAAGTATAGGCGCATGGCGCGCCGTTGTCGCTCTGCGCGGGTGCGGCAACTGTCAACCCCAAACCGGTTGCACCCGGGTTTTCCATGACCATCCATAACCGGACCATGTGCATGGGATCATCAGCATTTACTACGATGCCGTCGCTGACAGCCAGATAGAACAGCAGGCCGAATACCAACGGGATCAGCAAAGACAGGGCAGCCACGATCCCGATAGCGATGCGCTCAATTAACAATCGGGAGCCGGAGCGCGGGGTATTGATTTGCGGGGAGGCTGGTTCGTCCGTCTCTTCATGCCATTGCTCAATACTCATCTCGCCTCATCAATAAAGCCCGCCTTCAGCGATACAGAAATCACAAGTGATGATAGTATAATCGTTTGGCTTATATGGGGATGTGTCGAAATTGGCAGACGAGCATGACTTAGGATCATGTGGTGCAAACCATGTGGGTTCAAGTCCCACCATCCCCATTGATATTTTGGATCATCCTAAAATCCGTATTCCGAAGTCAATATTAAATTAAAATGGATCTTCAAGTAGAGAATCTCGATACGCATGAAGCGCGCATAACGATCACAATTCCGGACGATGTGGTTGCGCAGGCGCGGCGCGACGTCGCACGCAAGTTGTCGAAGCAGATCCGCATCGCAGGCTTCCGTCCGGGGATGGCGCCGGTAAGCGTCGTCGTCAACGCTGTGGGTGAGCAGGCTTTTGCCAATGAACTGGCAGATGAACTGGGCGGCAAATACTACTCCCAGGCCATCGATGAGTCCAAGATCGATCCATACGGCCCCGGCCAGTTGGAGGATGTGAAATCTTCGCCGACACAACTGGTGGTGAAAGTTCCACTGGAGCCGACTGTTGACCTGAAGGACTACAAGGCGATTCGCGTGCCGTATGTCCCGCCCATCATTACGGACGAGGAAGTGAACTCGCAACTGGAGTATATCCGCGATGATAATGCCGTGGTAGAACTCGTCGAGCGTCCGGCGCAACTCGGCGATCTTGTAGAAGCAGACATTGAGGTCGAGGCGGAAGGCAAGGAAGTGCTGCACAGTCACCGGCCGGTTGTGCTGGAGGACGCCCGCATCGGGTTGCCAGGTCTGGCGGATGCAATTGTCGGCATGAGCGCGGGCGAGCATAAGGATGTTACGGTGACGCTGCCCGACGATACCCCGGATGAGACGTTACGCGGTAAGGAAGCCACGGCGCTTATTGATGTGAAGCGTGTCAGCAGCCGGCTGTTGCCCGAGATCAATGATGAATTAGTGCAGACTGTTGGCTCATTCAACACACTGGCGGAACTGCGCGAGGACCTCTATAACCGGTTGATGGAATACCGCGCACGCAGAGCGATGCAGCAATACCAGACCCAGGTACTGGATACCTTCACCAGCCTGTCCGAGGTAGCCTATCCCCTGATATATGTCGAGGAACGTCTGACCGAGCTTGTCGAGGAGTTGAAAGATGATGTGCGCCGCGACGAGCATATGCCGTTCGAAGAATGGCTCAAAGTACAGTCAAAAACGGAGCAGCAGGTCCGTGATGAACTGCGGCCAAACGCCGAAAACCGCGCCAGGCGCGGGCTGGTGATGCGGCAGGTTGCGCTGGCTGAAAATATCCAGGTCACAGACGAGGAAATAGCCGCCGAAGTAGAACGCACTATCAGCCAGTACGGCGGGAGCAATAATGCCGAACTGCGGCGCAGTATGATGAAAGAAGAAAACCGCCGCACCGTGCAGAACACGATACTGACAAACAAAGTGTTGAGCAGAATGGCGCAGATTGCGCTAGGTGACAGCGGCGAAGCCGGCGATGCCGGCGATGCCGGCGAAACCTCTGCCGAGAGCGCGCTCACACCCGAACCGGCTCAGAGCGAACCTGCGTCTGCCGAATAGGCGGTACGTTTAGAAATCTAACTTCAAACTAACGTTCACCAATTACTAATGACAAACTATTCGTGAATGTTAATGCATGTAGAGTTCGTCATTAGTAAATGAGAGGTGTTTTGTGAATCCTATTATGTCGCAGTCGCACGTCGATCCAATCCGATCCATTGTGCCAATGGTGATCGAGACGAATGGACGGGGCGAGCGAGCGTACGATATCTATTCGCTGCTGCTCAAAGAGCGCATCGTCTTCCTGGGCACTCCGATCAACGACCAGGTGGCGAACCTGATCGTGGCTCAATTGTTGTTCCTGGATCGGGAAGACAGTGAGCGCGATATCTACTTCTACATCAATTCACCGGGCGGGCAGGTGTCATCTGGTTTAGCAATCTACGACACGATGCAGATGATCAGCGCGCCGGTCAGCACTGTGGCCGTCGGCATGACAGCCAGCTTCGGTACACTGCTGCTGCTGGCGGGCACGAAGGGCAAACGCTACGCGCTACCCAATGCGACGATCCATATGCACCAGCCGCTCGGCGGAGTTCAAGGTCAGGCCTCGGACATCGAGATCGAGGCGCGCGAAATCCTGCGCCTGAAGCAGCTCCTGAACGGCATCATCCAGAAGCACACGGTGATGACGCCGGAACAGATTGAGCGGTACACGGACCGCGATTTCTATATGACGGCTGAAAAAGCCAAGGAACTCGGTCTGATCGATACGGTGACTGAATTGAACCTGGCCAAACTCAAACTGTTGCAGGCGAACAAGCCGGTTGAACTGCCTGCCGGCGGCTAAGTATCGGTAACGTTCAGTTTGTCTGCTAAGCAGGTTGCGCTGCCATAACGGGACCCACTCTGTCACAACAGGGTGGGTTCCTGCTTTTTCATGCAGTTGCAGTGATGCAGATAACTGCCAATACTTTATAATGCCTGTGTGTCTAGATCCGGCTCTCAACCAAACACCTGTTCATTCTGCGGCAAGAGCGAAATGCACGTCAACCGGCTCATCGCCGGGCCGCGAGGCGTATTCATCTGTGACGAGTGCGTCAAAATGTGCCAGACTATTCTGGATGGCGAGCGCCGCTTATCCAGTGATCGATCGCTGATCGCGGGCGGCAATACCAAGAGCCTGTCGCCGCGCGCAATCTACCGCCATCTGGACGAGTACGTCATCGGGCAGGAAGCTGCCAAGCGCAGTCTTTCTGTGGCTGTTTACAACCACTATAAGCGGATTGACAATAAAGGTCGGCTGGCGGATGTCGAGGTGGGTAAGAGCAACGTCCTGCTGATCGGTCCTACAGGTTGCGGTAAGACGCTGCTGGCGCAGACCCTGGCCAAGTTTCTGGATGTGCCTTTTTGCATTGCCGATGCTACGGCGCTGACCGAGGCGGGTTATGTCGGTGAGGATGTCGAAACTATACTGGCGCGCCTGATCCAGGCAGCCGATAACGACATCACGCGCGCGCAGCGCGGTATCGTTTATATTGACGAGATCGATAAAATCGGGCGCAAGTCCGGCGCGAATCCCAGTATTACCCGCGACGTCTCCGGTGAAGGGGTGCAGCAGGCCCTTCTGAAGATCGTGGAAGGCAACATCGTGTTCGTGCCGCCGCAGGGCGGGAGAAAGCATCCTCAGGGCGAGATGCTTCAGATCGACACGACCGATATCCTGTTTATCTGCGGCGGAGCATTTGAGGGTCTGGATACTATCGTCACCGAGCGCCTCGGGCTGCGCCGCCATATCGGCGTGCCCTCGCCGAATGCCGCCAGGAATTATGAGCAGATCAAGGCGACACTGACGCATCGGATCTCGCCCGATGATCTGATGCATTATGGCCTGATCCCCGAACTGGTGGGGCGGCTGCCCGTTGTCGTCGGGCTTGATCCGCTCGACCACAAGGAACTGGTGGAAGTCCTGACCCGTCCGAGGAATGCCATTGTCAAACAGTATCAGCGCATGCTCAGTCTTGACGGGGTGGAATTAGTCTTCAGCGACGATGCGTTGCATGTAGCCGCTGAACTGGCGATGAAGCAGCAGACTGGCGCACGCGGTTTGCGCGCCATAATTGAGCGCACGCTGGTCAATGTCATGTATGAGGCGCCGTCGAGGCGCGACATCCGCAAGGTTGTTGTAGACGGCCTGGCGATAAAGGGCGATGCGGCGCCGAAGATGTATGACTACACCGGCCGTCTCCTGGGCGCAGAACTCGACCAGGCGGCTTGACAGTCGGTTTTCGTCATTTACCTCTCACCTAACCTATGAGTTCTCACTCGATCAGGCAACGCGGCGCCGCAGCACTGCAGGCTCTATCACCCGGCAACCGCCGTGTCCGCACGCTTGGCTTACTCGCACTCTGCCTTGCGGCGGGATTCGTGGTCGGCCTGGCAGCAGCGCTGATCAATCCATTGATTCTGCTGGGAATGGCGCCGGTGCTGGTTGTGGGTGTCTGGGCATTGCGAAGCGATGAGCGGTCGGTATGGCTGCTCATCGCAGTCATCGGCATCCTGCCTCGGTTTGCGGCGCCGGTGAAGTTTGTGCTAACGCCCACGTTTCTCGATCTTGCCCTGATCCTGCTCATCGCAGCGTGGTTTCTGCGCATCTCGAGGCATCCGCTGCAGCCGCGTGACATACCAATAGCGCTGCCGCTGCTGAGCCTGATCATGGTAGCCATTGTCACTTTCATTGTGGGTCTGCCCAATGGCGCGCTGACGCCGCTGGTGCTGCGGCGTTTTGCCGAACTGGTCATCAGCATGGCGATGGTCTTCGTGCTGGTGTCTGTCCTGCGCGACCGCGACATACTGCAACGTTCGGTGCGCATTTTTATCGTGATCGGTGCGCTCTCCGCGCTGGCGGGTATCATCTTGTACATCCTGCCCGCTGATCTCGCGATTCGGCTGCTCTCTGCGCTGCGCCCATTTGGCTATCCTACCGGGCCGACGGTTTTACACTATGTCCTGGATGACCCGTCGCAGTTGCAGCGCGCAACCGGCCTATGGATCGACCCGAATGCCTACGGTGGTTATCTGCTTGTGACGGGCGGCGTCACACTGCCGCAGCTTTTCACGCGCAAGCCGCTGCTGCCTAAATGGCTCGTTCTGGCGGTCCTTGGTGTCATTGGTCTTGCGCTGGTGCTCACAATTTCACGCGGAGCGATTATTGCATTCCTGTTCGTGGCCGTACTCCTCGGGCTGGTGCGGTATCGACGGATCCTGTTGCTGGCTGCCATTATTGTGATACTGATACTCGCGCTGCCGCAGACCAGCGCCCTCGTCTCCCACTTTGCGCAGGGCTTTGCCGGTCAAGACCTGGCAACGCAAATGCGTTTCGGCGAGTACAAAGATGCCTTCCGACTGATCGGGCGTTATCCGCTTCTGGGTGTGGGATTTGCCAGTACACCAGACGTTGACCTGTATATCGGCGTATCCTCAATGTACCTGCTGGTGGCTCAACAGATGGGACTGTTGGGTTTGTCGGCGTTTCTCATCACAGTCGTGGTGCTCTACCTCAGTGCGCTGCGAGCGCGTCAGGCAATCTGGGATGACGAGATGATCAGCGCTATCTGGCTCGGTTCATTTGCCGGCATCACCGGCGCGTTGATCAGCGGTATTTTCGATCATTATTTCTTCAATATCGATTTTCACAATTCGGTGATGTTGCTATGGCTGGTTGTGGCATTCGCCATCAGCAGCCAGTTGAGCCCTGAACAAACTTTGAGCACTCCTGCTAAAATCGATGCTTATGGAAATCAGCGTTAAGCCTCTCAAGGAAGTCGATATCATCTCGGTATCCGGTCGTATTGACAGCGCGACGGCTCCGGAGTTTGACAATGCGCTCAAGGGATTACTCGAGCGCGGTCGGAGGAAGCTCGCGCTGGATTTCTCGAGCCTGAGCTATGTCAGCAGCGCTGGCCTGCGCGCGATGTTATCTGCACTGAAAACCGCTAAAAACAGCGGCGGCAATGTGGTGCTCGTCGCAGCCAACGAGCGCATACGGGATACACTGACACTGGTGGGTTTTCACACTCTTTTCCTGCAGTTCGACGATGCCGTGGATGCCGTGGATTCGTTCTAATGACCAGAACGCGCCGATTAGTTGTGCCGGCACAGAATGATCAGTTGGCTAAACTGGCGACATTCGTGGCGTCCGCAGCGGTGGACGCAGGTTTCAACGCCAATACGATTAGCCGCATTGAGTTGGCAGTCGATGAAGCCTGTTCGAATATCATCGACCATGCATACGCCGGCGCGCCGGGCGCCATACGCTGTGATGTGACAACCGAACCGCTGCAGCAGTTGACAATAGTCCTGGTTGACCAGGGCCGCCCGTTTAATCCCGACCTCGTGCCCGAATACGAGTATTGTCGTTCGTTGAATGAGGCGAAAATCGGCGGGCTTGGCCTGCATCTGATGCGGCAAGTCATGGACGATGTTTGCTTCGAGTTCAGCTTGCCGGGCGTTGGGAATCGTCTTACGATGGTCAAGCATTATGATCGCAATTCTGAATGTCCGTGAATCTGCATATGCGCCTGCAGGAGGGGAAGGGGAGTCTGCACATAAACCGATCCCGATTCTGACGGTTACGGGTCGGCTGGATGCCAGCACGGTCAACATCCTGGAGCGCGCCATAACGCGCGCTCTATCGCAGGGCGCCAAAGTGGTGGTCATCGACGCCGGCGAAATCACGTATATCTCCAGCAGCGGGCTGCGCGTGTTGCTGACCGCACGGCGGCAGATTCGCGAACGCGGCGGCGATATTCTCCTGTGCTCGCTGTCTCCGAATGTGCGCGATGTGATGAATATGGTTGGTTTTACCGCACTTTTCAGTATTTATGAGAATGTGGACGCCGCAAAACAGGTCGCCGCGCACATCAAGTAATACGCGTAAAAACCAGCTTGCTAGCCCAAAGTAGAAATGTCACCTTTTCTCCAAAGTAGAAATGTCCCCTTCCGCAGGTATGCTAGGGTTAGTTGAGAACTGTACAGGATATCCACGGCGCCAAGGATGGTTGGGAGCTGGCTT
>JAMCQN010000027.1:0-24308 GCA_023382055.1 Chloroflexota bacterium
CTCGCTATTATGGCCCTGATTGCACCGGAGGGCGAGTCCGGGTGAGTGTGTAATATGGTGGCACAATAGACTCTGTGAACCAACCCATCGAACTGGCCGAGGCGACCATCAGCGCGCTGCAGGAAGCGGGCGTGCGCGGGCAGGTCAAGGTCATTGTCGGCGGCGCGCCGGTCACCCGGAAGTACACCGACGAAATCGGCGTGGACGGCTACAGCGACAATGCCAGCAGCGCGGTGGTGCTGGCGCGCATGCTGGTAGGCGCCTCGCGCGAATAAACCCACAGGTTATCGCGGGTTAACCACGGCTGACACGGATGGGATTTTATGCATGCTGCCGGGGGAACGCGCGGTCAGCCGTGCCGCAATGAACGCCGCCGCCACGCCGACTGCAGCGGCTGCCACGATGATCGTGCCGGATTGTTTCACCACGATGCTTTATACTTGCCGCCATCGTTGCCATCTGCGTAAAGGAGTTCCGCATCGATGAATCGTTCAGCCAGACTGGGCGGTCTGGGGTTTCTGGGTCTTGTCGCGCTCTTCGTATTGATTCAATTGATTCCCTACGGGCATGACTATACTAACCCGCCGGTGGTCAAGGAGCCTGCCTGGGACAGCCCGGCAACCCGCGACCTGGCAGTGCGAGCCTGTTACGACTGCCACAGCAACGAGACCAGATGGCCGTGGTACACCGATATCGCGCCGGTATCCTGGTTGATCCAGCACGATGTTGATGAGGGCCGCGGCCGTTTGAACTTCTCCGAATGGAACCTGCGCCAGCGCAGCGCGCGCGATATGGCGGAGACCGTCCAGCGGGGCAGTATGCCGCGCTGGTTCTATGTCCCCATTCACCCGGACGCCAACCTGACTGCGGCTGAGAAAGATCAGTTGATCCGCGGGTTGCAGGCCATCAGCAACACGTCCGGGCAGTAGGGGCAACCCTTGCGGTTGCGAGCAGACTCCCGGAATCTTTGAGATTCCGGGAGTCTGAACTAGCCAAGCTTGATTTTGTCAGCGAGCGACTTGCCAAGTCCGCCCAATCGCAATACAGTAATCAAGTATCGAAATGGCACAGCCAACAGGAGGTGAAGCCATGATCGAACCACCCGAAGCGGTCGTGCTGGCGCAACAAATCAATCAGACCCTCACCGGTAAACAGATCAAGAGAGCAACCGCGAACCAGTCGCCGCACAAGTTCGCCTGGTACACCGGCGATCCAGCCCGCTATAACGAACTGCTGGCCGGCAAGACCATCCGCGCGGCGAGCTATTTCGCGAGCATTGTCGATATCAAAGCGGACGATATGATCCTCGGCCTCAGCGTGTTGCTGCGTTACCACCCCGCGGGCGACAAGCTCCCCAAAAAGCACCAACTGCTGCTGGAGTTTGCAGACAACACGGCGCTCAGCGCAACCGTCCAGATGTGGGGCGGTCTGTTCTGTTTCAAAGAGACGGAGAAAGGCGGTTTTAAGGATACCGATATGGCCAGGCAGAAACCATCGCCGCTTTCGGATGCCTTCGACCGGGCGTATTTTGGCGGCCTGTTTGACGAGAATACCGGCAAGCTGACGGCCAAGGCGTTTCTCGCCACCGAGCAGCGCATCCCCGGTCTGGGCAACGGCGTCCTGCAGGATATTCTGTGGACAGCCAGGATTCACCCCAGGCGCAGGATGGCCGATCTTTCGCGCAGCGAGATCGGGGCGATGTACCGCGCCGTCAAATCCGTGCTCAAAAAGATGTCCGCGCAGGGCGGCCGCGATACCGAGCGCGATCTGTTCGGCTTCCCCGGCGGCTACACGACAGTCCTGAGCAAAAACACCGTGGGCAAGCCATGTCCTGAATGCGGCGCGCTGATCCAGAAAGAGGCGTACCTGGGAGGGAGCATCTACTACTGTCCCGGCTGCCAGCCGATATAGCTCGCAGCGGAGATTCCCGGAATCCCGCAGATTCCGGGAATCTGCATCTATTTAACCGGCGGGCGCGGCCACGTAGGGCAGGCGCATGCGGACGGTGGTGCCGGCCTGAGGGCTGGAGATGACCTGCACCTGCCCGCCCAGCAGGCCGGCGCGTTCCTGCATGCCGGCCAGCCCCAGATGACCCTGCCGCACCAGTTCCTCGGTGTCCACCACGGTGAAGCCCGGGCCGTCATCCTGGATGACGGCCACGATGCCGCTGTTCTCGAAGCACAGTTTCACCTCGACGCTGGTGGCGTTGGGCGCGTGCAGGCGCACGTTGTTCAGGGCCTGCTGCACGATGCGGAACGCAGTGATCTCCACATCCGCATCCAGCCGCTGTTCCTCGCCGCAGACTTCACAGCGCACCGAGTAGCCCGGCATCTGTTCTTCCAACTCGTCGCTGACGAACTGGACGGCCGCCGCGATGCCCAGGTCCTCCAGGATCAGCGGGCGCAGGTCGTTGCTGATGCGGCGCAGTTTGACGATCATCTCTTTGGCCAGCGCTTGAAGCTCATCCAGGCGGCTCACGGCCACGCTGTGGTCGCGATCGAGCGCGGTGCGCGACAGCTCCGCGCGCTGGGCCAGCGCGACCATGTCCTGCAGCGTGTCGTCATGCAGCTCGCGCGACAGGCGTTTGCGTTCGTCCTCCTGGCTTTCGATCAGGCGGTGCGCATACTCGCGCAGCGCCTTCTGCTGTTCTTCCAGGCGCTGCATGATCTGCGTGCGCTCGGTGATATCGCGCACGATGGCCGAGATGCCGGTCACATTCCCGGCGGTATCCTTGATGGGCGAATAGGTCAGCGACACGTTCAGGCGCGACCCGTCTTTGCGCACGTGCACGGTCTCGTATTCGCTCACGCTCTGGCCGGAGAACACCAGCGCGCGCAGGCGCACCCGTTCGTCCATCCGGTCGGGGGCGAACAGGATGGCGGCGCTTTTACCTTCGATCTCTTCCGCGCTATAGCCGTAGATGGCGCTTGCCGCAGGGTTCCAGCTCAGGAAGCGGCTGTCGGGCGAGACGGAGTAGATGGCGTCCTGGCTCCAGCGCACGATGTCGGCCATCTGCTCGATCTGCTGCTCGGCGGCCTTGCGTTCGGTGATGTCCTCG
This sequence comes from Chloroflexota bacterium, assembly GCA_023382055.1. Lineage (GTDB taxonomy): Bacteria > Chloroflexota > Anaerolineae > J036 > Brachytrichaceae > CAIXPS01. The sequence continues at coordinate 3,059 of JAMCQN010000027.1, forward strand.
ATAAATCCTTCCAGGTACGGGCGCCGATTCGCGTCGTCCTTGACCAGGCGGATATTCAGGTTGGCGTCGATCAGCTTGCCGTCCTTGCGCCGGTATTGCCGCTCAAATTGCAGCCTGCCGTCTGCCGAACGGGCCAGATTGTCGTATAGGCCGGCTGATGATTCCTGCGTGGTGTCGATGAGTTTACCCGCCAACTCGCGCGGGTCGTCATAACCCAGCATGCGCGCGAAGACGGTGTTCGCGCCGGTGTAACGCCCATCCGGCGTGGCCTGGAAAATCCCTATCGGCGCGTCTTCGAACATGTCGCGATATCGGTGCTCAGCTATCTCCAGCGCGTCTTGAATCCTGCGGTTGGCGCGCTCGGAACCCACGCGTTCCAGATACAGCAGCGCGGCCGTCACGAGCACGAAGACCAGACCTTTCAAGGCCGAAGCGTTGGTCAGCAGGTTCCTGTCGCTGATCATGAGGCCGAGCAGGTTGTCGGAAATGAAAATCCAACTGCCCGCTACGATGATGTAGATCAGGCTGATCCGGGCTGCATGATAGTAATCCGGAGTTCTCATAGGTACTCTCACAATATCGAAACGCAAGGGCGGCGCAGCAGGTCAACCCGCCCGATCAATCGTCCAGGTTGACCCAGCCCTGGCGGATGGCAAACGCGACGGCCTGTGTGCGATCGTTGACCCCCAGCTTACCGAAGATGTTGCGCAGGTGAACCTGCACGGTGTTGGTGGCGATGCCGAGCGCCTCGCCGACCTCCTTGTTGCTCTTGCCGCCGGCTACCTTGCGCAGCACATCCAGTTCGCGCTCGGTCAACCCTTCGGTCATGTTGCCGGCGCGGTAAACCTGCGCCTGCGAGAAGCGCGTGCGCACCTTCCAACTGATCTGCGGGTCCAGCACCGTCTCGCCGCGAAAAACGGCGCGTATGGCGTTGGCCAGATCGTCGCCGCTGGCGGTCTTCAGCAGATAGCCGCTCGCGCCGGTGTCCAGCAATGGGAACACGTAGCGGTCGTCGTCATACGCAGACAGGATCAGAACGCGAATGGCCGGCTGGCGCGCGCGGATGGCGCGGGTGGCCTCCAGCCCGTTCATCCCCGGCATGTGCACGTCCATCACCACGACATCCGGCTTCAATTCGTCGCATAGACGCACGGCATCTTCGCCGCGCGCCGTTTCCGCCACAATTGTCAGGTCGCTGGACTGTTCGAGCAGTTGCCGCGTGCCCTCCCGCACGATTTTATGGTCGTCTACCAGCAGGACACGGATCATGACACTAGCCATTGCTACACTATTGTATTCATTTCGGCCACGCTCTTGCTGACCGCATACCTGAAATCAGGTATGCGGTCATAACTGATATCAGTGATGTATTGTGCGGAGGTGTTACCTACGATGTAGAAAAGGAATCTCTGCGATTTTCGGCGCTGCGGTCAATCACGCGTCTATATTTCCCGTCGCAACCTGTCGTGTGTCAGACTGCTTATAATCGTGTTTTAGGTTCGACTGGACAGGTTTTTGCGGTCACTGAACCGCTCAAGGCAGCCAGGATTGCAGCGGCAACGCTGCGCTCCGGCGCAATGAAACCCGCTTGGTCGAGACCGGCAGGCATAGCGGCATCAGGTTGTCATAATGGAAGTACATCGCAACGTAATCGAGGAACTGCAATGGGATCCTGCAGTCCGTCATCTGGCAGTGGACGCGGCCGTGGCCGACAATGTGGCGACTCTGACCGGGACAGTCTCCTGCGAGGCCGAGCGCCGCGCGGCTGAGGAAGCCGCCCGCAGGGTGCGGGGCGTCAGGGCGGTCATCAATTGCATCGAAGTCATTCGCCCGGCAGTGTATACTCCCCCGGACGCTGAACTGGCGCACCTCGTCGACTTCAGCCTGCGGTCATGCGCGCTGCTTCCTGCGGAAGGGTTGCAGGCGACCGTGCATGATGGTTGTGTCACGCTGACAGGCCAGGTGCCGTGGCGTTATCAGCGCGTCGAGGCCGAACGTGTGGTGAGCCGGCTGCGCGGCGTGGCGGGCATCGCTAACCTGATCGACGTCGCGCCGGCTGAAGCCCCCGTGGACGTCACCCAGAAAGTCGAAACCGCGTTGCGCCGTTGCGCCGGTCTGGACGCACAGTGGGTGACGGTGGAAGCCTATAAAGGCAAAGTGGTATTGCGCGGCAGCGTGCGATCCTGGCAGGAAAGCGCCCTGGCACAGGAAGTGGCCGCCCGCGCCCCCGGCGTCGAGGAAATCACCAATCACCTGGCGATTTTGCCTTAACCGCGCCCTTACGCCCTCTACCTGTTTTCAGGTATGCGCCCTAACTGAGTCCAGTGATGTGAAACATGCGACTGCGCTGTATCCTATGGCGGGCATACATCAAGGACACTGAAGTTCATCAAGCTACATCGCACCTTCATCGTAGAACGTAATCGAACATAGTTGCACGTCGCAGTACAACGCAGCCATTCATCGTATATGTGCCTTGGCGCAACCGTTATAAGTTGCGTCGCAGCTTGAAAAACGCTCTTCGGGTCATCATCCGCCAGGATAGCCGAAGAGCGTGCTGCATTTAGAGCGCCGGCAGCGCTGCCCCTCCCTCTACCTGTTGCCGGCGTTTCTTCCTTCTTCAAGCCTCTTACCGGTCTTTCGCTTAAATCTGCGAACAAAACCGAAATTCGGAAAATGCCTAAAAACAAGCTGTTTGTGAAGGAAACCTTAAAGGGTTTGCATCGAGAAAAGATGACTTTATATGGATCTGTCGCACACCCCGGAATGAGCTATTGCAGAAAAGGCCTGCTTATGAAGATAAAAACCAATCGCGCGCCGGTCTTAACGCTGTGGGCTGTGGTGGTGGCCGAACACCTGGGCTACGATCACGACTCGGCGATGACGCTCGGCAAGGCCGTCGCAGGGCTGAACGCGCAATCCAAGGGGCGCAGGCTGGGCATCTTCGAAGAGTCGCAGGACAAAAGCGCCCCAAACGCCGCGCCGCGTCCGGCGGGCGAGCGTGTGCTGGTACCGCTGCTGGGACGTTCGATCACGGCGCTGAAGATCGAACAGGGCGTGCGCGCGCTGGAGAAAGGCCAGCCGATCAAACCCGAAAGCGTCCGCAAATATCTGGCGCAGAAATTCGGCGACCACCTGACGGATACAATCGATGCCATGGAGGCGCTGGCCGGGTCGCTGCCTGCGGAGCAACTGGCTGAGCAGGGCTTTGCGCTGTATGAGCGCTTCCGTCCGGCCATCCCGGCGGGCAAACAGGGCTGGGGCGCGGCGGGCGATCTCGATGTGGACTTGATTTATACGCTGGCCAAGCGCGCTCAGACCTGATTGCACCGGCGTCGCATCAGTTTGCGCCGTACATCTGATCGGGGCGCAGCGCAGCCGGGAAGCGCTGCCGCAACGCCAGACGCGCGGTGTAGCACATGTGACAGGCATCGACGTAGCCTTCTTCGCCCGCCAGCCCGTAACGGCGGGCCAGTTCGGCCGGGCCGCCGTCCAGCAGCGGCGCGACGACCGGATGCGCGGCGGGGTCATACGCCGCGCAGATATCGCGCAGGGGCGTCTCGAACAGGTTGCCGATGACGATGCCCTGGCAGATGTGCAGGTTGCCCAGCGGATCCAGATGCACGCGCCCCGGCTCGCGCAGGTTCTCGTGCGGGCAGGTCGTGAAGCTGTCCCACGGTTTGCGCGCGTGGCGCGGGGCCAGTTTGACCGCGGCGCGCCCGCGGTACATCACACCCGTCTCGCCCGGCGGCAGTTCGCCGACGACCGTAGGCGCGTCCTTCCGGCCGGCGAGCGCGATGCTCATCAGCCGCGCGGTGATGCCCGCCTGTTCGGCCGCCGCGAGCGCGTTGCGGGCCTGGCGGCTGGTCTGCTCGTCATAGTGGTACAGGTCGCTGCTGACCGACAGCGACTGGATCAGCCCCGCGAACGGCCGCAGATACGCGACCGCGTCTTCGACGTCCGTGGCCCAGTAGGCATTTGACACGAGGCTGACGGCGAAACCCATGCTGGCGGCGAGTCGCACCGCTTCGAGCAGCGTGGCGTAATACAGAAACGGCTCGCCGCCCTCAAACGCGACGGATTTGATCGTGCCGGTCTCCACGGCCTGTTGCAGAAACAGCCGGATGTGCGGCAGCGTCATGACGCCGGTCTGCCGGGGGCTGCCCCACACGAAGCAGTGATCGCAGGCGAAGTTGCATTGATACGTCAGCAGGAAGTGCAGACCCGTGAGCTTCATCCTCAGGCTCCTTTGTGAAACAGGCTGGAATACGGTCGGCATGCTGTGGCCGCTTGAGGGGATTGTATAGCAGGGTGTACAACTCACAGCACTGCCGCAAAGAGCGACCGCGTCAGCGCTTCACACCGCGGGCGCGAAGGGGATTGCCGGATGCTTTGCGATGCTCGTCCCACATCGCGGCCCACAAATCCGCCACGCCGATTTGCGCCGACCATTCCGCAAGATACGCAAGGTCAAGCTCATCGCCTATCACGCGCAACATCTTTGCAATATCGGCGGGGTGTTTGGCCGACGTCTCACCGCTCTGGCGGAAGTAGTCAAGCTTGTAGAGGATGACATCCTCCGGCGAAAGGAACCAGGCATGAGCTTCCGGGTTTGAGTAAAGCAACATTCGCCTGCGCCGAGTCATGGCAGAAGCATCCAGCCCGGTCGGTCTTGCAACATAGAAATCTGCCCGTGTGCCCCGTAGACCGTCGATAACGTTGAACGGCATGTGGTTGGGAATTTCCACTTCGAGGATAGCTTCAAGGGGCGAGATGTAAATGTGCCAACTGTCCACTTCATTCACGAGTTGCGCCAAGTTCTCGATACTCGCATCGATCATCACGTCGATGTCGACAGTGAAACGGTGCTCACTGTAGGACATTGCCGCCACCGAACCGCCGACGGCATACGGTATCCCAAGCTGTTCAAGCGTGGCGACTAGCTGAACATTGAAGGCGCGTTGATCCTCTGGCGATAACTTACCAGTCATTGCAGTTCAGCAGTTGCCGGGCGACCATGCGCCAAGCCTGCTCCTCGGGTAACTTTTGTGCGACCGCCTTGGCGTACAGCGAATCGCGCATGATGATCCACATCTCAGCGGATCGGGTGAGCTTGACGTCGCTGGGCATCTGACGCAGCGCGTCCACCCAGACCTGCGGCATCTCGAACCACGCCGCCCTGACGGCGCGGCGGACTTTTTCTTCCGCGGAGAGTTTGTCGTAACCCAGCATAAACTTATTGTAACTCCCACCTTTTGTCCGATGAAGCGCGGCGAACGCTACAATAGCACCCCATGCAGCTTTATCCTTACACCGAACCGTGGGACGAGCAGGACCCGCACGCCAACTTCAAGGCCGATGTCGCGCATTACACTATCGTCGATCCTCTGCCGACGATGGAAGGGTTGAGCCGGGCAACCGGCGTGCCTGTTCCGTGCCTGATCCGCTATGTGCTGGTGAAGTACGCGGCCTCCAACTCGGAGGCATTGATGGCGATGGGGCCGCTGGTGCTGCGCCAGATGGAAGAGCGGATCGACGCCGCCGAGAGCGCCGGCACGGATGAAGCGCGGCTGCAGGCGTATGAAGCGCTGCGGCAGATCGTGTCGTGGCTGCAGGCGGGGATGAATCAGTAAACACCTTCAATCAGATACCGCGAGCCATCGCCCGCTGGACGCCCCAGTCGGCCATCGTTTCGGGGAAACGTCCTTCTGGTTATTGCTCACCGAGTGCGCCAACCCGGCATCGGCAGCCCGTCGCAGGGTGGCGAGCGCATCTTCATGGGTCAGGGCGCGGAACGTGGGGCTGCCATCGAATGCGCCAGGACGCGAACTCAAAGCTTGTTTGCGAAATCTGATTTAGGATGCGGCTCATGACAAAACGCAAGCCTTAGCCGACTGACTTGACTGATGAGCAGTGGGCAAAGCTGAAACCGCATCTGCCGACTGAGAAACGACGGGTCACCCCACGCACAGTAGACTTGCGCGAGATCATCAACGCGCTGTTGTATCTGGTGCACACAGGTTGTCAGTGGCGGACGCAGAGCGTGCCGCATGACCTTCCGCCGTGGCGAACGGTGTACCAGTACTTTCAGAACTGGCGCAATGATGGCGCGTGGGAACGTCTCAACAGTGAGTTGCGAATTGACGTGCGCCAGAGCATAGGCAAAGATGGTGAACCCAGCGCGGCAATCATGGACAGTCAAACGGTCAAAAGCACCGAAACCAGCGGATCGCGCGGCTCTGACGCGGGCAAGAAGATCAATGGGATCAAACGGCGCATGCTGGTGGACACCCTGGGTACGCGGAGCGTGCTGTGTATCGTGGTTCTGACTGGGAATGTACAAGATCGAGACGGCGCGCGTAGCTTGCTTGAGACGGCTCTAAGAATCACTGTCAGAACCTGTCAGTGTTTCATTTCGCAAACAAGCTCTCAGGTCACGGCCGGGATCCCCAGCACCTTGCTGCCGATCTCCAACGCAAACCGCAGCGTCTCACGTCGCGGTCCTTGCGGCGCCAGCCACCACTGCTCAAACAGCACCTTGCCCAGATGCCAGGTCCTTCCGGTGCTACGAAGCTGAATCTGCGGCGACGGGTCGGCATAAAAATTACCGAACGCGAATCCGGCCAGGCCATCGCCGGCCTCAAGCATGCAGTAGCCTATGCCGGGGAACACGTCCTGGGGATGCACGCCTGTAATCTCGGATGCGATGCGGCGCGCTACTGCCTCTGCTTGGGCGTGCGCAAATACGCCGGCCTTCGGCAGCATCAGCGGCACGTCCGGCTTCCACCGGCCAGGGATCGATATGGCCGTCGCATCGCCCAGCGCGAACACGTTTTCGTATTTTGTCTGGAGCGTCATGCGATCCACCGGAATCCAACCTGCCTCGTTTGTCAGCCCGGCTTCACGCGCAATGTGTGGGCCACGGTGCGGTGGAATGGCCGCCAGCAAGTCGTATCGGAATGACTCTTTGCCATCGAATGACAGTTCGCGCGTGGCCGCGTCCACTTTGGTCAGCTTGTGCTGTGGGTGAAAGACAACACCTTGCTGGGCCAGCATTTCCTTGACGGCTTCACCCAGCGCAGGGCCGGCGACCGGCATCGGTTGCGGTTCGGGCGTGAACAGGTGAACCTCACCGGTCAGGCCGCGCCGCCGTAACGAGTTCGCGATCAACATCGCCCCCTCGTGTGGCGCGCCCGGGCATTTGTAAGGCAGCCCGCCCACCACGACCGCCACGCTGCCGCCCGCGAAACCATGCAGGGCGTCGCGCAACTTAATTGCGCCGTCGATGCTGTAGAAAGTGTGCGCGCCCTCGGCCAAGCCGGGGATGGCCTCGGGCGTCAGCGCTGCGCCGAGGGCGACGACGAGATGGTCATAGGTCAGCCCCTGCCCGTCCGCCTGCACTGTGCGGTTCGCCACGTCTATGGCGCGCGCCTCGGACAGAACAACTTCGACATCAGGCCGCAGCAATTTGCGCACATCGCACGTGATCTGCTCCGGCCTGCGGTCGCCTGTCATCAGCCACAGGAACGAGGGCGCGAACGCGTGCCGGGCGTCCTTTTCGACCAGCACAACGCGGTGCTCGCTCGGCAACAGCCGTCGCAGCTCATTGGCGGCGACAAGCCCACCGACGCCGCCCCCTAAAACAAGAATCGTCTTGCCAGCCATTTGACCCTCCTTAACTTTCGACAGGAAGTTTACGCGACAGGTGAACAGAGGCGAAAACGACTATCACCGGGTTCCAGGCGCACTGGGCCTCCAGGCTACCGCCTCGCGCCGGCTTTACAGGTCGAGATCGCGTTTCATCTCCTCGAATTGCTCTTTGGTGATTTCGCCTTTGGCATAGCGTCGTTTGAGGATGTCGATCAGCGGTTCATTCTGTTGCGGCGCGCCCATCGCCGACATTTTAGCGCTATGCTCCGCATGAGCCATATCATGCGTCATGCAATGCATTCCGCTGGCCATCCGCATTTGGGTATCAGGCTCCGCATGAGCCATATCATGCATCATGCAACACATTTTTACTCCTCCCGCACTTGTTGATTCAGTTTCTTAACTCCAGATAGTAGGATCGCTGTCCGTGGCGCTCACGGCAGCGTCTTCAGGTAGGCGAGCAGGTTATTCCACTCACCGTCCGTCAACCGCCAGCGCGGCATCGGCCAGGCGAGTGACCGGCCCTCAGCGTCAATCCCCTGGGTTACCGCGCGCCGGATCTGGCCGTCGGTGTATGTGGGGCCGCGCGCGCCGTCCGGCTCCAACATCCCCGTCGGGTTGGTGAGGTTGCTGTAAGTGATGTTGGGGCTGACGAACATCGGTGTGCGCAAACCACGCCCATCTACACCATGACAACCGGAGCAACTGGCGCGCATCATCATGCCGCTGGAATAGGGAATCGGCTGCCCGCCGGGATCGGCGCCCGTCCGGAAAATCCACGCTCCTTGCTCGGCAGGCGTATTCCCCACAAATGGGAGTGGCACAATTCCAGAGCCGAACAGCGCCAATCCGATGATGCCGATGGCGAGAAACGCTGACCCCGCCAGCAGCAAGCCTTTCCCTTTCATCGTACTCTTCTACCCCAGATCACGTCTCATCTCTTCGTATTGTTCGCGCGTGATTTCGCCCTTGGCGTAGCGTACTTTCAGAATATCCAACGGCGATTCGCCCCGCGTAGTGGAGACTGATGATTGCCCAGCCCTCCCTGCGAACCAGGCAACCAGCAGCGCAATGCCGACGATGATGAACACCCCGAATATCAACACCCCAATCCCGCCGGAAAATGGAAAGCCAAATCCGCCCATCATCCACGGCCCCATCATGCCCCAGTTGCCACTGCCATAACCGCCCATCCACGGGATGGCGACGAACCCACACGCGCCGATGAGAAGAAGCACGAGAATAACCGCGATCACAATCACCCCGGTTGGTCTGTTCATTTGTTTTTCACCCCTTCTTTCGCAGAGCACTTACCTGCTCAGCAACCAAAAGTACGGCGCGATCCACGTCATCTTCCGTGGTCCAACGCCCCAGGCTGAAGCGCACGGCGCCGAGCGCGAGGCTGGGGGGCGCCCCCATGGCCAACAGCACGGACGAGGGTTCGGTGCGCCCCGAGTGGCAGGCCGAGCCGGTGGACGCAGCGACCTCCGGCAACGCGGCCAGGAGGGCGGTGCTGTCCACGCCGGCGAAGCTCACATTGAGCGTGTTGGGGAGACGTTCGATGGGGTGCCCGTTCAGGTAAACACCAGCGGCGTGGGCCACGAGTTCCTGGTGCAGGCGGTCCCTGAGCGCGCTCAGCCGTTCCCCGGCCTCTGCCAGATTGCGCGCGGCAATACGAGAAGCCTCCCCCAGCCCGACAATGCTGGCCACATTTTCGGTGCCGGCCCGTTGGCCGCCCTCGTGTCCCGCGCCATGGATCAAAGGCTCCAGGCGAGTCCCTCTCCGGATGTAGAGCGCACCCACGCCCTTCGGGGCATAGAATTTGTGCCCAGCCACCGTCAGCAGGTCAACGGCGAGGTCGTCCACCCGCGCCGGTATCTTGCCCACCGATTGCGCTGCGTCGGTGTGGAAAGGGATGCCGTGCGCGCGTGCGATACGGCCGATAGCTGCGATGGGCTGGACCGTGCCCACCTCGTTGTTGGCATGCATCACTGTGATCAGGATGGTGCGTGGCGTGATCGCCCGCGACACGTCGTCCGGGTTCACCATTCCGTGCGAATCCACCGGCAGGTAAGTCACCTTGTAGCCGTGGCGCTCAAGATAGCGGCAGGTCGCCAGGACGGCGGGGTGCTCCACCTGGGAAGTGATGATGTGGTCGCCGCGGTCGCGCTGGGCCTCGGCGATTCCCTTGATGGCCAGATTGTCCGACTCACTCGCGCAGCCGGTGAAGATCACGTCATCGGGTGAGCAGCCCAACAGTGCGGCCAATGAGGCGCGCGCCTCTTCGACGGCCGCGTGCGCGTGCACTCCATAGGCGTGGCTGCTGGACGGGTTGCCAAACTCACCCTTCAGATACGGAAGCATGGTATCCAGGACAGCCGGATCGACTGGCGTCGTCGCGTTGTAGTCGAGGTAAATGGGTGGCAAGTTGAACCTCCTGTGCTGCCCATGCCCGCAGCGAGCAGGGAGCACCCGCGCATACATTGTAGTATTAGTTTAACAGATAAGGGTGACCTGCCTGTTGAAACAATAACAATATTGGTATGTAACACGTCTACCTGAGATGTGAGTGAGACGGCGCTGAAGCAGAAAATCAGACGGCAGAGGTCAGAGATCAGAGGTCAGAAGAGAGTGGAGAGCCGGGCGTACGGGCCAGCCCCCCTGTCTACACGTACGGGCAGACCTATGTGTCTGCCCTCTGGTCTGCGTAGCAACAGAGGGCTGGCACACAGGCCAGCCCCTACGCCAACCTGAACGTACGGGCAGACCTATGTGTCTGCCCTCTGGTCTGTATAGCAACAGAGGGCTGGCACACAGGCCAGCCCCTACGCCAACCTGAACGTACGGGCAGACCTATGTGTCTGCCCTCTGGTCTGCGTGTCGGCTCATGCTTACAGAAGGCTGGCACACAGGCCAGCCCCTACGCCAACCTGAACGTACGGGCAGACCTATGTGTCTGCCCTCTGGTCTGCGTAGCTGCCAATGCAACAGAGGGCTGGCACACAGGCCAGCCCCTACGCCTGTCGCTGGTATCGGACTAATGGGTTTGCGGGCGGCGCGAAGATATGGCACAATTTTCGCGACAAGGAGCATTATGAAACGATCCGAGATCAACGCCATCATGCGCGACGCGGTCGCTTTCGCGCAAAGCCATCAGTTCTATCTCCCGCCGTTCGCATTCTGGACACCCGCCGACTGGGCGACCAAGGGCGAAGAGGTGCGCGAGATCGTCGATCACCAACTGGGCTGGGACATCACCGACTTCGGCCAGGGCGAGTACGCGAAGATCGGGCTGTTCATCTTCACCATCCGCAATGGGTCGATGGCCGACCTGCACAAGGGGCGCGGCAAGGTCTACGCGGAGAAGTTGCTCATTGTCGATCCCAAACAGATCACACCGATGCACTTCCACTGGAGCAAGTTCGAGGATATCATCAACCGGGGAGGCGGCAATCTCGTTATCCAGTTATATCAGTCGACCAAAGACGAACAACTCGATAACGTTGACGTGAGTGTGAGCCTGGACGGCATCCGGCGCACGGTGAAGGCCGGCGACACGGTCACGCTGACGCCCGGCGAGAGCATCACGCTGACGGGCGGGCTGTATCACAAGTTCTGGGGCGAAGGCGGGCGCGTGCTGGTGGGCGAAGTGTCCAGCGTCAACGACGACGACACCGATAACCGCTTCTACGAACCCGTGGGGCGCTTCCCCGAGATCGAGGAGGACGAGCCGCCGCTGTACCTGCTGGCTAAAGACTACCCAAAATACTATCGACCGGGGCGATAAGAAGATTTACCACGGATGACACGGATTTCACGGATGAAAACGAGTAATCCGCGCTGGACGCGGACGCTTTAGCGGGGAAAATTTACCACGGATTTCACGGATTACACGGATGAGAAAGAGCAATCCGTTTTGGACGCGGACACTTTAGCGGGTGCAATCGCCCGGCTAAAGCCTCCGCATCCAGAGAAAAATCCGTGCAATCCGTGGTTACGATATTCTTAGCGGAGATAAGCATGACCGAAAAGTACGTTGCCGTCGTCGCTGGACATTTATGCCTGGACGTGATTCCAGACATGAGCCACAGCAGTAAAGAGAAGTTCGAAGTCATGTTCCGGCCGGGCCGCCTGCTCGACGTGGGGCCGATCACGTTCGCCACGGGTGGCGCGGTATCCAACACCGGGCTGGCATTGAACAAACTCGGCATCCCCGCGGCGTTAATGGGGCGCGTCGGCGAGGATATCTTCGGCGAGGCCATCAAGGGCATCATCGCCTCGCACGGCGCCGGTCTTACCGACACGCTGATCGTCGATAAAAACGCTGTCAGTTCGTACACGGTCATTATCAACCCGCCCGGCATCGACCGCATCTTCCTGCACTGTCCCAGCGCCAACGACACCTTCGGCGCCGCCGATATCCGCTACGACCTGGTGGAAGGCGCGCGGCTGTTTCACTTCGGCTATCCGCCGCTGATGAAACGCATGTATGAGGACGGCAGCGCCGAGTTGCTTGCCATCTACCAGCGTGTGAAGGGCATGGGGCTGACGACCTCGCTGGATATGGCGCTGCCCGACGTGAACTCGCCGGCGGGGCGCGCCAACTGGCCGGCCATCGTGCGCGGCGTGCTGCCCTATGTGGACGTATTCCTGCCCAGCATCGAGGAAATCCTCTATATGCTGCGGCGCGACACGTACAACGACCTGATGGCGCGGTCGGGCGGCGCGGGTTTCCTGCCGTTGATTACAGCCGAGTTGCTGCACGACCTGAGCGATGAATTGATCGACCTGGGCGTCAAGATCGTCGGGCTGAAGCTGGGCGAACGCGGCCTGTACGTGCGTACAGCCGGTCAGGCCGCTATCGAGCGCATGGGGCGCGCCCGCCCGACCGACCCTGCCGCATGGGCCGGCAAAGAATTGTGGGCGCCCTGCTTCCGTGTGAACGTGGTGGGCACGTCCGGTTCCGGCGACAGCACCATCGCCGGATTCCTGGGCGCGCTGCTGCGCGACATGACGCCGGAGCAGACCGTCACCGCGGCGGTGGCGGTGGGCGCCTGCAACGTGGAGAAGGCCGACACCCTGAGCGGCGTGCGCGGCTGGGACGAGACGATGCAGCGCATCACGCATGGCTGGGCGCGCCTGCCACTGGCCGCGCCCGCGCCCGGCTGGCGTTACGATGATGCGCAGGGTCTGTGGACGGCAGGATGAGACTGTATTTGCGCGCCTATAATGACACAAATGATCCCGGAAATTGAGCGATACGGCAAAGAGATAAAGGCGTTGTGCGAGCGGTATCACGTTCGCGCCCTCTATCTGTTTGGCTCGGCGGCGACGGGTCGCTTTAACGCCACAACGAGCGACCTCGACTTTCTGGTTGATCTGGCGGATAGACAACCTACTGGTGAATATGCCAATCGCTATCTTGACCTGGCTGATGCACTCGAACGACTCTTCCTGCGTCCGGTGGATCTTGTAACCGTGCAGTCCATTCGCAATCCGTATTTCAAAACGGAAGTAGAGAAAACTCGCCAGTTGATTTATGAAGAGCCAGTCGCCGAATCCGTGCGCGGACGCTCGTGGGAGTTTTCGCCGCGCAAACTGAAGTCATGAGCCGCGCCCGCCGACGGCCAGCGACGGCGGATGTCGCTCAGCGCATTCTGCTCCAGCGACGTTTGACAGGCCGCCGGCGTTCTCTATAATCCTGAACACAACCAATTGAATATGTCGTTGAGGCGACTCGACAGCCCGGATGCTAGGGCATAAAGGTGGAAGCTGGTGGGGCCTGTCCAAGGCCGAGTCCAGCGCTGTGCCGCAACTGTAATCGGTCAGGAACAGCACGTTCAGCAATCAGAAGTCCAGCGCGACTCATTGCTGACCGGCGCGACTGACGGAGAGCCAGGACGCCTGCCTCAATCGTTTTCGTTCAACCCTTCTCGCGATCAAGGAGTGGATATGGATAGTCTGCAACGTTTTACGCCGATGGGCTGCGTCACAGGCATCGGCAGTCTCCCTCACCGGAACGCCGGCGCCGCCATTCGTTTTATCGAACAGTACAGTCCTGCGGCGCCGTTCTGGCCGCAACTGCCGCAGCGAAGCCGCCAGGAGAGCATGGTCGATCAGGCGCTCGCGCCGTTCATGGATCTGCTGGCGCAGCGCAACACCGGCGGCTATGGCTACAGCATATTGCCCGGCTGCCGCGAAAGGTTCACGCGCCGCCTGGACGAAGCGACGGCATGCCTGCGCCCGGATTGCGCTGTGGGGTTCTTCGCGTTCGAACGCGCGCTGGACGCCGGCGGGTTCCCCAACGCGGTCGCGCTGAAAGGGCAGTTTATCGGCCCGTTCACCCTGGCGTGCCAGTTGTTCGACGGCGACGCGCCCCGCGCCGTCATCTATGAAGACGCTGAAAACACGGACGGCGGCGAACTGCGCCGCGCGATCGGCTGGTATGTCACGCGCGTGGCATTGTGGCAGATCCAGCGTCTTGAGCGTTTCAAACTGCCGCTGATGTTGTTCATCGATGAGCCATGCCTGTACCTGCTGTCTCAACGCCCAAGCGGTCGCCAGTCTGAGCCGTTCGACGCCATGCTGCAGGAAGTCCGCAATGCGCTGACGATGGTCCGCGTCGCAGGAGCATTCGCCGGATTGCACTGCTGCGCGAAGATATCCGGCGCAACCGTGCGCCTGACCCGGCCTGACATCATCTCCTTCGACGCCCATGAAAACCTGGAAACGTTCTGCGCCGACAAAGACGCGCAGGCGTTTATGGCTCAGGGCGGCCTGACGGCGTTCGGCCTGATCCCCACCTGGCGGGACCTCACCCAACTGCATGCCACCAGGCTGGTGTCGCGCTGGCTGCTGGCCTGCTCGGAACTTCTCGATCTCCCCCGCATTGCGTTAACTTCGCTGGTGACAGCCACGTGCGGGCTGGGTCTGCTGGACGAAGCATCCGCTCGCCAGTCGTTTCTCCTCGCCCAACGTGTGGGCTCCAGATTAAGGCGAATCGCTGAAGACGCCATTCGCAGCAAGACATCGCCGGCGCAGTGAGAATGCCGGCGGCCGGTCAGGTTCGCGCAATGCCGCGTAGAATAAGAGCATAGCGCGTCGTGCAATGACGCGCCTGCCATAAACATGAAAACACTGCGGACTGCGCTGATAATCGGCATCGCCGTCGTCTGTACCGGAACGATCTCCGCCTGCACCCTGACGGCGCCTGCCGACAATAGTCAGGCTCAAAACGCCGCCGCCGGTACGCCCTATGTCTCCGCGCCGCCGTGCGGCTCGACCAGTACCTATCTCCCGTTGATCGGCGAAGGCGGCGGCTCCAGCCCACTGACGACTCAAGCGCCGTCGCTGACGCTTCCCTGTGTGCCTGCATTCAGCCGCATCTACCTTATCGTGATGGAGAATCACAGTTACGAGAGCATCGTGGGCAACGCCAGCGCGCCGTATATCAATTCATTGATCGCGCGGTACGGGCTGGCGACAAACTATAACGGCGTCGCGCACCCATCTCAGCCCAACTACCTCGCGCTGTTCAGCGGCTCGACCCAGGGCATCACCGACGACTTCAGGCACGATATTACTGCGCCGAATGTGGCTGACCAGTTGGACGCGCACGGCAAGACATGGCGGGTCTTCGCTCAGAATGTGCCGTTGAACTGCTATACGGACATGCTGGCCTCGGGCGGCGAAGACGGCGCAGGGGGTTACGCGCGGCGGCATAATGCCGCCATCAGCTTCACCGGCATCGCCGACTCGCCGGCGCGCTGCGCAAACATCACCGACTTTGCGCACTTCGACCCGGCCGCCGCCGATTATGCGCTCATCATCCCGAACACGTGCAACGACATGCATGACACCCTCTGTCCCGGCGGCGTGAACAGCGTCGCCAACGGGGATACTTTCCTGAAGGGTTTCGTACCGAAGATCCTGAACAGCAGCGCCTGGGACGACCGCAGCGTGCTATTCATCACGTGGGACGAATCCGAAGCCATCGGGAATCATGTGGCGACGCTGGTGATATCGAACAAGACGCCGAAGGGCCTTCGGTCTGCAACAGCGCACAATCACTATTCGCTGCTGCGCACCATCCAGGATGCCTGGAGCCTGGGCTGCCTGGCCAACACCTGCACGGCCAACAACCTGGCCGAATTCTTTCACTGAAGTCCTGCTGTAAGCAACCGCACGGCGATACAGACGTGTGGTGGGCGCAGTTCTGCCTACGCGAGAATGGCGCAACGGTTGAGCACCTGGAGGAACCGGCAGAGGGGTAGGTCCAATTCGCCGGCACGGAGTTTTATCGCGCGTATCGCAGTGACCACCAGATGAATGCACAAGCCATAGACGCATGCGGCGGCGTTTGCTGGCGATTTTGCAAATCGGATGGCGCTATAATTATCTTACGATTACTTATTCGATAAGGAGAAGTAAGACATGGATACTGTGACAATTTCCCCAAAATACCAAGTTGTGATTCCCCGTGCTATTCGCGAGAAGTGGAACGTAAAGCCTGGTCAAAAGGTGCGGTTCATTATTTATGGCAACCGCTTGGAGATTGTGCCAGTACGCGATATCAAATCAGCGCGCGGCTTTCTAAAAGGGATGAGCAGTGACATCGAGCGCGAAGAGGAAGACCGCGTATGAACGTTGTCGATTCGTCTGGCTGGCTGGAGTATTTCATCAACGGAAAGAATGCTGGCTTTTTCGCGCCTGTGATTGAAAATGCAGATGATGTGCTTGTGCCGACGATCAGTCTTTTCGAAGTATTCAAGCGCATCCTGATCGAAAAGAACAGGGACGATGCTTTGGAAGCCATCGCCCTGATGAAGGAAGGACGCATTGTTGATTTGGATGACAGCCTTGCGTTGGTTGCCGCCGAACTTTCGTACGAGTTGAAACTTCCTTTGGCAGACAGCATTATCCTTGCCACCGCTCGCGCTTACAACGCGGCGCTCTGGACTCAGGATGCGCATTTCAAAGACCTGGAAGGCGTGAAGTATATCGAGAAGAAGGGTTGACATAGACTTCCGAAGTCTTTGAGACTTCGGAAGTCTGGCAGCGCCCGCTTGAATATACTCACAATCAAACCCAGCGCCGACTCATGGTCTGAGTAGTTTTAATGGTATGTGTCGGTTGTTCAAGAAGATCTGAAGCCGCAGTGCTGTCAGTAAGGCCCGTTACAGATCAGCCGGACATGGGATGGCGCACGTCCGGGAACTGCATCGGGCTGAGGAACTGCTTGATCGCCAGGTTGGCTGCGCCCAGCGCCGGCGCCCGCTCGCCCAGCTCGGACAGGATGATGCGCACCGGCACCTGGTCATAGCGATTACAGCAACGCTTCACCTGATCGCGCACCGCGCTCAGCAGCACATGACCCGCGCGGATGAGCGGCCCGCCCAGCACCACCAGGGGCGGGTTGAGAATGCCGACCAGGTTTGCAATCGCAATGCCGATGAACTGCCCGACCTCGATGATGACCCGGCGCGACAGCGCATCGTTATCCAGAGCCCCCTGGCACAGCATCTCCAGCGTGATCTTAAATGGGTCGCCGCCGGCGGCATCGAGCGCGCTGGATGACGTATAGACGCCTTGCAGCAGAAACTGGCGCGCCCGGTCGGTGATCGCCTCGCGCGTGACGAGCGACTGCAGATTCACGGGCTGGACGAGGTCGGCGGCTGAGTAGTGTGGCAGGAATGTCATGCTCGCAATGTCGCCGGCGAAGTAGCTGGCGCCGGTGTAGAGTTGATCGCTGATCACGATGCCTGTCGCCACACCGCTGCCAAAGCGGGCGAACACCAGCGTTTTGACGTCCCGGCCGCCGCCGAACATGCGCTCCGCCCATGCGGCCGCCAGCACGCGCTGCGTCACCAGGACAGGAACCTGCACCTGCTCGTGGATAATCGTGCCGAACGGCGCCGGGCCCGACCAGTTGAGCGGATTGCTCCCGATGATCTCCATGGATTCGGAGTTGACCACGGCGGGAACGCCAATGCCGATGCCTACCAGGCGCGGCGCATGTTCCCTGGCGCCGCCGCTGCTTCTCTGGTGCGACGCAAGCTCTGCGACGGCCTGCTTGATGATGCTCGAAAGGCTCATCGCCGCGCGCTCCGGGGTGGTGGTATCCACGTCCGCGCGCACGATCGGCGGCGTCTCCGCGATCGGTTGCGTCAGCAGGTCTGTAATGATCAGGCGGGCGGAGGAGACCCCCAGCTCAACCCCGATGGCGTAGCGCGCGCGCGCGTTCAATTCAATCTCGATGGATGGCCGCCCCTGCCCGGAGCGTTTGGCGCCCAGTTCGCGCGCAAAACCCTCGCGCACCAGTTCCGATACGATCAGCGACACGGTGGGCTTGCTCAACTGCAGGTCGCGCGCCATATCGGCGCGCGATGTGGGGCTATGGCGCAGCAGGTGCTCAAGCACGATGCGTTTGTTGACGACCTTCGTCATGTCCGGCGTCATGGTCATTCTTTTCTTTGTCATCGGCATCCTCATCGCATGCGTTCGCGTCGAAGTTGTCCCGTCGCGCTGCGGTTCCAGGGAGATTCTGTTGCAGCCCGTCCAGGTTGCGTCATTTTAGCCACTGATCCGGAAAATCGAAACTGCCTGCGCCCGATACCGCCGACTGGCCTTACCCCAGGTCAACGCGATGCGTTCAACGCGCGCGCAATCAACCCATTCACGTTGCGCGTGTCCTGCAACGAGACGCTCGCCGCGCCGCCCTGAATTGCCTTGACGAAGTCGCGGTCCTGCGCCGCTATGGCCGCGCGATAGGGCGTATCGTCATCGAGGGCCTGCCACCTGACCCGCCCGTTGATTTCGAGCCGGCTGAACCCCGTCACCGTGAGCGTGCCGGCGCTGCCGGCTGCCTCCAGCCAGATACCGTTCGGGCGCGATTCAAAGTCGATGCTGAACAGGCTGATCGCGCCGCCGGACATGCCCAGCAGCACGCCGACGACAGTCGCCTCCTGCGCCGACGGTTGCGCGGTCACCGCCAGACGCCTGGGCTGATCGCCCATCAGCCAGGGAATCAGATCCAGCATATGGCCGCCCAGATGCGTCAGCGCATTGTCGCGCCAGTCGCGCTCCGGCGCGATGCCGCCGGGACGGTACAGGCGGCGGCGATACAACAGCGTATGAAGCGCGCCGATCTCGCCGCGGCCGAGCAATTGTTTCGCCTTCACATAGGGAGGCAGGTAGTGCGTGGTGTGCGCCACCATGAGGCAGACGCCGCGTTGTTGCGCCAGCGCCGCCAGCCTCGCAAGCTCCGCCGGCGCGCAGTAGAGCGGGAACTCGCACAACACGTGCTTGGTCGCCGACAGGCAGCGCCTGACCTGCGCCAGGTGCAGATCGCTGGGCGTGGCAAGAATCACCGCGTCGATGTCCGGGTCGGCCAGCGCCTGTTCAAACGAACACACTGCCGCACCGTTCGACGCCGCCAGCCCCTCCGCGCGCGATGCGACCGGATCGCATACGGCGGCTATGCGCGCGCCACGCAACCCGTTCAGCGCCAGCGCGTGCAGCGCGGCCACTTTACCTGCGCCGATCATGGCAAATCGGATCTGTTTCGCCATAAGCCTCCTTGTCCGCCCGATCAGCGCCAGCCGCCGAACGGCTGCGCCGGGAAACGCCGGGGGGCATCCTCGCGCAGGCTTGCCCCGATGCCGGGGCGGTCGCTCAGCGTCAGGACGCCGCCGTCAATATGCGGCGGCGCGTCGACGAGTTCGGCAAAATGATCCATGTCCGCCTGCGAGCCGACCGTTTCGAGAATCAGGGCGTTGGGAACAGCCGACAGGAGATGCGCCGACGCCAGCGTGTTGATCGGGCCGTTGGGATTGTGGGGCGCAAAAGCGACGGTGTGCGCCTCCGCCAGCGCCGCGATTTTCTTCGCGCCGGTAAAACCGCCGCACGTCGCCAGGTCGCACTGCAGCACCGCCAGCGCATGGCGCTCCAGGAATGGCCGCGCCTCGTACAGGCTGGTGATGCGCTCGCCGGCGGCGATGGGGATCGGGCTGCGCGCGCTGACCGCGGCCAGGTCGTCCGCCGATTCCGGCGGGATGGGCTCTTCGACAAACATCAGCCGATATGGCGCCAGCGCTTCGCACAGGCGCAGCGCATTCGCGACGCTGAGCCGGCCGTGGCAATCGAGCAACAACTCAAAGTCGCGCCCCACGGCCTCGCGCGCGGCGGCGAAATAGGCGGCGATGTCGTCGATCACGGCGGTCGGCATGTACTCCGTCTCTTTCAACGAGCGATCCAGGCTGCCCTGCAGCCCCGAATATCCGGTGCGTTTGATCGACGGGTCGGTCTGCGCGCCGTAGAACAGCGGCAGGGTGGTCTTGGCGGCGCGGTAGCCGCGCGCCCGGCACGCCAGCAGGCCCGCCGCGAACTCCGCAGGCGACGAACCGGCCGCGCAATGGCAGTAGGTCAGCACGTTCAGGCGCGTCAGGCCGCCCAGCAGATCGTAAATCGGGGCGTGATAATACTGGCCTTTGATATCCCACAGCGCCATATCCACGGCGCTGCGCCCGGCGGCGTGCAGCGCGCCGCCGACCCAGAAGGAATCGCGGTACAGCTTCTCGGCGATGTCCTCGATCATCAACGGGTCGCGACCGATCAGGAACGTCGCCATCTCATCGATGTTCTGCTTGACGGTGAAGTCGCGCCGTTTGATGACCGTCTCGCCCAGGCCGACCAGATCGTTGTCGGCCTCGATGCGCACGAAGATGGCGTTGCAGCGGTTCATCGAGACGACGTCGGTTCGGATGCGCGTGATCTTCATGGCGCCCCCTCGCCCCACAATTGCCGCGGAGTCTCATCCCACATCTGCGCCAGCGCCGCAGGGTCGCCGACGGCCGCCACCAGCGACTCCCACACCTGCGCATACGTGCAGCGTTCCAGCATCATCGGGTAGTCGCCGGCCAGCACGCAGTGTGACGGGCCGAAGCATTGCAGCGCTGTCTGCGCAAAGTCATGGGTGTCGGCGAAAGGGGGCTCCTCCCGGGAGTAGTGATACAGCGCCGACAGCCCCATATACACGCGCGGGCAAGCGGACAAGGCGCGCATGGCTTCCGGCCAGCCCGGCGTCGGCATTCTGTCGGCGGTGCGCGGCCAACCCAGGTGCGGCACGAAGATGCGCAGGCTGGGGTATCGCTCCGCCCATGCGCACAGTTGTTCGGCGTGCGGTCCAATGCCGTCGGGCGCGTGTACCAGCAGCACCTTCTCCTGCCAGTCGAGCGCGCGCAACAAAGGCTCCAGCGCATCGCTGCGCGGCTCAGGGGCCGGCAGCGCGACGCGCGCACCGCTGAAGCCGCGTTCCAGCAGCGCGTCCGCCTCCGCCTGCCCGGCGCGGATGGCCGCAGCATCGATGCGGCAGAATGCCCGCAACCGCGCAGGATACTCCCGCGCTGCGTCCAGCAGGTCGTCAAATCCGGCGGCGTTGAGGAATGGAACCAGGGCGGCGTGCGCGATGCCGCCGCGGTCCATCTCGGCCAGCAGATCGCGCGCCGCCACGTTGCGATGCGCGCCGACGTGGGCATAGCAGTCCCAGTGCCCGGTCATGTGCGCCCCTCTCCGGCATCCAGTTCCGCCACGCGCAGCACGC
>JAMCQN010000027.1:24318-25291 GCA_023382055.1 Chloroflexota bacterium
AGCACGCTGGAGAAATCCTGCTCGCCCAGCCCCAGGCCGGCGGCGCGTTCAAATGCAGCCAGCGCCGTGCGCAGCACGGTGGGCGTGAAGCCGATCTCGGCGCAGGCATCCAGCGCGGTGCGCAGGTCCTTGACCAGCATGTTGACCGTAAACGCGGGCGGCTCGTACACGCCGTGCTGCGCCAGGATTTTGCCGCGCGTATCCATGAACCTGTTGTAACCGCTGCCTGCGCTGATGACATCCAGCGCCACGCGCCGATCCAACCCGGCTTTGCCGACCATTGTCAGTATCTCGCACGTGGCGACGGCGCTCACGGCCAGCAACGTGTTATTGGCCAGCTTATTCATGACCCCGCAGCCCGAATCGCCGAAATGGACGATCGTCCTGCCGATGACCTCGAACAACGGCATGGCCCTGTCGAAGTCCGCCCGCTGCCCGCCCACCATCACGACCAGCGTGCCGGCCGCTGCGCCCGATGGCCCGCCGCTGACCGGGGCATCCAGCCAGCCCAGCCCGCGCCCGCGCGCCAGGGTGGCGAATTCGCGCGCGCCGGATGGGTGAATGGTGCTGGTGTCGATGATGAGCGCGCCGGGCCGCAGCACATCGACCAGTTGTTGCGCCACACCGCGCACGTCATCCGTGGCAGGCAGGCTGAGGATGACCGAACGGCAATCGCGCAGATCGGCCAGCGCGTCAACCGTCTCTCCGCCGGCGTCGAGCCAGTGCGCCATATTCGGCGTCGCACGCCGCCGATAGACGCGCACGCGCCACCCGGCGGCCTTGAGCCGTTGCGCCATGGGCAGACCCATGTGTCCCAGCCCGATCAACCCGACCGGCTGCAGTTCGTTTATCGCTCCTTCCATCCCGTCGCCTCCAACCGTTCGATGAGTTTCTGTTCCTGCGCAGGTGTGAGCGGCGCAAATGGCAGGCGCGACCAGGTGCGCGCGTGTCCCCACTGCGCCAGGATGCTACG
>JAMCQN010000042.1 GCA_023382055.1 Chloroflexota bacterium
CGGTCCCATTCAACCAACGCATCTACTTCCGCTTCGATCTCTGCCATTAACTCGGTCTTTAGGTTTGCCTGTGTCATTCCCCCATTCTCGCCCCTTTTGGCGTATGCACCCCTACCGGGACAACTCGGTAGATTGCCAGCGCTTCGTGCGCCAGTTGGAGAAGTGCGAGCATGCGACGCGCGGCGCGCTGATCCAGTGGGGCATCCCCGCGCACGTCACGTGGCGGCATCCCGTGACGCTGGCCGACGAGCCGCTGCACGACGATCACCTGATCAGCGCGGCGCTGGTCGCCGCGATTCGCGAGAGCGACGTGCAGCCGCGCGAGGTCGTCAGCCAGCCGGCGGCGCGACGGCTGCGCTCGACGCGGGAGGATATGGATGAGTAGAGGAAACTAACCGCAGAGAGCGCCGAGACCGCGGAGCATTCTTCTGCCCTCAGCGTTCTCGGCGCGCTCTGCAGTGAAAACCGGAACATCGAGGCGCGTTCGTCGACTACACAACCGGCCCTGGCCGGTTTCCGCGCAGCGTGTGTCAGACGCCGAATTCATTCGGTGGCTGGCCCTATCTGTTTGATTCCCACACAACCACACAAACTATGTCATCCAATTACTGGCGCACCGAAGAACTGGCGGCGCAACTCGCCGCCCTCGAACAGCAGTTATCCGTCGCGCTTGCCGCCTGTCAGTCCCAACTAGACGACCTGCGCGCCACACCCCCTCCCTGGCCCTCCCCCGTGGTAACGGGGGAGGGTTTGGGTGGGGGCCGCGATCCTGCCATCCTCACCACCGACACACCTGCGATCATCCGCGTGCAGCACACCTTCAACAACGAGGTGACCGCGCAGGCGCCGTTCCTGCTGGGGGCGAACGCCTCCGGCCAACTGGTGGGCGGCCTGAACGCCGACAAGCTGGACGGACAGGACGGCAGCTATTACCTGGACTACAACAACCTGACCAACACGCCGTCGGGCGGCACGATCGACACGTGCAAGGCGACGCTGAGCGGCACGTCGGCGCTGGCGCACAACGTCGACACCGCCGTCGCGCTGAACGCGGAGGCGTGGGACTACAACGCCATGCACAGCACCAGCACGAACAACAGCCGCGTCGTGATCCGCACGGCGGGCGTCTACCGCATCACCGTCTCCATGCATCTGGCAGCGCAGCCGGCGTCGTGGACATCGCTGTTGAAGGTGCGATTGAACGGCGCGACGATCATCGGCACGTGGTACATGGGCGCGGACGTGTATGGGTTTTACACACTGGAGTACGCCTGCAGCGCCAACGATTACGTCGAACTGGTGGGGCGCATCTCGAACAACAATAACCCGCTGAATGTGGACGCAGCGGAACTGTCGGTGTCGCGGGTGGCGTGAGGGCGCGCACACAGGCCGCAAGGCCCACACGTGATTCACATGCGTAGTGCTCTTCGACCCGCGTGCCTGCCTATAGGGCGAACACACAGGTTCGCCCGTACGTAATTGACATGCGTACGGGCAGACCCGTGTGTCTGCCCGATGTGCGACGAGGGCGCGCACACAGGCGCGCCCGTACGTGAAGATTACGCGTAGGGGCAGACCCGTGTGTCTGCCCGGCGCACATCGCCACTACACCGCCGGATAAGTGATCCGGTCGCCCTCCACCTTCGCCCACGGCGTGAGCTTGTGGGGCTTGCACGATGTGGCGCTCAGGATGTCCTGCACCGCCACGCCGCGCACCAGCAGCGCGTCGCCGATCAGCGAGCGATGGCAGCGCCACGGCACGGCTTCCGCGCACATGATGACGCAGCGGGTCTCCGCCGCGAGCGCGATGAGTTGCGCCAGCGCGTCGCGGAATTCCTGCGTCTGCATGTGGTCGGCATAGCCGCGGAACGAGGCGTTCTTCCAGGCCGTGTTGACCGAATCTTTGGTCGTATGGCGCAGCCCGCCCAGCCCGGCCAGATAGACATAGGTGATGCCGCCAGCGCTGAGCGCCGCGCGCAGTTCGTCCGCGTTGAACTGCGGGTTATGGCGCGATCTGGGAATCGTGCGCGCGTCGACGACCGTTTCGATACCATATGTCCGCAACAGGCTGATGAACTCGTCGCTCGTGCGCGTGGAGTGACCTACGGTGTAAATCACGTTCGCCATACGCTCATGATAACCCCGATGCCTCACCTGCGCGGCGGGGTGTATTAGACTTGCGTCACACGTATGGCACACCGCAAAACAAAACAGCGCAAGGCGCCCCCGAGCGATGAGGTCGCGTTCCGGGTCAGCTTCGAGCGCGTCTTCAGTTCGACGCTGCTGAACCTCGCCATCATCGCGCTGGTTTATTTCATCGTTTACATCGTGCTGGGTCTGGTGCAGGATCGTGTGTTTCGCGCGCCGCCGGTCAGCACGGTGGCCGTGCTCGTGGCGGCGGTGCTGGCGATCTCGGCGGGTTATGGCTTCATCGAGATGCGCCGCCCGCGCGCGATCCTGAACCCGCTGGGGATTCAGGTGCGCGACACGTGGGGCCGGTTGCGCTTCATGGCGTGGCGCGCCATCCGGCGCATCGAGGTGGAGAACCGCCCCGGCACGAAGGTGCTGGTGTTTTACACCGACGAGCGCCCCGGCGATCTGGTGCTGCCAATGATCCTGCAGGATGTGGCGGGGCTGCGCGAGACCGCCGTGAAGTACGCCGGCGAGGATCATCCGCTGGTGGCTGGCCTGGACGCTGTGCTGGAGAAGAGAGATTAGAGATTGGAGATTGGAGATTGGCCGGTTCGGTTCTGCGAGAACTCGGAGGTGTTCGGTCTCAGCCTGCCAGCGCCTGGTAGACCAGGTTGCGGAAGTCGGCTCCAACGGGATAGGTTCCGCCCGGCATATATTGCAGCATCAGCAGACCGACCAGGCCTTCGGCGGGATCGACCCAGTATTCGGTGTTGGCCGCGCCGCCCCAACTGAATGTGCCGGCTGATCCCAGCACGCGCGAACGCGCCACATCCTGCAATACCGAGCCGCCCAGCCCGAAACCCAGCGCGGGGTCATCCACGGGAATCAACCCGACGGGCAGGTGGTTCATCATCATGAACACGACGGTCTTGCGCCCCAGCACGCGCACGCCATCCAGATCGCCCTTGTTGAGCAGCATCTGCGCGAAGCGCCAGTAGTCGCGGGCGGTGGAGACCAGACCGCCGCCGCCGGATGGAATCAGCGTCGGTTGGGTATAGCTGCCATTGGTCAGCATCGCGACGATTGGCTGCAGCCCCTTAATCTCGTCCGGCCCGTACACGGCGGCGAAGCGGTCCAGTTTCTCAGGCGGCACGTAGAAAGCCGTGTCCGTCATGCCCAGCGGTTCGAACAGATTGCGCTGGAGGTAAGTCTCGAACGGCAGGCCGGAGACGACCTTCACGAGCAGCGCCAGCACGTCAAGGCCCACGCTGTAGACGAACGCCTTGCCGGGCTGATGCAGCAGCGGCATCCGCGCCACGCCACCGATCAGGTCTTCCAGCGTCAGGCCAGGCTCGCCCAGGATGCGGCCCCAGTAGTACTGCTGATATTGCGCCTCCATCGCGGCGTTGCTGGACGAGCCAATGCCGTAGCCCAGCCCCGACGTGTGAATGAACAGATCGTGGATGGCGATGGGGCGATCGGCGTCCACCGTACGCACCGCGTCGCCGTCGGCGGAGACGAACACCTGCATGGCCTTGAAGGCAGGCAGGTATGCGGAGAGCGGGTCGCTCAGGCGAAAGCGCCCCTCCTCCATCAGCATCAGCGCCGCAACGCTGGTGACGGTCTTCGTCATGGAGTAGATGCGGAAGATGGTGTCGAACTGCATCGGGCGGGCGGCCTCGATGTCAGCCATGCCGAACTTCCGCAGGTGCGCCAGCTTGCCGTGGCGGGCTACCAGCGTGACCATGCCGGCCAGCTTGCGCTCATCCACATAGCGCTGCATGACGCTGTCGATGCGCCCCAGGCGTTGGCTCGAAAATCCCAGGTCCTCGGGTGTGCTTGTTTCCACTGTGTGCTCCTTATTGGGAGACACCTCCGAGTTCTGGGAGAACTCGGAGGTGTTTGAGACCGTTGCATTAAACCTCACGGGTCTGGCAGACCCGTGAGGTTTTCCTGCGGTCATTCGCGCATATTCGCGGTGATTCGCGGATGACCTGGCCGAGGCTTCAGCCGGATTGATGAGATCGGCCAAAGCCTAAACTTCCGGGTGATACGCATTTACTGCGTCTTCGCGTCGGTGATGACGACGTTGGAGCCGCCGTTGTCTTCCTTGGCGATCATGACGGTGAGGGTGCGCTTGTCCTTGGTATAGGTCAGCATGCCCTCCATGCTGCCCTCTCCGGCCGTCCAGCCCTTGCCGGGCAGCGCCTGCTTGTAGAAGTCGGTGACCTTGGCGGGATCGTCGGGCGACTTGAAGGTGATAATGTTGCCGATATTGCCTTTCTCGGTGGCGTTATCGGGAACCGGGATGTCATCGGCCGGCCTGGATGCGGCGCACTCCGGCGGCAGCGCGATCGTGTCGATCTTATTGGCATCCTCGACGTTGTATTCCCACGAGATGGCGCCGTCGACGCCGCCGCCCAGCAGCGCGGCCTTGCCGCTGGCCTGGCCGGTGTACTTCACCACATAGCCGCCGTCCTGGGCCACCCACACGTCACCCTTGGCGTTGGTAAACAGGCCGACATTGAAGCTGGATTCAGCCGCCGCGTAGTGGTCGGCCGCCACACCGTTGACGTTGTCGCCCTTCTGCACCAGCTTGACGTCGTTTAGACCGCCCAGCATGTCGGATGGGTTGAACAGCGCCGCCGGACTGGCGGCATCCTGCTGACCGGAAGAGTAGCTGGTGCACTTTTTGCCAGCCTCGGCCGTGGCGTTGTAGAGGTAATACACGCCGCCGATCTGGAATGTTTCCAGCCCGGCGTCGTTGGAACCGCCGCCACCGGCGCCGCTGAACTTCATGTGCTGGTCTTTGTTTGAGGCGATCTCCTGCAGCAGGTCGATGCCGCCTTTGTCGGTTTCACCCTTGGCGTTCTTGCCGTCATAGTTGTAAACGACGTGCAGGCGATAGCTCTTGAGCTTTTCCAGCCCGCCGTTCAGGCTGTCGATGCTGCGGGTGTCGCCGCCGCTTGCAGCCGCGTTGGATTTCGACTCCGCCGTGGCGGCTGGTTGTTCGGTTGCTTGTGGCATTTTCTCATTCCCTGTTTGGGCAGACGCGGATGTGGCCTTGGAAGCGCTGGTCGCGCTCGATGCCGGTTTGCCGGCTCCGCTGCACGCGGTGGCGACGACGGTCAATACGATAGCACCTGTAATCAGTAACTTGTTTTTTAACATGGTTGCAACGCTCAGTACCTGAGCCCCTCTCCTTGGGATGGATTCTCGAAAGCGTCTCAAGCGAACCGCCCTCTCCTGTTTTTGTCGGCTAGCACACCGTATTGTACAGAAATTGCCGGCACGGAAACCGCCGTGTCGAAGGGGCGACACCCGGGTCGCCCCGTACGTGTAAATATGACGTAGGGGCGCGCCTGTGTGCGCGCCTTTCCTGACACGCGGGTAAAAGGGGCGACTTCGTGTGTCGCCCCGTACGTGTAAATATGA
>JAMCQN010000050.1 GCA_023382055.1 Chloroflexota bacterium
CGATGTCCGGATCGACATAGACCTGCTCGACGATCTCGCGAATGCGCAGCAGCCCGTCAGCGTCGGTGACCGGCTGCAGGTCAACCGCGTCGTGGCGGCGCTCGCGGCGGCGCTTCAACACCTCCTGCTCTTCATCCGCCGAGGGGTAACCCACCGCCAGCTTCATGATGAAGCGGTCGAGCTGGGCTTCGGGCAGCGGGAAGGTGCCTTCGTACTCGATCGGGTTCTGCGTCGCGATGACCATGAACGGCTGCGGCAGCCGGCGCGTCTCGCCTTCCAGCGTCACCTGGAATTCCTGCATTGCCTCCAGCAGCGCCGATTGCGTGCGCGGCGAGGCGCGGTTGATCTCGTCGGCCAGGATGATGTTGGCGAAGATCGGCCCCTGGCGCAGCACGAACTCATTCTGCGCACGGTTGAAGATGTAGCCGCCGGTGATGTCGCCGGGCAGCAGATCGGGGGTGAACTGGATGCGCCGGAACGTGATGCCCAGCGCCGTCGCGAAGCTGCTGGCGATCAAGGTCTTGGCCAGTCCGGGATAATCCTCGATCAACACGTGCCCGCCGGCCAGCAGCGCGGCCATGATCTGGTCGAGCACGGCCCGTTTGCCTACGATGGCCTGTTCCACCTGGCCGATGACGCTCTGCGTCACCCGCACCACTTCGCCGACGTTCAAGTTCACCTGCGCTGTCTCAGTCATGCTGCTCCTTCGACGAATTTCCAGGCGGCACAGGGCCGCCGACGATTTGCTCCATGTACGCGATCACCGCGTCCAGCCGTTCCTCGCATGAAACGAGCGGGCCGCGCGGGTCCGGCCTGCCCAGACCCAGCCGAACCAGTATCCGCTGCCAGCGGCGCGCCCACGGGTTGGCGGGCGGCCCGGACAGCCAGTGCTGCCAGTCCGCCAGCAGGGTGCGGACCTCCGGCGGCGTCACGAGCTGGCCGTCGCGGATGCGCCGTTCGATCTGCGCCGCCGGCTCGCGCTCCCGGTAGGCCAGCAGCTTCACCAGCAGCCCGCGCAGTTCGAACGCCACCTTCTCGCGGGCGAACGCGCTGTCGCGCATGCGCGCCAGGTCATCGAACATGGCCGCCAGGATGGATCGATCCGGCTGATCCGGGATGGTCGGCCCGGGCGGGCGCCTGCGCGCGAATAGCGCCGCGCGCGCCAGCCCCAGGCTGCGCCACGCCGCCAGGATGGCGACGGCCACCACCAGCCCCCAGAACATGGATTGCGGGATGCTGCGGAAAATCAGGCCGGCCAGCCAGAGGATGTATGCGACCGGCTGCACGATGACCTGGCTGACGAAGTCGCGCAGACCCAGCGCCACAACGCCCGTCGCCAGCACCACCAGCGCCGCGATTGCCAGGATGATGAAGATACGCTGTCGAGTGGGCGCCGGTTTGTTCATGCGCGCGCCCTTGCCCCGCCTGCGGTCTTGTCCGCGACATGACACGCGGCCACGATGGCGCTGAGGCTGTCGACGGCCAGTTTCTCTTCCTGAGCGCCAGCGCGCTCGTGGCCGTAGCGCGCCTGCTCGAACAGGCGGGTCAGTTGCCGCACCGGCTCGCCCGGCATGCCGATTGCCAGCAGGGCATCCTCAAACTCGCGCGCCGTCATGGCCGCCTGGCGCTGGATGCCGCGCTCCTGTTGCAGCACGCGGCTCATCTCGCGATAGCAGCGCAGGACGGTATCCTTCAGTTCGCCGCCGGCCTGCAGCGCGCTGATGGCCTGGCGCGCTTCGCCGGCCAGTTCCTCCAGCGCGCTCTTCGGCTGATGGCTGCGCCGCCAGGCCAGGTAAAACGCCGCGCCCGCGATACCGCAGATGAGCAGCGCCAGCGCGATGCTGATGGCGGTCGCCAGCCAGTCGGGGGCCGTACCGCTGAAAACGTCGCTGGGCGCGCGGGTCGCGACCGGCGGGGTCGTCGCCTGCGCCGCCGGGCCGCTGGTCTGCGACTCGTCGCCGGGCTTGCGGTTTTGATTGCTCAGCAGCATGAAAATCAGCACCAGCCCGACGGCCATGATGCCATAGGCCATTAGTTGGCGGCGGCCCTCCGGCGACAGCGCCATGTAGATGAGCGCGAGCGGCAGGATGACGGCGGCCGCCAGAAACAGCGCCCGGACGATAAATAAGGCGAAATCGCTGTTGCTGCCGGAGACCGCATTGCCGCCGCTGGGCGGCGCGCCCGGCGAGCCCAGGTCGAAGGGGCGCCCGGGGAGCATCTGCAATCCATTGATGCCGATCGCCAGCAGGAGCAGCAGAACCACGACAGCAGCCAGCGCCAACCCGGTTCGCGCGCGTTTACGCATCTCTGCGAGTATAGGAGTCGCGGGAGGAAACGTCAAACAAAAACTTGACTGTAGAAACGAGCCAGGACTTCAAGACCTGGACTGCGCTGGACACGGAGGAAACGTCAAACAAAAACTTGACTGTAGAAACCGATTAGTTAGTACAATTGTACTGGAATGTTACCACGAACCGCACCCTAAATAAATGTGTGGATATTATCGTGTAGCGAGGAGAACTGTGGCGGTAAATGCTGACAAAACGCATCTATGGAAAGAAGATATTCGCCTGTCGGTGGACTATTACAACAGGTGGTTTTTACACAGCGCGCCTGAAGCTTATCGTGTCACGCGCAGTAAAACAACTCAGCAGGTTCAGGCCGTCTTCAAAATCACTTCAAACCTGACCAATATTAGACATGAGATACTTCTACAGAACCCATCGATCCTCCCAATTTTGCGAATGGCGACTGTACCTCCTTTAGCGCGCGACAGGTTAATTGGTCTGGCTGGTGTAACACCGGCTTTAGTAAAAAGAATGGAGATTGACCAGAGCCTCCCGCCACGCATGGATTTAGGAATGCTGAAGGCAAATCTCTTGAAAATCTGCGCTGTAATTGAAGAGTTGTTAGATCGAGATATATGCATATGGCTGGATAGTAACGTCGAACCAGGCACAGCCGAAGTTGAACGAGCTGCAACCATCATCGCTGATCGTTTATGCGGCTCTGTGGCTGATCCAATCATTCGCAATGCACAGGAAAAACGTCAGTTGGCAATACTCAAAGACTGGCTTGAGAAACGTGGTTATGTATACCTGAATCATGACACGGGGATAAGTATCAAGACTATGCAGCCAGGGACTTTTTCGTTTCGAGTGAGTGTTCCTGTGCAACTGAGTACTGGCGATAGGAAGGTGAACATACCTGTCGATGTTGTTGTCATGCCGTTCGGCGCAAAGAAGGGCAAACTGCCGTTATTGATTGAGGCAAAATCGGCGGGCGATTACACTAATACAAACAAGCGACGCAAGGAAGAAGCTATTAAGATTTATCAGTTGCGAGAGACTTATGGGGATGATATCAGGTTTATTCTATTTCTCTGTGGCTATTTTGATAGTGGATATCTGGGTTACGAAGCCGCAGAAGGAATTGATTGGGTGTGGGAGCATCGCGTGGATGATCTCGCCAGTTTCGGGGTTGCACAGTGATTATCGATCAAGAGAACGAATTGGTGCGAATCGCGGTACAAGGTCGGCTTGATGAAGAAAAAACCGCCCGTGAGCGAAACAAGCTGGGTCAGTTTGCTACGCCATCTGCACTTGCAGTAGAAATGCTTGACTATGCCAGAGCGTTATTACCACCACAACTTGATATACGATTTCTAGATCCTGCATTAGGAACCGGGGCCTTTTTCTCTGCTTTGCAATGTGCGTTTCATCGCCAAAATATCATACGCGCGACTGGATATGAGATTGATCCGCACTTTGCAAGCGCAGCGATGGAAATATGGCGTGATACATTGCTAGAGATTCGAGTATCCGACTTCACACTTGCTGACCCTCCGCGCTTTAAAGACGACAAAGCGAACCTTATAATCTGTAATCCGCCGTATGTGCGACATCATCATCTGGACAGTATTCAAAAGCGGCGATTACAGCTACTGGCAGAGCAAGCGACTGCGATAAAACTGAACGGCCTGGCGGGTTTGTACTGTTACTTCCTACTACTATCCCACGCATGGCTGGATGAACTAGGCATTGCGGGATGGTTGATTCCAAGCGAGTTTATGGATGTGAATTATGGCCGACCGATCAAGGATTATCTACTCAACCGAGTGACACTGCTGCATATCCATCGTTTTGACCCAGGCGACGTTCAATTCGGGGATGCGACTGTTTCTTCGGCAATCGTTTGGTACAAGAAGGAGAATCCCCCGCAGAGACACGATGTTAAGTTCACCTACGGAGGGCGGTTACTGGCGCCATTGAACACCGCTTGGGTGTCTACCGAGACTCTGCGATATGAACCGAAATGGACGAACGCGCCACACTCTCGTCGAACCAATGCTTATGCCAGTGATCGGTTGAAACTGGCAGACTTATTTACCATAAAGCGCGGTCTTGCAACAGGCTCTAATGGCTTCTTCATATTGAGTGAGAAGCAGATTGCACAGCACGGCATTCCTGCGGAGTTCCTTGTGCCAATCCTGCCGAAACCTCAGTACCTCCGGGCTAATGAAATCGAGGTCGATGTGCAAGGCGAACCACTCCTTGATCGTAAGCTTTTTTTATTAACGTGTAATTTACCGGAGAACCAGGTACAAGCACAATATCCTGCGTTGTGGAATTATTTACAACGTGGCGTGAATAGCGGGATCAATGAAAAATACCTCTGCAAGCATCGTACACCATGGTACTCACAGGAGGATCGCCCCGCCTCGTTGTTTCTTTGTACTTACATGGGACGCCGAGGGAAAAGCAATAAAAAGCCATTTCGTTTTATATTGAATCATTCCAATGCTACTGCGGCAAATGTCTATCTCATGTTGTATCCAAAGCGCACTCTGGAAGTCGCGCTGCGACAAAATCCTGGGCTTGCCCGTTTGATATTGCATGAGTTGAACAATGCTCCGCTAGAAGCAATGATCAATGAAGGTCGCGTGTATGGCGGTGGTTTGTACAAAATCGAACCGAAGGAATTGGGAAATGTACCTGCAGGGTCTCTTGGGGCATTGCTTCCAGATATAACCAAGTCAGATAAACAACTCCGACTTTTTGATTCATCGGATGAGCAATATCAGACGAGGCAGGAGCATTGAGTATTACGAATATCAAATAATAGAGGGTTAGCTGTTTTTCCCCAAGTCCTCAATCATCCCCCAGTAGGCCATCATCGTCCACAGGTCCGGCTGGCGGCGGAACCAGACGGCGGGGAAGCTCAACTCGACGATGGCAGTCGAAAAGTGCATGCCGGCATTGTCCGGCTCGATGCGGTCGTACTGCCACGCTGCGCTGGCCTGGTAGAAATGCGGCTGGCCTCTATCCACGTCGATCTGCCAGTACTCCAGCACGTGCGCGGCGGCGTAACGGGCGCGCAGCCCGGCGCGCTCGCGCTCGGGAACACCGCTGTGCAGCATGTCGATCGCCAGCAGCGGCGCGCCGTAGATCGCGTCGGCCTGCACCGCCTTGCGATCCTGCCCCGACACAAACATCACGTCGGGATACAGCGCATCGCTACCAACGGCGCGGACTGGCGCGCCCTTGCCGATCACCGCGCCGAGTTGGTAGGCATCGACGGGGATGCTGAGCAGATTGACGCACCAGGTCTGCATCCTGGCCTGCAGGACGGAGGTCGAAAGGTTGAAAGTAACCATTTATGCGGCCAGGAAATCGATCACGTCGATCATCGTAATAATGCCGTTGACGTTGTTATCGCCGTCCACCAGCACGGCGGCCTTGGCTTTCTGCAGGATGTCGCTCAGCGTGTTAAGTGGGGTGTCCTCGTGCACGGCGACAGCCTGATGCACCAGCGCCGCGATGGGTGTCTCGCCGACGGCGGCGTGCGTGTTGTTCAGCATGTAGTCCAGCACGTTGGTCTCGCTGATCATGCCCTGCAGCTTGCCATTGCCGTCCACAACGGGCAACTGCGAGAAGCTGTGTTGTTTCATGCGCTGGATGACGACCAACACGGTCTCGTGCGGCTGCGCCGTCGTGACAGGGCGCAGTTTCAGCGCCTGTGCGAAGTCGGCCACGGCGCCCTGCGACCAGTCCGTGTTGAGGAAGCCGTTGTCGCGCATCCAGTTGTCGTCGAAGATCTTGCTCAGGTAGCGCGATCCGCCGTCCGGCAGCAGGATCACCACCGTGCTGTCTTTGGTCAGCCCAAGCTGCGGGATGGCGCGCAGCGCGCCGGCCACCGCCGCGCCGCACGAGCCGCCGCAGAAAATGGCCTCCTCGCGCACCAGCCGGCGCGTCATCAGAAAAGACTCGCGGTCGGTCACCTGCACCACCAGGTCGCACAGCGACAGGTCGAGCGTGCCGGGCACGAAGTCCTCGCCGATGCCTTCCAGCTTATAGGTCTTCAGGATCGGCTGATCGGGAACCTTGCCGTTCTTCCATGTGTCGTACAACAGCGACCCGGCGATATCCACGCCCACGATCTTGATAGCCGCGTTCTGCTCCTTCAGATAGCGCGCCACGCCGGTGATTGTCCCGCCCGTGCCCATGCCGGCCACGAACACGTCGATTTTCCCGCCAGTCTGCTGCCAGATTTCCGGGCCGGTGGTGGCGTAGTGGACGGCCGGGTTGGCCGGATTGTGATATTGGTTGCCCAGGATGGCGTTGGGTGTCTCGCGCACCAGCCGCTCGGCGACTTTGTAGTAGCTGCGCGGGTCGTCCTTGTCCACCGCCGTCGGCGTAATGATCACCTTGGCGCCGAAGGCGCGCAGCGTGCGGATCTTCTCGTCCGACATTTTGTCGGGCATGACGAAGATGCACTTGTAGCCTTTGTTGGCGGCGGCGATAGCCAGCCCGATGCCGGTATTGCCGCTGGTGGATTCAACGATTGTCCCGCCCGGCTTGAGCCGCCCGGCGCGTTCGGCCTCTTCGATGATCGCGATACCGATGCGGTCTTTTACCGAGCCGCCCGGGTTAAAGAATTCCAGCTTGGCGAGGACAGCCGGCGCGACCCCTCGCGCGACCTTGTTCAACCGGACGATCGGAGTGTGGCCGATGGTATCCAGCACGGAATTGCGCACATCAGGATAGGTTGCCATGCTCTCATTCTCTCAGATTTCTGTACGGAATCCCGGAATCTCACGCTGAGCTTCGCTCAGCCAGATTCCGGGATTCCGGCGGTTACTTCTTGTCTGCCGGCATGCGCTGATATATATCCAGCCAGTTGGTCGCGATCTGAACCTGCGCATCCTTTAACGCGATGGCTCCGGAGCACACCTGGTCGTGCAGCCAGTTTTCCACCTTGTCTTTCTCATGGAATCCGGGCCGCGGTTCGGCGGCCTCCGGCCACAGGTTCGAGATATCGTTGGAGCCGCCCAGCTCCAGACTGACCAGGTGGTCGATTTCGTATTCCCCGGCGACGTGGCTGGTGATGCCGTAATTGGCATACACCTTGTTCTTCGTGCTGGTCGTAACGTTGCGCACGGTCTTGGAATAGCCGGGCACGCAGATCATCTCCCTGGTAGCATCTGGCAGGATGTCGCCGGGGGTACAGGCGCTGTCCTGCAGGGCGTTGGCGGCCTGGCAACCGGACGTCTTGGTTGGCGCGCCCCACTGGTGATTCGCGTTATTGACTCCGCCCTGATCCGCGTTGGTCTGACCTCCCACGGCAGTCGCCGTGCCGGTGGTTGTGCCGGACGGCGTAACGACGGTACACGCGCCAATGGTCAGCAATAGAGCGGCGGAAGTCAATAAGATGGATGCTCTTTTCATCGGATATCCTTTTTCGTGTAGCAACAAGTCAGGTGGATCACACTGCCGTCATTGTTGCGTTCAATTTGTGAAATCCGTGGTTTATTCCGACTGCAGCACGACCCACACCTGATCGAAGTTGCGCATCTTCAGATCGTCGCGCCGGATCCAGAAGTACAGCATACCGGAGTTGGCCCACCGCATGCCGGTCGCGTCGTCAGAATCCACCTGCAACAGCAACTGCCAGTCGTTGCTGTCCTTCAGCAGGTCAGCCGCGCGCGGGTCGTCGCTGCGGGTTACGCCGTTGGCGATCAACTGGCATTGCCCGCGCATGTCATCCTGGATAGTATCCGGGTGCCCCAACAGGCGGTGCTGGGCGGTGATGCGCGCGTCGCGGCTGGGGAAGGCGGCATAAAACGCCTCATAGCGTTCCTGGTCGGCGGGGGAAAACATCAGGCTGGGCGATTCGGCCTGCGGGTTTTCGGGCAGCGTCAACTCGTTCTCGAACTGCACGGCGCAGGCTTTGAACAAGGCGCCCCCGGGCAGGCCAGCCGGCGCGGGCCGTCGCTTTAACTGTGACACGCTCGGGTTGTCGGCGAAGAATACCTGCCGGCCGGCGCGGTCGGCCGGGTCGGAGCCGTAAGTCTCCTGCCGGGCGTCATAGAAAAACCATAATAACCCGGCGGATGGCAGCCCTTCCGCTCCGTCGATGCCATGCAGATCATCCAGGTGAATCTGCGCGATGAACGACATCGGCGCGCCCTTGCGCTCCGGCCAGTCGAAGTACGCAGGTAAGTCCGGCAGGCCGCCGAGCTTCGATGCGCCTGCAGGAATACTGTTTTCGTCAGCGGCGCTGGCTTTGATGCGCACGGACGATCGAACCAAGCCGGCTGCCTGCTGAGCGACGTTCGCCAGGCCGGCGGCGCTGAACGCTGCGATCACAGATTGCTTATCCATGGGTAACACTCATCTTTGCCAGAATTCGCGTCACGAAAGCGACCCGGCTATGAACTGAATCATCTCACACAGCGCGGCGTTTGCGCAACCTCAGCGGAATTCGTTCAGAAATTCTCAATCTGGCGAAAACAAGCCGGCTGCACGCTGCCTTCCGTCATTCCCGTGGAAACGGGACGGGACGCATGCCGCATCCTTCCCTTACTGGGGTTTGGCGTGTCGTACACACTCACCCGGTGTGCCCGATTCCCCGGGCATGACAATGGCGACGCGCCGTTACAGACGTGATTCGCGCCCACGTGAAGAGTTCGGATTGAGAATTGCTGGAATTCGTTGCGGGGGTGGCTTGAGCGTGGCCGGTATGCGCAATATTACCATTTCGTCCGGCCTCATGCTGCCCTGCGTCAGCGTGTCCTGATCGATGGTCAGCTGCGCTGGCAACACCGCACGCCCGCCGGGCTGACCTCGCATCGCTGGACCATGGTCGAGTTCCTCAGTCGGCCCGTGGTCTGGCCCGCGCCGACGTAAGCCGGATGGCGGTCATGGGAGATATGCGTCTGGTGATCGCAGTTGGATGGCGAAAGCGATGATCGCTGGTCAGAGGGCAGCCTGGGCGTGCCAGAAGGTCGCCTGCGCGAGCCCTTGGAATTTATCCCCCCATCAACAGACGGACGACCAAGAGCGCGCAAGATATCGCCATGGATGCGTTCACCAGCCTTGATCTGGACCGAAAACGCTTGCCCTGCAGCGCGTCCCAATTGCCACCAGTATTTTGTGGCGCCACCGGTCGGATCATGACTCCGGCATTTGTCCGTAACGTCTTCTTGTTGTATCTCGCGGTGAAGTGATCGGGTACACCTGTGAAATAATACAGGCGTCCCATTGCATTGTGGTGGAAGGAGGCTGTGCTATGAAGCGTAAGCTTCGCACTGTTAGCGTCAGTGGAGCAGTTGTCCTATTGGCAGTCCTCTTTGTAGCCTGCGGGCCTGTCTTCCGTGTCGACCGCCTCGACATTCGCTTAGCCGAGAATTTATCCGGCACATTCGTATTGACCATTCAGGAAGCACAACCGGCTTTGTCCTCCAACACAGCCGACATGATTACGTCCACGTTTCTATCAGAGCTTGAGACCATCTTTGCGAAGTGCAACTTCAAAACCAGTCAGACAAGAGACAGGGGTTTTCTCGTGATCACGACAGACTTTGCCAATCCGAGTGAGCTTGCGCGTGCGTCTAGTTGTGAGATCATGCCTGGCCTGAAACTGGAGAATGTCATCAACCTGAATATCTCAAGTCATAATGAGTCATTGGGCGAGACCAGATATGAGATACAACTCTCGCTTGCCAGGGATCTGTTTTGCGAAGTTCAGGTCACGATGCCGGGGCAGATCACGACCGTATATCCTAAGCTGGCTGCCGGGGTTCAAATCACGCAGGTGGCGGTCGGCCCAGGTTCCATGTCGTGGCAAATGCCGTGCCCGGGGAAGGGGGTCGGTGAGAACCATTACAGCAGTGATGTGGATCTGTCGAAGGCCTTCGTTGGGTCGGCGACCAGTACAGCGCTCGCTAGGACGAAGGTATTCGTGGAGCCGTCTGACACACTACCTATTTCGCTAAATATTGACTCGGTCAGGGCTAGTGGCTTATCAGATTGGGCACCGCCTGCATTAACGCTGACAGGGTTTGCTTTGGCAGGTGTTATAGCAGCGCTCGTCATACGCGCTCGCCACAAATCGCGAACGGCGCGCAACATTGCGCCAGTAATGAACCACAGCCAAATCAGGCTGTATGAGAACCTGGTCGCTTATTTCTCCATGAGTGACTTGCAAGAGTTGTGTTTTGAGTTGTCCATTGATGATGAAAATCTGCCAGGGATTACGAAGGCGGATAAAGCACGCGAACTGGTGCTTTATTGCGAACGGCACAACCGGATGGGCGAATTGAAAGCCAAGTGCCGCACTCAGCGTCCGCATGTGGACTGGTAGCTACCGACATTAACGGTCGGTACTGCCTGAAGATCAGCAGGACAATACCGCCTCATGGAATCAAGAGCGGTACAGGTTGTCTGGTTGACAGCATTCTGTCTGTTAATCGACCTGCCGATTGTGGGATGGTTGTTCCGACAACTCAGACGGTCAATCCTCCGGTTTCTCAGCCGCTGCCGCCGGCATCCCGGTTATTCAGGCCTCTTCATGAAATGATCAGTTGATAGCAGGAACACCGGAATTCCATCCCCATCTAAAATCGAGGTGGCGCCACACCAAGAGCGCAGCACATCGCATGGAGGAGATACGCATGACACAAGAGGGAACGGGCGGCGATAGCGCAGTGAACAGGAACGCCATCGACCTGACGGGGTTGTGGCGTTTCCAGCCCGACGCCTTCGAGGATGGAGAGCGGATGGGATACCATTCGAGCGACCTCGACACGCGCCTGTGGCGCGAGGTCGGCGTGCCGTGCGCCTTTGACGATTGCATCCCGCAGATGGCGGCTTATGAAGGCATGGGTTGGTTCCGCCGCACATTCGACGCGCCAGTAGAATGGCTGGCCGGGCACGTCGTCCTGCAGTTCGAAGGCGTCAACTATAACACCGCGGTGTGGGTCAATGGCCAGTGGGCGGGCGCGCATGAAGGCGGCTTTTTAAGGTTCGAACTGCCGGTGCGCGGCCTGCTGGCCGCAGGATGCAACGTGATCGCGGTGCGCGTCGACAATACGCGGCGGCACGGGCAGGCGCCCGGACGCGAGCGCGGCTGGCGTCCGTATGGGGGCATCCTGCGCGAGTTGCGTCTGATCCGGCGGCCGCTGCTGCGGCTGGAGCGTCCGGTGATTGCGGCCGGCGCCGCTGGCAGCTATCATGCCAGCATCAGCGTGCGCAACGACACGACGGCAGCGCGCAACGTCGCCATTGCCCTGAGCATCGTAGACGCGGCAGGCTCCGAGGTTGCGGCAGCGCAGTCTGAGGCGCGCGAAATTGCGGGCGGGACGGAGTGCGCGTTCGAGGTCAACGGCAGCGCAGCGTCGATCCAGGCGTGGTCGCCCGATCAGCCGGCCTTATATGAGGCCAACTTCCGGCTGCATGATGAAGACAGCAGCAGTGCAACTGCTGCTGGAACGATGGCGGATGCGCCGCCGTTGCTCGATGAAGTGAGCGTCGTGTTCGGATTCCGCACCATCGAGCGACGCGGAACGTCGCTGTTGTTGAACGGCCGCCCACTCCATTTGCAGGGCTTTAACCGCCACGAGGATTCGCCGCACACGGGAATGGCCCCCGACACCGCGACCGTCGAGCGCGACCTGCGCCACATGAAGGAACTGGGCGCCAACTTCGTGCGGATGTGCCACTATCCCCATCACCCGCTCGAACTCGACCTGTGCGACCGCCTGGGCTTGCTGGTCATGGGCGAGATACCGCTGTACTGGTGGAACGGCGACGCCGATGGGACACAACCTGCTGCGGTCAAGCTGGCAGCGGCTAAACGCCAGTTGCGCGAGATGATCGCGCGTGATATCAACCACCCCTGCGTGATTCTGTGGAGCGTCAGCAACGAGACGGAGGAACGCCGCCCCGAGGTGGCCGCCGGCAACGCCGCGCTGATTGAACTGGCGCGCAACCTGGATGCGACGCGCCTCGTTGCGCATGTCTCCAGCCACTGGGTCGGCGAGCCGCACTTTGAGCAGGACGACGTGCTCTGCGTCAACGGTTATCCAAGTTGGGATGGGCGCGGCTGGAAGTCCAACCCCGCTTACGACGTCAACGACTCGACGCGCTGGTGGGACGAGCGTCTGGCGGCCCTGCACGCAGCTTATCCCGACCGCCCGATCCTGATCAGCGAGTTCGGCTACCCCGCGCTGTATCGCGTCTATGGCAACGGCCTGGGAGAAGATATGCAGATGGCAGCGCTGCAGGCGGAAGCGGGCGCATTCGACAAGCCTTATGTGTGCGGCAGGACCATCTGGTGCTACGCCGATCACCCCTGGCCCGAAGAACCATTCATCAACCGGATGACCAACAGCCCCTTCGGCATTGTCACGCGCGACCGCCGCCGCAAGGGCGCCTGCGACACCGTACGCGCCATCTTCGGCGCTGCCTCCGTCACCCGCCCGGCGACTGACTCGCTGGAGAACTGGCCGGTGCGCATGTTCCGGGCGCACTTGCGCGATATCCCGGTCGCGCCGTTCCGCGACGGATACGGTGTGCGCCCGCTGCAACGCAACGAGGGCGGACTGTGGGAGGACATCTGGCGCGACGCCGAACCATTTGCAAAGATCGATAACGGGCTGTTCAACCGCGAGTTCGGCGACGCCCCCGGCGCTATCGAACGGCGCTGTTACATCATCACCGCGCCGGACGGTGTGGCCGCCGGCACGATCAGTTCATGGTACACGCGCGATATCAATGGGCTGGATTACGGGCGCATTCACTGGGTCGCCACGCGCAAAGCCTACCAGGGCCGGGGCATCATGCGCGCGGGTCTGAGCTACGCCCTGCTGCAGATGGCGCAGTGGCACGAGCGCGCCATGCTCGACACGAGCACCGGGCGCATCGGCGCGATCAAGCTGTATCTGGATTACGGCTTTACGCCCGACTTGACCGGCCCGCGCGCGCGCGAAGCCTGGGAGATGTTTCGCAGGAAACTCGACCATCCGGCGCTGGCGGTATTGGATGTGTGAGGAACTCCCTGCAATGGGGTTCACTCACCTGATACGCTGCCTGCATATCAAGTGAGTGGTTTTGTCAGGGTGTTCTCATTGGCTCAAAACCGCACCGCTCATACTCGACTCACCACGCCGAAGTAATGCTCGAAGAAACGCTGCGGCTGAACCTGCAGCGCCACCTCGTGCGGCGCATCCAGGCCATTGGCGGGTTTCCAGAGCGTTCGCCCCAGCGA
Source organism: Chloroflexota bacterium (assembly GCA_023382055.1). Lineage (GTDB taxonomy): Bacteria > Chloroflexota > Anaerolineae > J036 > Brachytrichaceae > CAIXPS01. The sequence continues at coordinate 13,549 of JAMCQN010000050.1, forward strand.
CTGCTCGTCCTGCAGCTCCACCGTGACCGTGCCGCGCTCGAAACCGCAGATCGTGTCGTCGAAGATCGTCGTCGCCGCCAATGGGTCGTGGAAAGTGATCCGGTCAGCCTCATGGAACCACACCTCGGCGAAATCCAGCACCGGGCGCAGCAGTTTCGCCTGGAACTTCATCCTGACCGTCTGCACGTCCATGGTGACCTGCGTGGTCACATCCAGCCCGATTGAGCGATGCTCCGCAACGGGCGCGCGATACACGATGTCTGTCGCTGCGGGATCGAGTTTGGCATTCCATTCGGCCAGGCCGTGGCCGGTATCTTTCCCGCCGAACACCCCGCACATCAGCACGATACGCTTGAGCAGGCGGGCAGTCGGCGGGTCGCTCTGGAACAGCATGCCGATATTGGTCAGCGGCCCGATGGTCAGCAGCGTAATCTCGCCAGGATATCGGTGGATGGTATCGCGCAGGAAATCGAGCGCCTGGCCCTGCGGGAACTGCGTTTCGTGCGGCCATTTGTCCAGCGCGCTGGCCTGCTTCGCGACCGGCTGCAGTTGCTTGATGGACAGCGGCGTCTCTGCGCCCGGATAGATAGGGATATCCGGCTTGCCCGCCACCTTGCACAGCGCGCTTGCCATCATGGCGCGCCTGACCGGCTCGCCGGTTACGGTTGTGATGCCAAGCAATTCGCATTCGGGTTGTGCCAGCAGATAGGCCAGGCACACGGCGTCGTCTATGTCCGAGCCGATGTCGGTATCCAGAATGAGCTTCGTCGTCATCGGGTCATTTCCCTCCAGTGTCAGGTATGGATGAATACACTAATTGTAGGGTCATACTGTAGGCTTTCGTGACACAGGCGCGCCCGGGCTATACGTAGGGGCAGACCTGTGTGTCTGCCCGATGTGCGGTAAGGGCGCGCACCGACGTGAACGGTGGGCGTATGGGCCCTTTGGCCTGCTTGTCTGCCCGATGCAGGGGCATTAGAGGGCGCGCACACAGGCGCGCCCGGGCTATACGTAGGGGCAGACCTGTGTGTCTGCCCGATGTGCGGTAATGGCGCGCACCGACGCGAACGGTGGGCGTATGGGCCCTTTGGCCTGTGTGTCTGCCCGATGCAGGCATTAGAAGGCGCGCACACAGGCGCGCCCATACGCAAAGCATGAATGTACGGGCCCTTTGGCCTGTGTGTCTGCCCGGAAAGAGACGCGCAGCCAGCTCACAGTCAGCAAGGTATACGGTTTAACGACATCGCGGCTGATATAATCTCGCTGTTAAGCCCGCTCGCGACAAGCAATCCAGTTATGGCGATTTATCGAGTAAATCCTGACACGGTTGCAGCCACGGGGCTGAAGTTCCGCAGCGCCCCTCGCCTCGCCCCCGAGACACTGCTCGGTATACTCAATCCCGGCGATACGGTCGAAGAAACCGGTCCGGCGCAGGACGCGCCGCCGCTGATCTGGCTGCCCCTTCGCGTCGTAGCGAGCGCGTCGATTGCCGCCGGCAGCGCCGGTTATGCCGCCCTCAGCAATGCGGGCGATACGTACCTGGTTCCCATCAATGCGCCGTCTACTCCTGCAGCCAATCCTCTGCTGGATGCTACGGCGCAGGTCGCGGCGCTCACAGGTCTGCCCGCCCTGCTGCTCAAGGCGTTCATGGCCGTCGAAGGCGCGGACGTTAATCATCGCGATGGCGTGCTTCAGGTGATCCCATCGACTCGCTCAGGCGTGATCGCGCGTATCTCGCGAGCCAACAAGCTGGCTGCTCTCGGCCTGAGTGACAGCCCGGCCATCAGCGGCGCTGATCTGAACAATCGCTTCGCGCAAGCCTTCGATGCAAGAAACCTGATCGTGCAAGTCATGACCGGCGCGCAGTACATCCGCGAGCAACTGGATCAGTTCAATGGCATCGTTGCATTGGCCGGGCTGGCCTATAACGCCGGGCCGGGCGCAGCTCGTTCCGTCATCAACGCCTCAGGCGCTGACCCATACCGCGCAGCAGCGCAGTATCACAAGACGATCGGCCCTGCAGTCGACCAGGTGACGGTGCAACCCGGCATCGACCAGGTTGACCCGGCCACCGGCGTTCACTACACGCGTTTTCCGGTGACCGCCAATGACACTGGCAGGGAGGTTTTCGATTACCAGTACCTGCGCCAGGCGCCTTCGCGCAATTTCGGCCTGCTGGACTTCATCGAGAACCCGCCGCTGCTGGCGCCGCTGAACCTGTACCAGAACGACGCGCCGCCGGGGAAGGCTGGTGGCGGTCAGGTGCTGGCTGTCGCCAATGGCACATTCCGATTCGCCAACATACAGAGCAGCGCCGTCTTTGCCGCCCCGCCACTGTCGCAGCGCGACCCGCAATGGCGCGATCAGACGCTGGGCTTTGGCGACCCATCGACCACCATCGGCTCGGACGGCTGCACACTGACCTGCCTGACGATGCTGGCCGATGGCTTTAGCGCCCAGGAGACGCCGGCCACGCTCAACCGGAAGCTCAAGGCGCTGGGCGCAAACGTGGGCTTTTCCGGAGCGTTGATCGTGTGGGCCGGGCTGCCGGCGGCGCTGCCGGGCATTGCGCTGCGGCGCATCACCACCTGCACCGATCGCCCCGCGCCGATGGGAGAGATCGACGCCGCACTGGACAGCGGCATGCCGGTAGTCGTCGAACTCGATCAGTCGCCCGCGCCGGGGTTCAGTAACCACTGGGTTGTTCTGGTTGCGCGCCGGGGCGGCGATTACCTGATCCACGACCCCTGGCCGATACCGGCCGAACCGAATGCTTCGCTGCAGGCGCGGTACGGGTTCGCCGGCGCGCCCGCGCAGGTCATCAACGTGGCAGTGTATTACACCGGTGTGGCGGGACAGTCACAGCCACAACCGTTGCTGGTGACTGTCCTTGATACCCCTGACATCGCCGCCGCCGGCGGTTTGGCCTTGCGCGATTCGCCAGTCATCGGCACTGTGAAGACGCGCCTGCCGGCAGGCGCGCTATTGCAGGTGCAGGAATCTCCGGACACCGCGAGTCCCAAAATCGGCCAGAGCGGGCAATGGCTGCAGGTCAGCGCGCCGGGTGGCGCGAGTGGATATGTGGCAGCCTGGTTGGTGCAGGCGGTCGTTCCAAAAGGCATTGCCATGATAGCGCCGCAGACGCTTCTGCCGGCCGTTAACGAAGCAGTGTTCGATGGCGTCGTGCAACTGCCACTGGCCCGCACGGCGCCCATGACGCTGTTTGTGAAAATTCCGAAGCATAGCACCTCCCGCCGTGCGCTGTTGCGCCAGGGCTCCGGGCGCGGGAAGCCAGTCACTGCGCTGGCGCCGGGCGAACGATTGAACGTGGCGGAACCTGCGGAGAGCGCGGCGCGGAAGCTGGGACGGCGCGGCGCGTGGATCAGCGTGATTGATGATGACGGACGGCAGGGCTATGTCTCGGCGGCTTCCGTGCGCGCCGGACCTCTATCACCACAGGCGGAATCGGGCGCGCCTGGCGCGGCCCAACCGCCTGCCCGCAAGGACCTCGCGCCCTTCATGCTTCCCGCCAAATAGGACATCCGATAATTCACTCGTATAGACTCCCGGAATCTCGGAGATTCCGGGAGTCTGGGTTATGAGTCTGGGTTCTCCGGTGCGCCTATGCCGAGATTACGCCCCATGGACGGGGCTGCGAGCGCATACAAACCCTGTCGGGTGAATCACTACAAGCGCCGCCGCGGCTTGAAAAACGCAAAATCCTTTGGACGTGAAAGCGTCCAAAGGATTCAGGCTGCGTACGTTACCCCCTGAAACGGAAGGGGGACAGCTTGGTTTCCGAGCGAGCAGGCTTCTAAATGGCGTCTTTCAGCGCCTTCACTGCGCGAGCTTTGACGGCGCGGCTGGCCGGCTTGGCCTTGAACATCGCCGGCGCCTTGGTGAACGGGTTAACCCCTTCATGCGCGGGAACCGCCGCCTTCTCGACCACGTTGAGTTTGAGCAGCCCGGGGATAATAACCTCGCCCGGTCCCTTCTTGCCCAACTGCTGAGCAACCACACTGTGCATCGTGTCGAGAACAGCGGTGGCCTGTTTTTTGGTGATGCCGCTCTTCTCAGCGATCTCAGCGATGAACTGCGACTTAGTCAATTTCTTTCCTGCCATTGCTTGTCTCCTTATTGTTTCCCCTTCCGGATAAGACAGTTCGAGTTATACCTGAAAATCCCGGAAAAAGCGAATGAAAAGCCGGGGTTTACTAAACTTTTAGTACACGGTCAGATAGCGCTCCAGCTCCCACTGGCTCACATAGATGCGGTACTCGTCCCAGGCGGCCTTCTTGGCCTCGATGTATTGATCGAACAGGTGATCGCCCAGTGTGGTGCGCATCAGTTCATCTTTGCGCATTTCCTCAATGGCCTCGCCCAGCGAACCGGGCATGGCGCTCATCTTGCCGCGCACGGTTTCATCGAGATGATAGAGATCTTCCTCAGCAGCGGTCGGCACGGGCAAATCGCGCTTGATGCCTTCCAGCCCCGCCATGAGGATGGCCGCGAAGGCCAGGTAAGGATTTGCGGCCGGATCCGGGCAGCGCAGTTCGATGCGTGTCGCGGTGGCCACGCGGCTCTGGCTGACCTTGGGCACGCGGATGAGCGCCGAGCGATTCGTGCGCGCCCAGCTCAGATACACCGGCGCTTCATAGCCGGGCACCAGCCGCTTGTAGCTGTTCACCAGCGGCGCGATCAGGGCGGAGAACCCGCGCGCGTGCGCCAACTGGCCGGCGATGAATTTTTTCGCAATCATGCTCAGACCATATTGATCCGATGTGTCCGCGAAGACGTTGACGCCGTTGCTCCACAGGCTCTGGTGCGTGTGCATGCCGCTGCCGTTGATGCCGGCGATTGGCTTTGGCATGAAGGTGGCATACAGCCCGTTGCGTTCGGCGATGGCCTTCATGGTCATGCGCAGGGTGATCGCGTTGTCGGCGGTGCGCAGCGCTTTATCGTATTTGATATCGATCTCCTGCTGGCCGACCGCAACCTCATGGTGCAATGCTTCGACGCTGATGCCCAGCGACTGCAATGCCGTAACCATCTGACGGCGGATGGGGTGGGCCAGGTCGATGTTGGCGTCGAAGTAACCAGCCTGATCGTGCGGCGCCAGCGGGAGCAGGTCCCCGTTCTCATGCGGTTTGAACAGGAAGAATTCCAGTTCCGGGCCGGTGTAATACTCATACCCCATGTCCTTCGCCACGGCCAGCGCGCGCTTCAGCACGTAGCGCGGGTCGCCTTCAAACGGCTCGTCGTTCGGGGTGTATACGTTGCAGATGACGCGCGCGGTAGGCGTATCGTTATCCCACGGGATGACCGCGAACGTCTCCAGTTCGGGGTGTAATAACATGTCGCTTTCAGCGATGCGCGCGAAGCCCTGGATGGACGAGCCATCGAACCACATGCCGTGCTTCAGCACATCGCCCCATACGCCTGTAGGCACGCCGACGGTCTTGACGATGCCCATGATGTCGGTGAACTGCAGGTTGATAAACTCAACCCCCGCCTTGGCGATGATCTCTTCTACACGCTCTACTTGCTCCGGGTTATGTTCCATTGTTGTTTCCTTATCGTTTGGATTGTGCCTGTATCATAACCGCTAAATGCCGCGCCGCACCCAATAGAAAAGCCACCCGGGTGTTTCTCCCGGGTGGCTTTCCTCGTACCACGAACTCGTTCGTTCTGATACGGAGTTACGCAGTTCCACGCGCCAGATGCAGCAGCAATGTTGGCGGACCGCTTGCGTCAATGGTTCGGCGATGCGCTTCGATGTCCTGCTTTGCAGCGGCAATGTAAATCGATGTGTCTGCGATAGTGCGATGTGCTGCGACGAATGTCATTGTGGCGGTGATGTGCAGCGATGGGCTCAGTGAAGGTTCTTTGTGTTGCGACCTATTCAGTTGTAAATGCGATGGACAGCAGCGTACTCGACGGGAAAACGGCGCGTGACGATGGATGTCAATGATGAGATCGATGTGTAATGATGGAGGCCAGTGTGAGTGCGATTGCGGCTACTGACTGCATTCTCATGCAGCGGATCCTGCGTAACTACCCGCGCCGATTCTAACAGCCGACAGGTACGCATGCCAGTGATGGACATCGGAACTTCACATGACAAATGTCATATCACCGATATGTCAGACAAACACCATCACCACCCGGTAGGTGTCGGGGCTGATGGCGCGTTCAAGGCCGCGCTGGACATCGGGGAACGCCACTCGCTCACTCACATACGGCTGCAGGTCCACTTTTCTGGACGCGATCAAGGCTACGGCCTGCTGGAAGCTGGCGCTGGTGTGGCTGAACGACCCGGTCACTACCCATTCGTTGTAATGGATCAGGTTGGGATCGATCTGTATCGGCCCTTTGGGATGCACCGACCCATACAGGCACAACCACGCTCCCTTAGCCATGCCCTCCAGCGCCTGTTGGATGGCCGACGCGCCGCCGGCGGTGAAGAATGCCGCATTGACGCCGTATCCGTCTGATCGCTCGCGCAGAAACGCCGCCAGATCGGTGTGCAGAGGATCCACGGCCCAGTCTGCCCCGGCCTGCAGCGCCAGTTGGCGGCGTTGGGCGTCGGGTTCCGCCATGACGATGCGCACGCCGTGTTGCTTAAGCAACTGTATATGCAGCAGCCCCATGATGCCCGCCCCCTGCACCAGCGCCAGATCGCCGAATCGCAGCGGAGGAACCTGCACGCTCCGTACCACGCACGCCAATGGTTCAGCCAGCGCCAGTTCGCACACGCGGCACGCCCATTCCTCGTCATGGGCAGGCGGCAGGCTGGTCGGGTATACCTGGTAATCCTCGGCAACCACATATTCGCTCAATCCTGCCGGCCCGGGCAATTGACCCGGTACCTTGCTCTCGTTGTTGTGGACGCACAGGTTATCCATGCCGCGACGGCAGTAATAGCACGTGCCGCAACGGGTAAGCAGCGCCAGGCTGACAATATCGCCTACCCGCGCCGTAGTCCTGGCGCTCGTCCCGACTGCCACCACTTCACCTGCCACTTCGTGCCCGCCCAGGAAGGGGTAACTGTCGGGCGTAGCGCCCTGATAGAAACGCTGCTCGAGCGTGCACAGGCCTACGGCGTGGGTCTTTACGAGCACTTGCGATGGCTGTGTCTGCGGGACGGCCACGTCGCGGATATCGACTTGCCGCGGTCCGGTAAAGACGGTCGTTTTCATGTTACTCACTTCCTCAACTGCACGATGTCGTCGCGCGCGCTGCCCGCTGGCGGCGTCGAGCGCCGGCAGGCGTTGCATGGCGCCGGGCGCAACTTCTGGCAACCTGAAAACATGACTAGCATAGCCGCCGCTGTGACCGCCATTATCAACCACTGCGTCCTGGTAGATGCGGCTATAGCGCTGATGTAGATAGTGACCCTCTCGCGGGTTCCCGCAGCATCTTGCTATACGTAATACTTACACGCGGAATCATGTGGTACACCTACTGAACCTCTATTTCACCAAGCGGGATGGCGTAGTCGCGTACTATCGTTCCCTTGGCGTCAGAGACAGGTACACGTTGAATCGTTTGCGGGTCATACATGCCGATTACCAAGCGGTATATACCAGGTGGTGTAGCAGGACCTATGTGGATCGCATATTCATCAGGGATGACTTCGCCGGCGCCCCATATGCTGGTGGGGTAGAGGCCGCTGCGTGGCGGGCTGTCGCCCTGTGCTACCAGCGTGCCATCTGCCGATTGCAGGTGTACGAAGGTTGTGAGTTCGGGCAGCGCAGCCGAGTTGGCGCGCCACACAAGCGTAAGGCTGAGCGTTTGACCGGGTCTCACGGACGGGGGTACTTGGTCATTCAACAAATCAATACCGTTGCTCAGATGGAAGAGCGCTGGCATATTGGCCCACTGTGCGACAGCAGCCCCATCCAGCGCGACCGCAATTTGACCGATCTTTGGCTCGCATACTTTCCCCTCCTTACACACAGGCGCTAGAGATTGTGCCAGCACATTATCCTGCTCGGTGTCGAACCAAGTGACCTTGAATGTCGCTAGCGTGGGCGCCGGTGCGTCCAACCCGACAGGCAGATAGTAGTCCTCAGCGAAAGTATCGCCGGGCTGCCAGAACGAGGTTGGATAAACGCTGCGGCCCGGAGTATAGTCCAGTCCGTTTTGGAATGAATGCCCGTCGAGGCTAAAATTCTCTACACGCAGTGCATAATCCTTCGCCATAGGTTTTAGCGCGCGCCAGTAGAGCCGGATAGTCGCGATATTACCGCGTGTGACCTTGCTTGTCGGCACTGTGTACCCGAGAAGCTGGATCGAACCGCCATAAGTGATCGGCTCGGCCATGCGCATGCCGACAGGGGGAGACTTCGGATCGAGTAGCGTTGGTTTGGTATAGTTGGGCAAGATCACTACGGACGGTGACATGATGGCGACCAGCGCGACACCTGCGAGCACATAGGTCGTGGCGAGGCGCGATGGCACACGTGATATGCTCCGCAGCCCAACGGCCATCAGGATAGTGACAGCGCCCAGACTGGGCAGCAAGAACCGTCCGTTAAGCAGACTAAGGTTGCCGCTGGTCAGTGTTCGTACGCTCGGAGCGAGCGCCACACTAACTATCATCAGAACGAGCAGCAGCGGGAGCCAACGTGTTCTTTTTCGCCGAAGAGTGAACCACACCACGCCCGCGCAACTCATCCCGACGCCGGCGATCGCCAGGTCATACCATGCGTCCGGCATGCGAAGCAGCCCCCACCCGAACGTACCGAAAGTAGTCTCGAATGTCATTCGCCAGAGGAAGCCGAAGAAGTTTGTGACGAAGAAGTTTATTCGCTCGTGCAGTGAAGGGGGCGGCAGGCCAGCAGCGGACGCTGCGACCTGCCCGCTGCCGGTGACGAGATACGTACTGTAACCTGCTGTTGTGCTGAACTGACGCAAGCTCCTGCCCGCTGAGAGTATACCGCCCGCCGCCACCAGAATCACCAGAGGGATGACAAAGCATAGAGCCACCTCCAACCCAGTGCGCCACCGCCTGGCGCGCCCCAGCCGTGCAATCACCAGTGCCATGACGGCGCCGCCATATAGCAGCAAGGAGACCGCCGAATCCTTGGTCATGACAGCGCCCGCCAGGCAGCAGGCCAACGCAGCGCTGTCTAGCCTGTTGCGCCAGGGGGACATGCCGACCGCCGGGCTGACCCACAACCTGACAACAAACAACAGGGTAAGCGAGCCGAACAGAGCCATGCCAATGTCGTTCGTAATCGTCCCGCCCAGGAATAAAGTCAGCGGCCAAAATGCATAAACTGCCGCTGCCAGTAACGCGACATTCTCCCGGCGCGGCAGCGCTGTGCGGACGGTCAAGTAAGTGATAGCGACACACAGAGTGCTGAGTGCGACTGATACCATACGGCCCAGCCTCAATGCGAGCGCCGTGCCACGGTAGGGGAAGGCATCGATCCGTTCGTCGGGCACCACGTATACCGCACCGCCTACTGCGAAACGGGGCTGAGCATCATCCGACGTGTCCACGAGGATGATAGGTAGAGCGACCAGCGCATAGTAGAGCGGTGGCTGGTGGGACTCGTTGTAGCGCGCTAGCGTCGAACCGAGCGGCGGCAGAGCATGGTTGCGGGCAATGTAGCGCGCGTAGGAATAATGTCCTGTCTCGTCGTATGACTCCCACAACGGTGTGGTCAAGGAATATATGATGCAAAGTGTCGCGTGCAGAAGTAGCAGTACAGCACAGACCATACCGGTGGAAGTAAGCTGTTTCTTCATGGATCAGTTAGCGTCGACTTTGTGTACTTGCGGAGAGTATATTACGAAACCACGCTAAATAGCCAAGTGCACTGGCTGTAACTGACGCAAAGCGTCGAAGGCAAACTGTATGACCCACTCATAAAGCTTTGAGCTTGTTTGCGAAATGGCTAATACTGGTCCCGTTGGGTTTATCCGGGTGAGGCGCGGCGGTTAGCCGCCTCTCGCTATTCGCATCATACATGCCTGTAGTCAACGCCAGATGGTCTAGGTCTGCGCCTGCCGGCAACTGCACCTTAAATTGATCGTCGATCACATCATCTTTCAGCCAGTAGTCGGTAGGAAACCAGCCGTCATCCGGCTCGTGGTCATCCTGCGCCAACAGCTTGCCGCTGGCAGGATCCGTGACGTGAAAGAATATTTTGGTGTTGCCGCCATTCGACTGCAGCGCCGCCCGGCCCAGCGTCACGCTCAGGAGATTGCCGGGCAGCACATCGACCTGGCTGCCACAGCCCGTACCGCCACAACCGCGCCCGCTCGACCTTCATGCCATGAGCCGCATGGCCTCATCTACACTGGCGCCGCCATGCAGGATCGCGGCGACGGCTGACGTCATGCGGGTCGTATCCGTGGCCTGCCAGATGTTGCGCCCGACCGCCACGCCGGCCCCGCCAGCGTCGACCGCGGCTTTGATCTTGACCAGCATGTCGCGTTCGTTGCCTTGTTTGGCGCCGCCCAGGATCACCACCGGCACATAGGTGGTGGCAGTCACGTTTTCGAATCCGTCGACATACGGGCATTTGATGATGTCGGCCCCCAGCTCCGCGCCGATGCGCGCGGCGGCGCTGATGCTTTTCAACGTGCGATATTCCGGGCCGCTGTCGAAGCCGCCGGGCACCATCTCGGCCAGCACCGCCATACCCCAGACGTGCGCGGTTTCGACCGTGCGCGTCAGGTTGAGCAGCGACGATTCTTCGTGCGGCGAGCCGGGATAGGCGCACACCGCCAGCGCATCCGCGCCCAGTCGCAAGGCGGATTCGACCGTGAACTGGATGCTGCTGGGGCCTTTTCCGCTGCCCAGACCTGTGCTGCCGCCGTCGGAGCGCAGGATCAACCCCAGCGGCGCGAGTTCCTTCGCAAAGGCGCGGGCGACCCCGTAGGTAGTCAGGACGGCGTCTGCGCCGCCGGCGATGATGCGTTCAATCGTCCGGCCGGGATGCTCCAGCCCCGCCATCGGGCCGTCCAGTGCGCCGTGATCCATGGCGACGATGAGCGCGCGGCCATCCGATTTGAAGAGATGATGAAGTCTGCGTGTTGTCATGATGGCTGTATTGTATGCGCGACAGGCGCATCGCTGACGGCCACCGGATGTCGGCGTTTGGCGCAGATAAAACCGGCCAAATGAGTGAATCAATACGGCATCCTTCGTCTACGCTTCGCTCCGCTCAGGATGCTCAGCGCGATCACCGCTGGCGCCCATCCTGAGCGAAGGACGGCCAGATTCACAATGTAGCACCTCATGACGGTGTGGCCGCCGGCAGTCGAAGATACTAGTAGACTGACCACTTAATTCTGCGGGGCTGCGCACCCACGCAACTCACTGATTTCCTTGGCGAAGACACGCTTGGCGTGCTTCCAATTGAACGACCAGTTGATAGGAATCGACAGTCGATTG
>JAMCQN010000039.1 GCA_023382055.1 Chloroflexota bacterium
CAATCGACTGTCGATTCCTATCAACTGGTCGTTCAATTGGAAGCACGCCAAGCGTGTCTTCGCCAAGGAAATCAGTGAGTTGCGTGGGTGCGCAGCCCCGCAGAATTAAGTGGTCAGTCTACTAGTAGCTCTTGCTCACGCAGCTGGTTATCCAAGAACGGAATATAGCGTCATGGAAATATGGCAGGGCATGCTAGTACTCGCTCGTTTGGGAGACATACCACTTTTGGTTAAAATTACCGAGAAGCACGGTGGATGGGACTATTATCGCCAAGCCAGCGTGATGATCACGGTAGCTGCCGAAGAAGACTCGTCTATCTATGAAGAAGCAGTGAGTGGTTTGAAAAAATTGGCATCTTCTACACATGGAGATAGGTCATGGCACGAAGTGGCTGGCTATATTCTTGACGAGTTCCTGAAACGTCGGTAAATCTAATTATTAGCAGTTGGCTTTTGCCTTGGCTCACGCTGATTCGTAACTCACCAAAACGTCCAAGCGCGCCGTGGTCCTGAGCGAGCGGCCATGCCAGAGCGCGCATCCCATGCGATCACCCCGCCTTCACCAACCGCACGAAACGCCGCTTGCCAACCTGCAGCACGGCGCCACCCTCTGCGGGGTTGACGGCTTCGAAGGGGTCGCTGACTTTGCGGTTATCCAGCGATACCCCGCCGCCCGCGATCAGCCGGCGCGCCTCGTTCTTTGAAGACGCAAGTTTGGCGGCTGCGATGACGTCGGCGATGGTTGGTGTGCCGGTGACGGCGTAAGACTCCATCTCGGCGGGCAGTTCGCGCTGCTGGAAGACGGTGCGGAAATGCTCTTCCGCCCGTTGCGCCGCCGCTTCGCCGTGGAAGATCGACACGATCTCGCGCGCCAGTTGCATCTTCACATCGCGCGGATGCAGCGTATTGTCCCGCAATCCCTGCTCGATCTTCGCAATCTGTTCGGGCGTATAACGCGTCGCCAGTCTGTAGTAAATCAACATGGCCGAGTCGGGGATGCTCATCACCTTGCCGTACATGTCCTCCGGCTCGCTCATGATCGGGATGTGGTTGCCCACCGACTTGGACATTTTGACGACCCCGTCCGTTCCGGGCAGGAGCGATACGAAGATGCCAATCTGCGGTCGCTGGCCGCGCGCTTCCTGCAGCTTGCGCCCGGCCGTCAGGATATTAAACAATTGATCGGTGCCGCCCACCTGCACATCGGTGTGCAGCGCCACCGCATCGTAGCCCTGCATCAGGCTGTAGAACATCTCGTGCAGGTAAATGGCGTCGCCCTTTTCAAGGCGATTGGCGAAGTTCTCGCGCGTCATGAACTGCTGTACGGTGAAATTCTCCGCCAGCTTGATCACCTCGATGAAGCTCAGTTCGGACAGCCATTCCGCGTTGAAACGCACCTGCGTCTTAGAACGGTCGAGTATTTTGAAGGCCTGCTCCGCGTAGGTGCGGGCATTCTCGGCCACCTGCTCCGCGGTGAGCACCGGGCGCAGTTTGTCCTGATCCGACGGGTCGCCCAGCAGGCTGGTGTAATTGCCGATCAGGAAGATGACCTCGTGCCCCAGTTCCTGAAACTGGCGCAGCTTGCGCATGGTGATCGTGTGGCCGATGTGCAGGTCGGCGGTGCGCGGGTCGTAGCCGCAGTACACGCGCAGCGAGCGGCCTTCGGCCAGCCGCGCGCGCAATTCGGCCGCCATGTTGCGGGCCAGCGTCTCGTCGCCGTATTCGGTGCCTTGCATTAACAGGGCAACTTGATCATCCAATGACATTGATGTCGCATTCATGCAGAGATTATATGGGCAGGGGCGAAGCATTGCCACAGCCGGCTCTCGCTCATCGTGATTCGATGGCAATGCTTCGCCCCTACTATTATAAAATCAACGTGGCTTGAGATAAAAACAGTAAATGGAGTACCGATCAAGATGAGTCCAACCCCCGAAGAGAACGTCAACATCAATTCGCGCCCCAGCGACCTGCGCATCACCGACGTGCGCGCCGTGACCACGCGCATCCCGATCGGGCGCTGCCCGTTGATCCGCATCGACACCAACCAGGGCATCTACGGCATCGGCGAAGTGCGCGACGGCGCCAGCAAGACCTACGCCCTGATGTTGAAGTCGCGCCTGCTTGGCGAGAACCCCTGCAATGTCGACAAAGTTTTCCGCAAGATCAAGCAGTTCGGCGGGCATGCCCGGCAGGGCGGCGGCGTGTGCGCCGTCGAGATGGCGTTGATGGATCTGGCCGGCAAGGCCTACGGCGTGCCGGCATATCAACTGGCCGGCGGCAAGTTCCGCGACCGCATCCGCCTGTATTGCGACACGCCTAACGAGCCGACCGGCGAAGCGATGGGCGAGAAGCTCAAGAAGCGCATGGAGCGCGGTTTCACGATGCTGAAGATGGACGTGGGCATCGAGCCGCTGATCGACATTCCGGGCGCGCTATGCTCGCCGGCCGGTATGCTGGACACGCGCACCGTGATGCACCCGTTCACCCATATCCGGCTGACGGAACTGGGCATCCGCTGGTTGAGCGATTATGTGGCGGCCGTGCGCAAGGTGGTGGGCAACGAAGCGCCGATCGCCGCCGATCACTTCGGACACATCAGCGTTGAGGACAGCATCCGCCTGGGCGAGGCCATGGAACCGTATAACCTGGCCTGGCTGGAGGACATGGTGCCCTGGCAACTGACCGAGCAGTGGGTGCTGATGCACAAGACGCTGCGCACGCCCGTATGTACCGGCGAGGACATCTATCTGAAAGAAGATTTCCTGAAGCTGTTCCAGGCCAACGCGCTATCGGTCTGCCACCCCGACATCGCCACGTCGGGCGGCATCCTCGAAACCAAGAAGATCGGCGACCTGGCGCAGGAATACGGCGTCAGCATGGCGCTTCACATGGCCGGCACGCCGGTTTCCACGATGGCGGCGGTGCATTGCGCGGCGGCGACCGAGAACTTTATCGCGCTGGAGCATCACTTCGCCGACACGCCCTACTGGGACAATCTGGTCACCGGGATTCCCAGGCCGCTGATTAAAGACGGCTACATCGCGGTGCCGGAAACGCCGGGGCTGGGCATCGAATTGAACGAAGAGGAGATCAGGCAGCACCTGCATCCGGACGACACGGGCTACTTCGCGCCAACGCCGGAATGGGATAAAGAGGTCTCCTGGGACCGGCTGTGGTCGTAGGTTGATAGGATGGAGAGATGTCTGACTTCTGCATGAAGTCAGACATCTTTGTGTGCTGCATTACGCCGGCAGCAGCCCCAATTCTTTGGCGTGCGCTTCCAGTTTGGAAATGCTCGGTTCTGTCAGTATCGAGCCGTCAGGGAAGACGATCGTCGGAATGCTGCGATTGCCGCGGTTGACCGACTTGACATAGACTTCCGCTTCCTTGTCTTTATCGACGTCGATCCACAAGTAAGCGACCTGATGGCTGTCGAGCCAGGCACGCGCGCGGCGGGTATCGCCGCACCACATGGCGCCATACATCTTTACGGTTGGTTGTTGTGTCTCGGACATGATTGCTTGCTCCCTCTTACTTCAATTCGTTTTTCACAGCGGCATACAGCGTCTCGGCATGTAACTCGCGCAGCGACAGGCAGGCGCAATCCAGATTTTCGGCCAGCTTGCGCGCCAGCCCCTGATCGAAGGCGGCGTGCTCCATATTGATCACGACCGAGCGGATGCTCTCGTCGCGGATCAGGTTGGCGATGCGGTAAGCCTCCACCTGCGGCGGCAGATTCCCCATGCTCACATTTCCGGCGCCATCGGTCAGGATGATCAGCAGCGGCAGGACCTCAGGGTGCAGGCGCTTCTCGCGCGTCACCACCTGGTACGACAGCGTCAGGCCGGCTGCCAGCGGTGTCTTCCCGCCCACCGGGATGTCGCTCAACGCTTTCTGCGCCAGTTCGACCGACGATGTCGGCGGCAGAATCAGCGTGGCCGCGTTCTTCTGGAACACGATCAACCCGACACGGTCGCGCCGCTGATAGGCGTCCGTCAACAGCGACATGATAGCGCCCTTCGTCGCGGCCATGCGCTCCGCGACTGCCATGCTCCACGACGCATCCACGACAAACACCACCAGGTTGGCAGTGCGCCGCACGCGGATCTTGCGCTGGTAGTCGGAGCGGCGTATCAGGAAACTCGGTCCGCCGGTTTTCGCGCCTTCCGGCATGTGCAAGCGCCTGTAATTCTGATGCACCGACGCCGCCCGCAGCGTGGCGTCGAACGCCAGGTCATTCACGCGCCCTTCACCCATCGGGCGGGCGCGGATATAGCGCCCGCGTTTGCGGTCGGTTCGCGACGTGCTGCGCCGGCCGGCCTGGTTGCGCGTGATGCGGTCGAGCGGGGTGTTGAGCTTGCGCACGCGGAACTGGTCGCCGATGGAGACGCGCTGCCCGCCTTTAGTGTCCGGGGCGCTTTGAGGCGCCGAGGGTACAGTCTGGAACATTGGCTCCGCGGGGCCTTGCGAAGCATCGGGATTGTCGTTCAGCCCCTCTTCACTTTTTTTGCGATGCTCTCCGGGGCCTTGGCCTGCGAGGACTGCGTGTCCTGCTGTTCGGTCGTGCTCGAAGTCTGGTCCTCGATCTGCTGGAGTTTCTCGCCCAGCACGGCCATAGCCTGTTCGGTGTTCTCAAACGGGTGGCGCTTCAGACGGTGCGGCAGCGCCAGTTCGGCGGCCATCAGGATATCCTGTTCGTTGATGCTCTCGCGGCCCTGCAGCGCGGCATGCGCGCGCGCGGTTTTCAGGATGACGATGTCCGCGCGGTGGCCGTCCACGCCCAGGCTGGCGACCAGGTTGGCGATGGTCGCCAGGTCGCGCTGGGTGTGTTTGACCAGCGGCAGGCGCTTGCGCGCTGCGACGATATCATTGCGCAATTGCTCTTCGCGCGGTTGCCATTCGGCCACGAAACCGGCCGGGTCCGCTTCGAACGCCAGGTTACGCTCCAGGATCGCCATGCGCGCAGCCGGATCGCGGATGCCCAGGATGTCCACGGCCAGGGCGAAACGGTCGAGCAGTTGCGGGCGCAGGTCGCCCTCTTCGGGGTTCATCGAGCCGATCAGGACGAAGCGCGCCAGGTGCGAAAAACTGACGCCCTCGCGCTCAACCACGTTGACGCCCATCGCGGCCACGTCCAGCAACAGGTCCACCACATGATCGTCGAGCAGGTTCACTTCATCGACATACAGCACGCCGCGATTGGCGGCTGCCAGGATACCTGGATCGAAGCGCCGCTCGCCGCGCTGGATGGCTTTCTCGATGTCCAGCGTGCCGACCACGCGATCCTCAGTCGCGCTGACGGGCAGGTTGACAAACGGGGTCTTGCGCCGCACGACTTTTGGCCGCTCGCCCGCTGCGACACGCGCCTTAAGGTCGTCGGTAAAGGTGGCCGGATTGCCGGGGTCGCACTGGAATGGGTCGCCTTCGAAGACTTCGATCTCCGGGAGCAGCGCGGCCAGCGCGCGGGCGGCCGTGCTTTTGGCCGTGCCGCGTTCGCC
>JAMCQN010000051.1:0-452 GCA_023382055.1 Chloroflexota bacterium
ATCTGCCTTGCCGCAACGGCGTGTTGCGGGTGCGAAGGCAGCCCCGGATAAATCACGCGCCCGACGGCAGGCTGCTGCTCCAGGTAGCGGGCGACCGCCAGCGCGTTGGCGCAGTGGCGCTCCATGCGCACCGGCAGCGTTTTCAGGCCGCGCAGCACCAGGAAACAGTCCAGCGGCGCGGGCACGGCGCCAACCGCGTTCTGCAGGAACTTCAGGCGCGTAAACGCTTCCTCGTCGTTGAGGATGAGCGCGCCGCCTACAACGTCGCTGTGGCCGTTCAGATATTTAGTGGTGCTGTGAACAACGATATCCGCGCCCAGCGACAGCGGTTGCTGCAGGTACGGGCTGGCGAATGTGTTATCGACCACCAGCTTCGCGGCGCCCTTCAACGCGGCGATGTCCGCGATATCGGCGACCTTTAACAGCGGATTTGTCGGCGACTCGATCCACAC
>JAMCQN010000051.1:535-1257 GCA_023382055.1 Chloroflexota bacterium
CGCACGGCATCCAGGTCGCTCATTTCGACAAATGAGAACCGTATGCCGTAATCCGCGTATACCCGAGTGAAGATGCGGAATGTGCCGCCATAGACGTCGTTGCCCGCCAGCACGTGATCGCCCGGCTTGAGCAGACGCAGGACCGTGTCGGTGGCGGCCATGCCCGACGAGAAGGCCAGCCCGTGAGCGCCCCCTTCCAGCGCCGCGATACAATCTTGTAATGCGCTGCGCGTCGGGTTGATGGTGCGAGCATAATCGTAGACACTTTCACCCATCACAGACTGGGCATAAGTAGAGGTCTGGTAAATCGGCGTCATCACGGCGCCGGTCGTCGGATCGGGCGCTTGTCCGGCATGAATGGCTAGTGTTTCAAAATTCATTGCACACCTACAGATATGGATGGCTTATTGTACGGCAGACAAACACCTCCGAGTTCTGCCGAACTTCGTTCGGCCTGAGAACTCGGAGGTGTCAGTAATAATTAAAATGAAGATAATGAGTATAATTACGGTGTAATATGTCTGAGGATCTCTACTTCGTAGAAAACAACGGCGCCCGCGCGCCCGCCGACCCGGTACGCATCACGGATTATCGCGTGATGCCGTGGCCGGACGGCACACGCGTCACCGTGGAGATGGGTCTGACTCCCTTCAAGGTCTTTCCGGCCATGGATATCAGTATCCTATCCATTCAGGGAGAGGTTGTGCGCTCGATATCATTGG
>JAMCQN010000051.1:1279-24724 GCA_023382055.1 Chloroflexota bacterium
CGGTCGAGCGGCGGCCGTCACCCACCCTGCATCTGCCCCCGCAGGATAATGGCGCCAGAATGGCCGTGCTGATCGAAATGCTGGACGGGGATACGGTCACGCAGCAGATCATCGTGCCATTTGAGGTCGGCGGGCCGATCATCAAGCGGGTGGTGGAAGCGTGACCACGATCACCCGTGCGGGCGAATCCGTTATGACAGGCAGGGCGCTTGATGCCTTCGGGCGGCATATCCATTATCTGCGCGTGTCGCTCACGGACAAGTGCAATCTGCGTTGCGTGTACTGCATGCCGGAGCAAATGGTGTTCCGGCCCAGCGAAGAATTGCTCACCGATGACGAGCTGCTGCTGGTTCTGCGCGCCGCCAACCTGCTGGGCTTTGACAAATACCGCCTGACCGGCGGCGAGCCGACGGTGCGCCCGAACCTTGCGGGCATCGTGGCGCGAATTGCGGCATTGCCCGGCACGCGCGAGATCGCCATGACTACCAATGGGATCAGGCTGGCGCAGCTCGCCGGACCGCTCAAGGAAGCCGGTCTGCGGCGCGTGAACGTGAGCCTGGACTCGCTGGACGAGGCGAAGTTCCATCGCATGACACGCTGGGGACACGTGCGCGACGTTCTAGCCGGCATCGAGGCCGCCGAAGCCGTGGGAATGACACCGGTAAAAATCAACTGCGTGGTCATACGCGGCTTCAACGAAGATGACATCGTCAGCCTGGCGCGCCTGACTTACGAACGCGACTGGCAGGTGCGCTTCCTGGAGGTCATGCCGTTCGCGGATGTGGCGGAGTTCCAGCAGGCCAACATCGTCACTACGCGTGAGATGATCGAGCGTATCGAGGCGGGGCTGGGCGCGCTGGTCGAATTGAACGACGGCAAACTGGACGGCGAAGCCAAAATCTACCGTTTGCCCGGCGCGCGCGGCGAGATCGGTTTTATCAGCCCGGTCAGCGCGCCGTTCTGCGCCAGTTGCAATCGGGTGCGCCTGACGGCAGACGGCACGCTGCGCCTGTGCCTGCTCAAAGATGGCGAGCTTGATCTCAAGACGCCGGTTCGCCGGGGCGCCAGCGCCGACGACCTGGCCGATCTGATGCGGCAGGCCATCTGGCATAAACCGTGGGGGCACGACCTGGCCCACGGTGTGATTCCCTTGAACCGGATCATGAGCGAAATCGGCGGATAATGTTGTAGATATGGACTTAACGCACTTGAACGCCGGCGGCGAAGCGCACATGGTTGACGTGGGTGCGAAGGCGGATACTGCGCGCGTCGCTGAGGCGCGCGGCACGGTCAGCATGAACGCCGCCGCCTATGACGCGCTTGTGCAGGGCAACCTGAAGAAAGGCGATGCGCTCGGCGCGGGGCGCATCGCGGGCATCATGGCAGCCAAACGCGCCAGCGAGCTTATCCCGCTGTGCCATCCGATCAGCCTGACCAGCGTGGAAGTGCGCTGCGAGCCCGCCGATGGGCAGGTCAACATATGGGCGCGCGTCGAATGCACGGGGAAGACCGGCGTCGAGATGGAGGCGTTAACCGCGGTCAGCGTGGCGGCGCTGACCATTTACGATATGGCAAAAGCCATCGACCGCGGCATGACCATCGGCAATATCGAGTTGCTGTATAAAAGCGGCGGCAAAAGCGGCGAATACCGGCGCAGCGAATAATGGCAGACCCCACAGGGAGAAGACAGCGGCAATGCAGATCAAATTGTTCGCCACATTGAGAGACCGCGCGCAGGCCGGTGAGATCACAGTTTCCACCGCAGACAGCCTGACGGTGCGCGAGTTGCGCGCCGCCGTCGCGGAGCAATTCCCGGCCCTGGCAGCCTTGATGAAACAGACGCTGGTGGCTGTGAACCAGCAGTTTGCCTTCAATGATGACCTGGTGAAAGCCGGGGACGAAGTGGCGCTCTTCCCGCCCGTCAGCGGCGGCATGGACACCCCGACCATCCTGCGTATCACGGCTGACCCAATCGATCTCAACGACCTGCAGCGCGCCATCACCACGGAGCGAGACGGCGCCGTGGTGATCTTTACCGGAACCGTGCGCCGCTACACCGGCAGCGAGACGACGGATAAACTGGCCTATGAAGCCTATACCGAGATGGCCGTCGCCAAACTGGAACAGATTGCGCGCGAGATGCGCGAGCGTTTCGCGGATATTCACGGCATCGCCCTGGTGCAGCGAGTGGGCGAGATGCAGGTCTGCGAGCCCACCGTCGCGGTGGCGGTGACGGCCGGACATCGCGGCGATGGCGCGTTCGAGGCAGCCCGCTACGGGATCGACCGGCTCAAGCAAATTGTGCCGGTATGGAAGAAAGAGACGCGCCCGGACGGTTCATCCTGGGTTGAGGGCGACTATACGCCGATGCCAGGCGATTAGATCAACACATACCCCGTGCCGCGCATGTTCACGATGCGCATGCCGCCGGATGGAAACGATTCCAGCTTCCGCCGCAGACGCATCACGTGCGGGCGCAGGCGGCGCGCGCCGATACTGGTGTCGACATTCGCGTGCATGAGCACGCCCTGCACCAGGTCATGCACGGGTACAGTGTGGCCGCGATTCGCCAGGAGCAGGTCGAAAATCCGCCCCTCGACCGAACTGAGCCGAGCAAACTTATCGCCGACGCGAACGACGCGTCCAATAGGATCCCAATCTACGCTGATGGTCTCAGGGACGGCGGCATGGGCGGCATAACTCGTGGCAGCGGTTTTCCATACCTCAGCATCGTTGACTCCAGCGCGTTCGACCATCAGGCGTGCACTCAGCCGGCGCTGCACTTCCGGGTCGCTCGCCAGCACGTATTCGCGCACACCCAGTTGCAGCGCCTTGATGATGGTGTGAACATCGTTGCCGTCTTCGTCGAAAACGAGCGTAGGCGGTATGGGAATACCCTGCTCGCGCAACAGCGACAGCAGCGGTATCGCGCCCGCCCTCACCGAAGCCACCAGTAGAATGACGCGGTCATCGCCGGAGGGCCTGGCTGCCGCACGCGCATGCCCGTTGCCGGCGGGTACTGCAACCGAAGGACGCAGCATCTGCAGGGCTTCAGCTAGAGCGTAGGCGCACTGCACCTGGCAGCCAGCCTCCTGTAAGCCCTTCTCCAGTGCTGCATCCGGCCGGCCTTCGCTCGGGGTAAGGTATATAGCCCGCCTGGTCATGGTGTATTCCTTTTGGTTGTCTGAGCTATGAACGCCACGCGAACTAACACATTTTCGAACACTTACTATACACGCTGTTCATATTTAGTTTAGCATAATCAGAAAAACGGAATAATACAGGACAATAGCTTTACAGCCGATGAATACTCGGTGAACAATCACCATACAGCTTGTCAGATATAGCCGGCGACCACACGGCCGGCGCCGATTATGCGCATAAATGCCTATAGACTTCGAGTGTCTCCGCCGCGATATGGTCCCAGGTAAACAAGCGACTCAGCGCTGTGCTGCCCGCTTGCAAGCGCCGGCGCAGTTCGATATCCTGCAGAACTCGCGCGATGGCGCCCGCCAGCGCCTGCGGATCGGCGGGTGGCGCTAACAGCATATTGGCGCCATCGACTATCTCCGGCAGTTGGACGCGTGGATGAGTGGTTACTATCGCGCAGCCATGCGCCAGGGCAGCCATCAGTGTGCCGCGCCGAAATGACACCCCGTCGCGATACGGCAGCGCTATACAGTCGCAGGCGGTCAGCGCTTCGGTGACGCCCCGATCGTTCAGATAGCCGGTGACGGCGATATGTTCGCGCACGCCCGCTTGTTCGGCCAGTTGCATCACTTCCCGCGAGTAAGCGACATTGGTCGGGTCGCTCTCGCCGGACGTGCCCCCGATCAGCAATAATCTCACATCCAGCGATTGTTCGCGCAGAATCGCAACCGCGCGGATGAGGTCGTCGCCCCCTTTACTCGCGTTGAGAAAACCGAAATACCCGACGACGAATTCGCCAACCGGGATGCGCTGCGTTCGCAACCAGGCCGCACGATTGAAGCCGTCAAGCGATTGCGGTGTGATGTTGCTGCCTATGGGTATCATCGTCACGTTGGAAACGCCTGCCTGCAACAGCGATTGGCGGTCCTCGATATTAGTGACGATGGCGGCGCTCGCGCTGTTCGCCAGTTCCAGCACCGCCCGCCCCCGCAGCCAGCCCGCCTTCGGGAACAGGTAGGGGGCGCGCAGATCGTGAAAGGTGACCGCCACAGGAACACGCCTGCGCAGGAGCCGGGGCAGCAGGTGTATCGCCGCATGCATGTTGTAGGCCGCCGTCTGATACTGCAGGTTGAGCACATCAGGGCGATGGGCATCGATAAAACGATTCACGTGAGCGAGGCTCAGCCAGTTCCAGCGGTATGCCAGACGGTGGATGGAGATGCCGGCGGTCACCTCATGGTGAGGCAGACCGGGAGATAGTTTGGTGAGAACGTGAACCTCATGGCATCCCGCGCTCAAGGCGCGCGCAAGCTCGCGGGTGTAATCACCCAGACCGCCTTGTAACGGCGGATACTCGCCGGCGATGAATGCAACTCGCATGAATCATTACTCTCCGCGCTGCAGCCAGACCAGGAATTCCTTGTTGCCCTCGGCGCCGAGAATCGGCGACTCGATCAACCCGGCGGCGCGCCAGCCCAGCCCGGCGCAGAATGCGATGATGCGCTCGGTCACTTCCTGATGAACGAGGGGATCGCGCACGATGCCGCCCCGCCCCACTTTATCGCGCCCGGCCTCAAACTGCGGTTTGATGAGCGCCACGACGCTGCCCCAAGTAACCGGCCTCTCTGCGTGCAGCACGTCGCCTGGATCAGCGGCGGGTATCCAGTCGAAGATGCGCGGCAGTATCAGCGTCAGCGAGATAAATGACACATCGGTTGCAGCGAATGCCACGGCCTCCGGCAGCGCCTCAAGGTAGCGCACATTGACCCCTTCCATGACGACCACGCGCGGATCCTGGCGCAACTTCCAGTGCAGTTGATTATTTCCTACATCCAGCGCATAGACGCGCGCCGCGCTGCGCTGCAACAGGCAGTCGGTAAACCCGCCCGTGCTGCTGCCGACATCGGCGCACACCAACCCGGACGGGTCCAGCCCGAACCGATCCAGCGCCGCCTCGAGCTTGAAGCCGCCGCGCGACACGTATTTGGGCGGATTCTGCACGGCAATCGCCACATCAGCGGTAACCAGGCGGGACGGTAGATCAATCACCTGCCCATTGACGCGCACTTCGCCGGCGCGAACCAGGCGCTGCGCCCAGTCACGGGTATCGGCCAATCCGCGCGCCACCATGAGCACGTCTAGGCGCTGCCTGGGCTGGGCTTTCATCGCCCGTAACTGAGCCGCTCCACCAGGCGGGGCGGGAAGTGGAACGACTTCATCTTCTTCTGGGTGTCCTTGATGGGATATTCCACGCGATATGGCGTCCACGTCGAGGTCGCGGTGTCCAGAATGGCATAGGCCGCGCGCGGGTCGCCATCGCGCGGCTGGCCCACGCTGCCCGGATTGATGATATAGCGCGAATCCCGTTTCAAGACGATCGGGACATTAGCGCTGGGCATAGACACGTGTACGTTATTCGTTCGGCCATCTTTGACAAAGACGACGGGAACGTGCGTATGCCCTACCAGGCAGAACGGCGCTGTCATGCTATCAAAATTATCCTCGGCCACGTTGATGTCGGTGATGTACTCCCAGATCGGCTCGCGCGGGCTGGCGTGTACCAGCAGGTAGTCCTCGTGCGGCAATTGCTCCGGTCGCGCCTTGAGGAAACACAGATTCTCGGGCGTCAGGTTGGCCTGCGTCCACTCGACGACGAAAGCCGCCTGCTCGTGAAAGGTATGCAGGTCGAGTTTTCCGATCACCGCCCAGTCGTGGTTGCCGGCCAGGCAGATATGCGGCAGCGTGCGCAGAAGATCGATACATTCGTTTGGCTCCGCGCCATACCCGACGACGTCGCCCAGGCACCAGACGATATCATAGGCCTGCGCGCGCGCGGCCACGTCGCTCAAGACTGCCTGCAGCGCGGGCAGGTTGGCGTGGATGTCGGAGATGACTAGACAGCGCATGGGGGGTTCATTGCACAGAGCTTGTGATTAATCCTGATGATCGACCAGATATTGATAAAGACCGGCCTTCAGGACTTTGAGGCCCAGCAAGGCGCACTTCACGCGCGCAGTGGTCAGCGGCGCGCCCACCAGATCGAGGATGTCCTGGCGCTCCAGTTTCTGCACGTCGCTGATGGGCTTGCCATCGACTTCCTCCATCAGCATCGACGCAGACGCCTGGCTGATGATGCAGCCGTCGCCGCTGAAAGCGATATCGACGATCTGGCTGCCGTCTTCGCTTAACTTGACATCCACGCGAATCCTGTCGCCGCACAGCGGATTGCTTTCCTCGTGCGAGAAGTCGGCATGTTCCAGTGTGCCGTGGTGGCGCGGGTTCTCGTAATGATCCAGTAGATTTTCCCGGTACAAGTCTTCCATTGCTGAACTATTCACTCACCTCATGTCGCCGGCTATTTGCGGAGTACCTGTTTCGCTTTATAAATCGCTTCAATCAACGCATCGACCTCGCGCAGTTCGGTGTAAATGTAAAAACTGGCGCGCGCCGTGGCGGTCAGCCCAAGACGGGTATGCAGCGGTTGCGCGCAGTGGTGGCCGGCTCGAATCGCCACACCCTCGCGGTCCAGCAGCGTGCCCAGATCATGAGGATGGATATCTTTGATCGTAAAAGCCACCGCCCCGCCGCGGATATCCGGGTCTGTCGGGCCGATGACCGTCGCGCCGGGCACTTCGCTTAACCTGTCCAGCGCATAGGCGACGACCTCGCGTTCATGCGCGCGCACCGCATCCATTCCCAGGGCCGCCAGATAATCGACGGCCGCGCCGAGCCCGATCGCTTCGACGAACGCCGGCGTGCCGGCTTCGAATTTAACCGGCGCGTCATTCCACGACACGCTGTCGAACGAGACGTTGCTGATCATATCCCCGCCCGTCATGAAGGGGGGCATGGCATCCAGCACTTCAGCCTTGCCGTAGAGGACGCCGATGCCGGTCGGGCCGAGCATCTTGTGGCCGGATAGCGCATAAAAATCGCAGTCGAGAGCCCCCACATCGACCGGCATGTGCGGGGCAGCCTGGCAGCCGTCGACAATGACCTTGGCGCCGATGGCATGCGCACGGTCGATGATTGGTTTGGGATCGGTGATCGTTCCAAGCACGTTGGAAACATGCGCAAAAGTCACCAGTTTCACGCGCGGCGTCAGCAACTCGTCGAGTTTGCTCAAGTCCAGCGTGCCCTGCGGCGTCAACGGGATGAACTTGAGCCGCACGCCGCGCTCGCGCGCCAGAACCAGCCACGGCACGAAATTAGCGTGGTGTTCCAGCTCCGTCAGCAGGATCTCGTCGCCGGCCCGCAGGAAATGACGCCCGTAAGAGTAGGCGACCAGGTTCAAGGCCTCGGTGGCGTTACGGACGAACACCACATTCTCCGGCGCAGGCGCGCCGATAAAACGCGCGATCTTCCCGCGCGCCTGGTCATACAGATCCGTGGTGCGCTCGCTGTTGTAGTAAACGCCGCGATGCACATTCGCGTACGAAGTGCGATAGGCTTGCTCCAGCGCGGCCAGCATCTGCACCGGTTTCTGTGATGAAGCGGCGCTGTCGAGAAACACAAGCGGCCTGCCGTTCACGCGCTCGTTCAAAGCCGGGAAATCCTGCCGGATGCGCGCGACATCCAGGCTCTTGATCATATCTTCCATTAAATCGCTCAGTTTCAAAACGCAAAAATCCAAACGCAAAACGATGGCTGTCGTTTGGGCCTATTTCGTCACGTCCATCTGCAGACGGGCTTTACCGGCTGCACCGCAATCAACAATCAATCTCATGATACCAGCAGGTTCCGTTGCGTCAACGGACCAGACCCAGGCCGCCACGCCGTCGCTGCCTGCGACCTGCGCCGGTACGCCGGGAATCGATGCTGTGCGAGTCTCGGTTGCCGTTGACCGATCGATCAGCAAGGTGCAGACGGCTCCCGGCTGCGACCTGATCGTGAGCGTGGCCGCGCCGCCCGGCACGACCTGCCGGGATATCATCTGCACGGCGATTCCCCCGCTGACATACAGCGCAGTCGGCGGAACATCGCCATTTTCGGGTCCCGCGCCGATAGGCGTGCGCGGCGGGCGCGGCATGCTGGTGGGAGGATAGGTCGGCGTCGCCGCCAGAGCCGTGATGGTCGCATACACGGACGCCGAAGTCGCCTCCATATTCGGCGTCGGCGAGGGGCCGGGCGCCTGCGTCGGCGCGACATTGGCTGTAAGCGTCGGCGCTCCCGCAGGCGTTTGGGTGGCGGCGGGCGAAGGCGTTGGCAGCGGCGAGGTCGTCCCGATCGGCGAAGAAAA
Source organism: Chloroflexota bacterium (assembly GCA_023382055.1). Taxonomy (GTDB): domain Bacteria; phylum Chloroflexota; class Anaerolineae; order J036; family Brachytrichaceae; genus CAIXPS01. The sequence goes on from JAMCQN010000051.1 coordinate 9,669, forward strand.
TGGCGACGGCAACGGAGAGCCACATGCAGCGCACAGCGCCGCAACGATCATGGCGGCCAACGGCGCAAGCACTTTCCTATGCTGACCCATACGCTTGAGTTTAACCCATGTCACGGCCCATCGCGTCGGCGGGCTGTGCACAACCTGCGGCAAAAAGATAAAGGGGCGTATGACAACGCCCCCAATAACCAGCTGTAACGGCGGACAAAAAGAAACGGTATCCGTTACTCGGCCTCGGCTTCCTCTTCTTCCTTCTTGCCCTTCTCGATCACTTCGACTTCCGGCGCCTCGGTTACCACGACCTCTTCTTCCTTCACTTCAACGAAGCGGGTCACGCGCACTACTTCCTCATCCGGTTCATCCATAACCTCGATAGCCGCCGGGACAGGCAGATCGCGCACACGGATCATCTGATCGATCGCTAGACCGGACACATCGATTGTGATGCGTTCGATTAAGTCGCCGGGCAGGCAGCGAATCGCCAGCACGTCCATCTCCTGCAACAGCACACCGGCGCCAGTCTTGACATCCTGAGATTCGCCAACACAGACGATGCTGACATCCGCAGTGATTTTCTCGGTCATCGACACTTCGTAAAAGTCGATATGCTTAAGCGTGCCTTTGATGGGATCGCGCTGGACTTCGCGCGCCAGAACCATTTTGGGATTTGGGACATCGCTTACGGTCAGCGTGATCAGGCGGTTGCGCCCGGCATGGCGCAGCACACCGGTCACCTCGCGCGCATCCAATTGGATGTGAGTCGGAGTAATCTTATGTCCATAAACAACCGCGGGGACTTTCCCGCTGCGCCGAAGCGCCTTTACGCCAACCCGCACGGCGGTGCGAATCTCGGCTTTGAGTTCAATTGCGTCTGCCATTTCTTATTGATTTCCTTTCAACCGCCCATTGCATCGAGCCACGCACTGCCTGCGCCAGCCGCCGCTACTCACGGTTGACATCGCGATGAGCCTGATTACTCACCTGCGGCCGGCAGGATCGCCTGCCAGAGCCAGCGAATTATACAGCAACCATGCGCCCGCGACGGTCTTTACCTTTTACCCGTGTGGGTTTAACCTTGTCCACCATGGCGCGCGAAACCTTCATGAAACGAACCTTCAAGATTGCAGAACAACCGGTTGCCCTTGAGGCCGCCATCAATTTTGAGGAGGCCATCTTCGGCCGAAGCGCAACGGCGGTGACTCCCTGGACCATCGCCATCAATAACGGGCAGCGCGACCTGGGACGGCTGGTCGGCTTTGAGGGCGTTGGACAGACGATCATCGCCATGCACCAGTTGAAACCCGACCTGACGGCGCAACGCGCGGTGGAGATCACCGTGTTCCGCGTCGACGACCCGCTGCGCGAAAACCGGCTGGACGCCGCTGTGTTCAGCGCCTTCGAGCGCTGGCTGCTCAAACGCGGCTGGCGTGGGAACCTGATCAAGAAACTCACCTACACCGACGGCAATATGGTCGTGCCGATACGGCGCTTCTGGCTGGAGTTAGGTTTCGAACTGGTGCTGGGCGAGGAAGGCAAATGGGAAGAGCACGCCGTCAAGCGCTGGCGCTGAGAACCCAGACTCCCGGAATCTCCGAGATTCCGGGAGTCTATGCGCGATCATCAACGACCGATAGATATGTCATAGCGATCTCTCTAGTGATGGTCGGGGTGATTGGAATCGATGGAAAAGAATATCCAATACCAACCCGGGACCAGGTTGTTGAGCTAATGGTTGCTTGGTCAATATGTCAGATATGTCGAAAAGGTAAAAAGCGACCTCGCGCCAACCGCGTGGTGGCGTCGGGAATTTGGGCGGGCTCGCCTGGATGCGCACCGTCCGGGCAACAGGCTTTGCACACGGAGTTGGGGCGGATCCACCACGGTGAGACTGCTCAGGCTTTAACCTACACCTTCTACATCTATTTCCCTGCCCGGTCGCCTGCTGGATGAAATCCCCGCAGGGGAAAGATGTCATCGCGCCACACAACATCGGTTGGCGTGCCAGGGCGTCCAAAACGCGCCTTGCGCACACCAACGGATGTTGTATAATTTCTCCCGCCGTTCCTCGATAGCTCAATGGTAGAGCAACCGGCTGTTAACCGGTAGGTTACTGGTTCGAGTCCAGTTCGAGGAGCTTTCTATTTTTCGGCCCGCCGCCGCGCCGCCAACAGGGTGTTTTTGAGCAGCATCGCAATGGTCATCGGGCCGACGCCGCCCGGGACCGGGGTGATCGCTGCGGCAATCTCCTTCACAGCTTCAAAGTCCACATCGCCTACCAGGCGCGAACCCGACTTGCGCGTAGGATCGGCGATGCGGTTTGTGCCGACGTCGATCACGACGGCGCCCGGCTTCACCATATCGGCTGTGACAAAGTGCGCTTTGCCGATTGCCGCTACCAGGATGTCGGCCTCGCGCGTGACGGACGGCAGGTTCACCGTTTTGCTGTGACACAGCGTGACGGTCGCATCGCGCGACAACAGCATCAACGCCACCGGCAGGCCCACAATGGTGCTGCGCCCGAGCACGACTGCCCGCTTCCCGGCGATCTTGACGCCGGTCCGATCCAGCAATTCGATGCAACCTTGCGGCGTGCACGGCGCGAACACGGGCCGCTGGCCTTTGACGCCCAGGACGCCCAAGTTGGCCGGGTTGAAACCGTCCACGTCCTTTTGTATCGGCACCGCGTCGAGCGCCGTCTTTTCGTCGATTTGGTCAGGCAACGGCACTTGAACCAGAATGCCGTGCACATCGGCTCTCTGTCCCAGCTCAGCGACGAGGCGCAATAATTCATCCTGTGTTGTCGTCGCAGGCAGTTCGTATCCAAACGACTCGATGCCGACTTCAGCGCAGGCCTTGCGCTTGCTGCGCACATACGTAGCCGATGCGGGATCATCGCCGACGAGGACAGTCGCCAGCCCAGGCGTGATGCCATGCTGAGCCTTGAGTCGCGCCACATCATCCTTGATCTCGTCCCGGATGGTTGCAGCAATAGCGGTTCCGTCAATCAATGTCGTCATGTATTGTTCCTTTTTGCTCGTTGGCCGGTTTAGATTTCGCTCTGATTCAGTATGGTTATGGCGCTGGCCGACAGCAGAGCGGCGGCGATTGGCAGCGCATCTTCGTCAATCTGGAAACGCGGGCTGTGGTGCGGCTCTGCGATGCCGCGCGGCGCATTGCCCGCGCCGACGAAGATAAAAGCACCCGGCGCTTCCTTCAGGTAGTAGGCTGCATCCTCCGCCCACATCAGGCGATAGTCGGCGTATACGTTGGCGGGGCTTACCAGATCGCGCGCAATATCGCGCACCAGCGCCGCCGTCGCCGGGTCGTTGACTGTCGGCGGTGTGGCGCGTTCCGCAAAAGCGACCGAGGCATGCACGCCCAGCGCCTCCGCCACAGCTTCCGCGACGGCTTTGATGCGCTCGCGCAGCAGATGGCCTACCTCCGTTTTGTATGAGCGCATGGTGCCGCCGAACTCCACAACGTCGGGGATGACATTGGTGGCCGTACCGCCGCGGATATATCCCACCGATACAACCGCCGGATCCAGCGGGTTCACATTGCGCGTGACGATGCTCTGCAGCGCCGTGATGATCTGGGCGGATGCGACAACCGGGTCTGCGCCCTGATGGGGCGACGAGCCGTGCGAGCCTCGCCCGCGCACGGTTATATAGAAGTCGTCCGTGGCAGCCAGCACCGCGCCGTCGGTCACGCCGACGGTGCCACAGGGTCGCATACTGTCTACGTGCATGGACAGAACATGGTCGGGTTTTGGCGCCGACAACACCCCGTCCTTGATCATCGCCAATGCGCCTTCCACCGTTTCTTCGGCCGGCTGGAAGATGATTTTGACGACACCGGACCACTCGGTGCGGTGAGTGGCCAGCAATTCCGCGACCGCCAGGCCGACCGAAGTATGGGCATCGTGACCGCACGCATGCATGACACCGTCATTGGTTGAACGGTAGGGCAGGTCATTGGCTTCCAGGATTGGCAGCGCATCCATGTCGAAGCGCATTAACAGGACCCGGCTATCCTGCGCGGGCCTCTCCCCTTCCAGCACGCCCACCACGCCGGTTCTGCCGACGCCGGTTTGCACTTCATATCCCAGCTCTCCCAGCCGTTTCGCGGCGATGCCGGCGGTGCGCACCTCTTTGAAACCCAGTTCGGGATGCGCGTGCAGATCGCGCCGCACGGCGACCATGCGGTCCCGCAGCGCCTCCGCCTCGCCGCGCAGGCGTTCAACCATTGTCACTGTTCATCTCCTTGATCATTCGAAAGCATAGTGACGTCCTGGCGGGCTGTCAAGCCGAAGTATTCCCACGAAGGTGATTTACAATTATGCCCATGCTGAACCAGGCGATGAGCACCCCGATGCCTTCTGACGCGTCTATTGAAATTACGGAATGCAAGACAAAAGCCGAACGCCGAAAGTTTATTGATTTCCAGTGGGAGATCTACAAAGGAGACCAGTACTGGGTCCCCCCGTTGATCAGCGAGCGCGAGGCGTTTTATGATCCTGGGAAGAACGTCTTCTTTGAACACTCCGATGTCGCCCTGTTCCTGGCGCGGCGCGCCGGCAAGGTAGTGGGCACGATCGCAGCGATTCATAATAAGCGGCATAACGAGTATCACAACGACAGAACCGGTTTCTTCGGCAGCTTCGAAGTCATCAACGATTTTGATGTCGCCAGGGCGCTGCTCGATACCGCGCGCGACTGGTTGAAAGCCAGAGGCTTGAATGTAATGCGCGGCCCCGCCACCTTCAGCGCCAATGAAGAGTTCGGTCTGCTGATCGACGGCTTTGACTCCGAGCCACAGTTGATGATGACCTACAACCCGCGTTACTATATCGACCTGCTCGAACGTTACGGGTTCAAGAAGGAGATGGACCTGTACGCCTGGTGGGCATCCACAGAGCACAGCAGGGACATTATCGTAGGCGGCCGCTTCGAGCGCGTGACTCAGATGGCGATGAAGCGCGGCAAATTCACGGTGCGCACCGCCGATATGAGCAGATTCGACGAAGAAGTCGATAGAATCAAGAAGATCTACAACAAAGCCTGGCTGCGCAACTGGGGTTTTGTGCCGATGACCGACCACGAGATCGACCACCTCGGCGCAAACCTGAAGCAGATTGTCGACCCGGATATGGTGTTTATCGCCGAAAAGGACGGCGAACCGATCGGCGTGTCGATCAGCCTGCCCAATGTGAACCGGCCTCTGCGCAAAGCCTACCCGAATCCGAAGACGCCGGAAATCTGGACGCTGCTCAAGTTTCTGTGGTATCGCCGCACGATGGTCAACGCGCTGCGCCTGATCATCCTGGGCGTGCTGCCGGAATACCGCATGTCCGGCGTGGATGCCGTCATGATCTACATGACCCTGGAGGTGGCGTTGAAGAAGGGCCTGATCGGCGGCGAGTGCTCCTGGATATTAGAAACCAACGACGACATGAACCGCGTGATTCAGTATGCCGATCCTGAACTGTATAAAAAGTATCGCATTTACGATTACCCGCTTGATACAGCCCGGTAAAACCTGCTGCTGCGTTGATGAGAATTCAAAGCCGTTTCCTGATCCTGCTCATTGACGTTGTGCTCATCAACGCCGGATTCGTTCTTGGCTACTACATCCGCTACAACTTTCAGTGGTTCCGCGAAACCGGCTTCGATGCGCGGCTTGAGGACTACTGGATCATCCAGATCGTCTTCACATTAGCCTACCTGCTGATGTTCCGCATCGACGGGGTCTATAAGCCGCGGCGCGCATCGCCGTGGCTGGACCAGATGTACCTCATCATCAACAGTTCCGCCAAGGTGATGATCGCCATTCTGGCGCTGATTTTCATGACCTCGCCGATGACCTATTCGCGCCTGATGATGGTCGAGGCGGGGCTTGCCGTGATCGTATTACTCGGCATCGCGCGCTGGGTCAAAGGCGTGGTCGAGTCCATCATCCGGAAGCGCGGTTACGGCATCGCCAACGTTCTGATTATCGGCGCCGGAGAACTGGGCCGCGCCGTCATGCGCACCCTCGTCGCGCGACCTGATCTGGGGTACCGTTGCATCGGATTTGTCGATGACGACCCGCTGCGCGGCGCGACGAATATCGGGCGCTTCCCGGCGCTGGGCGCGCTGGATGCGCTGCCGGCCCTGCTGCGCAGCCAGAAGATCGACGAAGTCGTCATCACACTGCCCTGGTCGGCGCAGCCGAAGATCACCCAGGTCGTCGAGTTGTGCCATCATCGCGGCGTGCGCGCTCGCGTTGTGCCCTCACTACTGCAGATCAACATGGGCATCATCGACGTGAACGATTTCGGCGGCATACCGCTGTTGAGCATGCGCGCTGACCGCACCAGCCCGGATGACAATCTGGTCAAACGCCTGTTTGATCTGGTGGGCGCAAGCCTGGCGCTGCTGGTCAGCGCGCCGGTAGTCGGCATCTTCGCCCTTCTGGTGCGGCTGGAGTCGCCAGGCTCGCCGATTTACTCGCAGATACGCGTCGGCAAACACGGCAAGACGTTCAAGCTGTACAAGCTGCGCTCCATGCGCAGCGGCGCCGACGCCGAGAAGCCGTTTCTGATGCAGCATAACGAGGCCGATGGCCCCCTGTTCAAGATGAAGAATGACCCGCGCCGCACGCGCATCGGGCGCATCATCCGCCGTTTGAGCATCGACGAGTTGCTGCAGTTCTGGAATGTTCTGCGCGGCGAGATGAGCATCGTCGGGCCGCGCCCTAACCTGCCGGAGGAAGTGGCGCAATATAACGACTGGCACCGCGCCCGGATGCGCGTGCGCCCCGGCATCACCGGTTTATCGCAGATCAGCGGCCGCAGCGAGTTGACCTTTGATGAAACCTGCCTGCTCGACATTTACTATATCGAGAACTGGTCGCCTTCACTGGACCTCACCATCGCGTTGAAGACGCTGCCCTTCCTCCTGTCGGCCAGGGGCGCCTATTGACATTGCCACAACTCCGAGTTCTCAAGCCGAACGCAGTTCGGCAGAACTCGGAGTTGTGCGCCGCTGAGTTGTGCGCCGCTGAGTTGTGCGCCGCTGAGTTGTGCGCCGCTGAGTTGTGCGCCGCTGCGCGACCTGCCCGGCGGCGTGGTAGGATTGAGCCCTAACGATGTGTGTATCATCGATGCTCAAATCGGTTCGTAGAGGATGGAACGCCCTGAATGCCCGCTTTATCGATAGTCAAACAAAAATCCGCCAAGTCAATTCCCTTCACCAGACAATACGGTTTCCGCAAAGCGCTCAACGAGCGAGTTGAAGCCTACCTGAAAGACAAGAAACTGCCTATGCGGGATGTGCCCGCGATGTATGTCAAGACAGCCATCATTATGGGCTGGTGGCTGGTCTCTTACCTGCTGATCATGCTGGGCGGATTCCATCCACTCGTTAACGCGCTGTTGTGCATTTCATTCGGCCTGGCCACCGCCGGCATCGGCTTCAACATCATGCACGATGCCATCCACGGCGCATATTCCAAATCGCCCGCCGTCAATAAACTCATGGGAATGACGATGGAACTGCTGGGCAGTTCGAGCGCATTCTGGCGCCAGAAGCACAACATCTGGCATCACACCTATACCAATATCGCCGGCCTGGACGAGGACCTGGAGACAAACGGCCTGCTGCGCTTCAGCCCGCACGACCCATGGAAGCCCCTGCACCACTACCAGCATTTCTACGTGCCGTTTGTGTATTCACTGGCGGGCATGCAGTGGCTGCTCTTCCGCGATTTCCAGATTTACTTCACCGGCAAGACCGATGAGTTTCATAAATACCCGCCCCTGAGCCTTAAAGAGAAATTCGTCTTCTGGGGCGGCAAGATCACCATCCTGTCCATCATGCTGGGGTTTCCCATGCTGGTCTTTCCCTGGTGGCAGGTTCTGCTGGGCTTCCTGATCGTGATGTTCACGATCGGCCTGGCATTAACGACGATCTTCCAACTGGCGCATGTGATGGACGCGGCGGAATTTCCAGAGCCGGCGGGCGATCCGCTGGTCATCGAGAATGAGTGGGCCGTTCACCAGGTGCAGACGACCGTGAACTTCGCGCCGGGCAACAAGCTCCTGAACTGGTACGCCGGCGGGTTGAACTTCCAGGTGGAACATCATCTGTTCCCCCATATCTGCCACCTGCACTACCCGGCCCTGTCCAGGATTGTCAGAGACACGTGCGCGGATTTTGGCCTGACCTATAACAGCATTCCCACGTGGCGCGGGGCTATCGCCAGTCACCTGCGGGTTCTGAAGCGCCTCAGCCAGCAGCCGCAACTGGTCTCGGCTCCCGCCGCCTGAGTTGGTCGCCTCAAATATTGGCGCGCTGTTCAGCATATGCTCCACATACCCGTCCTCGGCGATGTCCGGCGATGCCGCCCCCGCTGACGGGGGCTAAGAGCCGCGCAAAGACCGAAGGGACGCTTTTGGCAACCGGAACTTTGCGCATTGACCGCGAGGACCGACGATTCAGACGGCAGCATTACGGGTTGCCGCCTTTTTTATCCGCTGCTGCGTGGTCTGGGCAGATATTTGATCAGCGCGCCGGCCAGTTTAGACAGGGGCATGGTCTGCAGCCAGATGCGGCCGGGGCCGGTGAGTGTGGCAAAGAACAACCCTTCGCCGCCGAACAGGACATTCTTGAAACCCTTGACCATCTCAATGTCATAGCCCACCGTCGGCTCGAACATAGCCACGTGGCCGGTATCCACCTTCAGCCGCTCGCCCGGCGCCAACGTATATTCGACCACCTCGCCGTCGAGCGCCGTAAACAGCGTCCCGGGGCCGTCGAATTTCTGCAGGATGAAGCCCTCGCCGCCGAACAGACCCGCTCCGAGTTTGCGGCTGAATGAGATGGTCATATTCACCGTCTTTTCCGCCGTGAGGAATGCATCTTTCTGCGCGATGATCGATTGCCCCTGCGCCAGGTTGATCGGGATGATCTTGCCGGGCACTTCGCTGCTGAAGGCGATCAGCGCGTCATCGCGCTCTGCGGTGTAGTCAACCAGGAACAGGGATTCACCGCTGACGGCGCGCTTGAACAGCCCACCCAGGCCACCGCCCATGTTGGTGTTCATAGTGATACCGTCGGCCATCCACGATAGGGAGCCGCTCTCGCTGTAGATGGCCTGCCGGGCGCGCATTTTTATGGCGAGTGTCTGCATGACGACACCCAGAACCTGGTACGGCGAACCCCCCATCGTTGTGGCGGTCATGGCGACCTTTGGATCGGCCACGTCCAACCGCTGACCGGCTGCGTTCGAGATGACTTCAGACATGTCGTATCCTCCTGAGGTGTGTGAATGAACTTTGATGAACGTTGAAACACAATGTCGTCAATACGATGCACGAGGGGGAAAAGTGGCAATCCACCTTACATCAGCTGGCGGCCTTCCAGCGCGCGGCTCAGGGTCACTTCGTCCGCGTACTCCAGATCGCCGCCGACCGGCAGGCCGCGCGCCAGCCGCGTGACTTTGACCGCGCCGTTTGCCAGTTTGCGCTGGATGTAAGCGGCGGTATTTTCGCCTTCCAGGGTCGGGTTTGTCGCCAGGATGATCTCGCGCACCGGCAAAGCCTCGCCGGACGCCCCGCGCGCGACGCGCGCCAGCAATTCGCGGATTTTCAGATCGTCCGGGCCGATTCCGTTCATCGGCGAGATCACGCCATGCAATACGTGGTACAAGCCCGAAAAACTGCGCGACCGCTCAATTGCGGTTACGTCGAGCGGTTCTTCGACGACGCACAACAACCCCTGATCGCGGGTGGGATCGGCGCACACCTCGCAGGGATCGCTCTCCGTGATGTTCTGGCACACCGAACAATATCGCGTGCGGGTGCGCAGGTCGCGCAGCGCATCGGCCAGCGCGAGCGATTCCTCTGTCGGCGCCCGCAACAGGTAATAGGCCAGGCGCGATGCCGATTTCGGTCCGATCCCCGGCAATTGCGCGAATGCGTCGATCAGCCGCGTTACGGAGGGCGGGAGTGTCTTAATAGGCTGTGGCATTGGACAAAAGCGCTATACCAGACCGGGTATCGAGATGCCTCCGGTCACCGTTTCCAGGCGCTTGGCGGCGTATTCCTGCGAGGCAAGGATGGCTTCATTGACTGCCGCAACGAGCGTATCTTCCAGCATCGCGATATCGTTAGGGTCAACCAGGGCGGGATCGAGTTTGATGCTCTGCACACGCTGATGGCCGGTGATCACCATGGTGATCGCACCGCCCGCAGCGGTCACGTTTACAAACTCGGTTTCCAGCGCTTCCTGCGTCTTGCGCATTTCTTCCTGCATCTGCTGGATCTTCGCCATCATGTTGCCCTGGCCGGGCTGTTGCTGCTGTGTCGCCCGCGGGATAAAATCGCTTCTTCTTCCTTTTGCCATAATTCTCCTTATTCTCTCAGTTTGCCGCCAAGTTTCTTTGCCGCTTTTACCACCGGATCGTCGTTAAGGTCCGGTTCCTGTTCAGGCTGGCCGGTGAATACCTGTACCACGTATTTGCCATTGAGCAACTGGTTGAGCGTCGCAGTGACGACATCCTTATTCTTTGGATCGTTCAGTCTCTCGCGAAACAGATCGTGATCCGCCTTGATGCGGACGATGTCGCTCTCCAGGGAGTAAGGGTGACACGAGCGCAGCAATGCCGCCGCAGGTTTGTTGACGGTGTTCACTTCCGCGATGAGTTGCTTCCAGTGGGCGCGCAGCGTCTCGGTGCTCGCGCCGCTTGCACCGCCCGCTGCCGGAACACCGGAGGGCGCCGGCTCAACCTGACCCCGCCCCGTTGCTTCCGGCCTCTGACCTCTGACGTCTGACTTCTGACCTCTCTCCTCCGGCCTCTGCCCCCTGGCCTCTGACTTCTGGCCTCTGACTTCTGACCTCTGACTCCTGTCTTCCTCTTTCTTATCAGAGCCATCTGCCGGTTCGTCTGCGATGACGCACTCCAGGTAGGCCATCTCCAGCAGCAACTGCGCATCCAGGCTGCTGCGCATATCGTTGATGGCGGAACTGAACGCGCGGATGCCGCGCAGCAATGACGCCGAACTGATTTTATCGGTGTATGTCACCAGGTCGAGTTTCTCGGACTCGCTCAATTCGCCGGACAGGGCTTGTGTGTCCTTCTGGCTGACTTTGACCTGCAGCACGGCGCGCAGGTAATCCACCATCTGGCGCGCGATCTGGCGCGCGTCTGCGCCCTGGTCGATCGCGTTCTGGATGGTGTCCATGCCCGCTGCGGCGTCGCGCGCAGCCAGGCCATCCATCAATACACGAACGGTGGCTGAGTCCGACGCACCCAGCGCCTCGCGCACGTCGTCGGCGGTGATGCGCAGCGAATTGGACGAAGCCAGTTGATCGAGCAGGCTGATGGCATCGCGCAGCGAGCCGGTGGCATAGCGCGCGATCAGCATCAGGGCATGCTCATCCGCCTCAATGCCTTCCCCGTTACACAGCACGTGCAGGCGCTGGACGATCAGCTTCACCGGCACGCGCCTGAAGTTGAAGCGCTGGCAGCGCGACAGCACCGTGGCCGGGATTTTCTGCGGGTCGGTCGTGGCCAGGATGAACACCACGTGCGGCGGCGGCTCCTCCAGCGTTTTCAACAGCGCATTGAACGCGGACGTGGACAGCATATGCACTTCGTCGATGATATAGACCTTGTAGCGCCATTCGGTCGGCTGGAACACGGCTTTATCGATGACATCGCGCATGGCGTCGACGCCGGTGTGCGAGGCGGCGTCGATTTCGATCAGGTCAATGGCGCGACCTTCGCTGATCCCTTCGGCAATGCGCGCGGCAAACGACGCGTCTGCCGTATGCCCCGCCAGGTTGATCTCTTTAGCCAGGATGCGCGCGGTAGTGGTCTTGCCGCATCCGCGCGAGCCGACGAACAGGTAAGCGTGGCCGATGCGGTCAGTCGCTATCTGGTTCTTGAGCGTCGTCGTGATGTGTTCCTGGCCCACCACGTCGTCGAACGACTGCGGTCGCCATTTCCGGTAGAGTGCCTGTGCCACGTTCCTAGTTTAGCATGTCGCATCATGCCCGGATGAGTTGTCCGTACAGGTGGCCGAGTACGATCTGTATATAGGGAGCGAAGACCAGGGCGACGGGTACAAACAGGAATATCAGGCATAACCCGACAAAGGGAACAAGACCGATGATGCCAAAGACTATCGAAAATGCGCAGCCGATCACCAGCGGCACAAAAACCACCAGGACATAGTCGCCCGTGTTGCGCCTGATCACCGCCATGATCTCTTTGAAATTGAAGCCCGCACCGATCTGCCCTGTGCGGGCAACCTGGATATACAGGGCCGGCTCGATAACCGCAAAGAGCAGCCCGTATATGACTGCCAGGCAGGACATAGCCAGCGTCAGGATGCTGAAGCCGGCCCCCAGGGCATCCTGTGTCGATCGCGACATGCGATCGGCGGCGACCCCGAAGCCCACACCCACAAACGTGATTCCGAAAAAAACCACAAGGATGGGGATGGTATAGATCAACTGCACGACGAATAACTTGAGGCCGTCGACAAGGTATTTCCCGAGATCGTCCCATTTGGGCAAGGGCACATCCTGGCCGCGCGATGTGTTGCGCAGGACTTCCAGCGAATACCCCACCATCGCGAAATTGAGGATCGGCGCCAGGCTGACGCCGGCGCCCACCAGCATTTTCACCAACCAGTCTTTATCTTCGAAGGGATGTTGTATGGCTCGCCCAAAGTCGATCATGGCGTCTCTCCTGACTGTGTAAACCACAGACACAGTAGAGTTTAACTGAACTCGCGTGACTCGTAAAACAGTCGCGCATAGACTCCCGGAATCTCCGAGATTCCGGGAGTCTGGGTTCTCTCAGTAAACGGGCGACGACGGGTCAACCTCGCGCGCCCACGCCAGTATGCCGCCCCGGATGTTTCTGGCCTTCCTGAACCCCATCGACTTCAGGAACGCCACAGCCTGCGCGCTGCGCACGCCGCTGCGGCAGTACACCAGAAGATCGTCGGTCTGGCTGAGTTCGTTCAGGTGGTTGGGCAACTGCATGCGCGGGATCAATTTTGCGCCGGGCAGGCGCACGATCTCCCACTCATGCGGCTCGCGCACATCGAGTAACGTAGCGCCCTGCAAGCCGGCATTCATGCGCTGCTGCAAGTCCTTGACGCTGATCTCATCCGTCGTGATAGGTGTGGTGTCCGTGTTATCGACGCCGCGGAGCGACGTACCGCAAAAGGCTTCATAATCGATCAGGTGATCGATCGTGGGGTGCTCGCCGCAGATGGGACAGGTCGGGTCTTTGCGCAGCTTTAACTCGCGGAACTTCATATCCAGCGCGTCGTACAGCAACAGGCGGCCGACCAGCGATTCGCCTTCGCCGATCAGCAGCTTCACAACCTCGGTAGCCTGAATGACGCCGATGACGCCGGGCAACACGCCCAGAACGCCTCCCTCGGCGCACGAAGGCACCAGACCGGGCGGCGGCGGCTCCGGGTACAGGCAGCGATAGCACGGCCCGCGCTCAGCCCAGAAGACCGACGCCTGCCCCTCGAAACGGAAAATGCTGCCATAGACATTGGGTTTGCCCAGCAGCACGCAGGCATCGTTCACCAGATAACGCGTGGGGAAGTTGTCGGTGCCGTCCGCGATCACGTCGTAATCGGCGAAGATGCGCGTGGCGTTTTCGCTGGTCAGCAGTTCCTCATACGTGTCAACCTGGATAAACGGGTTGATGTCATGGATGCGCGCCCTGGCGCTTTCCAGTTTGGATTTGCCCAGCGTACTCATGCCGTGGATGATCTGGCGCTGCAGGTTCGATTCATCGACCACGTCGAAGTCCATGATGCCGATGCGCCCGACGCCGGCGGCAGCCAGGTACATCGCGGCGGGCGAACCCAGCCCGCCGGCGCCGACCAGCAGCACGCTGCCCGACTTCAGGCGCTTCTGGCCGCCCATGCCCACTTCGGGCATGATGAGGTGGCGCGAATAACGCCGGATTTCCTCGTTGGACAGCGTGACATCCACAACGCCGTTGTGCGAATGGCCGACGGCGCCGCCCGCCACACTCGGCACGATGCTCAACGTTGCGCCATCCGGCACCACTGTTTCCGTCCCTTTCAAATAACGCACGTCTTCATCGCCCAGGTATACGTTCACGAACGAGCGCAGCTTGCCCTGTTCACTGAACAGGTGGCGTTGCAGATCAGGATACTGCTGCGCCAGCGCCGCCAGCACGCCTTCCACCGTCCCAGCCTGACCGTCCACCTGCTTGCTGCCGCCCACATACGGCCGCAACGGCGTCGGAATACGAATCATGACACTCATCTTTTACAAATCCTCCGCTAACACGACACGATGAAACCAATAGGGGTTAAGGATACTCGAATATCCACTCAGCTTACCTGCACGATTTCCTCATCGAACCGGCTGCGGTCATCCCGCAGCACCCAGGAGTTCGTCGTTGCCGCTTTGCGCTTCTCCACCGACACGATGACGAACGAAATGACCGGCCAGGCAAATTCGCGGTCGGTTTCGGATGGCCGCGAGGGGCAGTCGGGGTGGGAATGGAAGAAACCGACAATGTCCAATCCCTGCCGGTTCGCCTCGCAGTCGGCGCGCGCCACATCCTCCGGCGAAATCAGGTAACGGTTGCGCTGGCCCTCTCGTTCCGATTCCACTTCCCAGACGTTAGGCGCCAGCACCAGGTCTTTGACGAATTTCGCGGCTGTACGCGTCGCGCCGTTCTGGAACGTCACGTCTCCGAGCAGAATGCCGCAGGCCTCGCTGGGGTAGCCGGCCTCCAGATGAGCGTGCATTCTGGCTAATAAGTCGCCCGATATGGTTAACATCATCCTCAAGTAAAAACGATCACAACATTACACTTGCTTGAATCTTTATTTTACAGGGCGCAGGACCGCGTCTGCAATGCACTCCAGCGCGTCGGGTGCATTTCGCAAAAGTGGCAAACTTAGGGGTATGGCGAAAACGAAAGCAGAAATAAAGGCGAAGTTGATGGCGGCGATGGAGCAGGAGATAGATCGACTGCTGGATTGGGAGAGCCAAGCGACA